>VGXR01000008.1 GCA_016873255.1 Planctomycetota bacterium
GGCGACTTCATCCTGCCCATCGCGGCCATCCGGGGCGAGGGCACCAGCAACGAGTACATGCCGGCCGAGGTTCCCGCGCTGCCCAGCTTCCGCCTGCAGCGGGCCGTGAGCGCCACCATCGTCAAGTACGACCGCGACTACTACACCGGCACCGTCTACACCACCAATCGCCGCGTGTGGGAGCACGATGAACGCTTCCGCGACTACCTGCGCTCCATCCGCGCGGAGGCCATCGACATGGAGACCGCCACCATCTTCCTGGTGGGGTTCGCCAACGGCATCCCCAAGGGAGCGCTGCTCCTCGTGTCGGACAACCCGATGACGCCGGAGGGCGTGAAGACCGGCGAGAGTGACCGGTTGGTGACCGATCGCTTCGTCCGGCAGCACCTTGACATCGGCATCGACGCGCTGCGCGAGCTGCGCGACCGCGGCGAAAGCGTCAAGCACCTGCGCTTCGAGTGAGCGCGAGTCCTGCTCCCGGAGGGGCCCGGCACGAGCGTTGGTCCGTCAGCGCCGTCGCCTGCGCGAACCGACGAGCCCCGCTGCGGCAAGGCACGCCACGCTTCCGGGTGCCGGCACGCCGGCCACCACCAGGCCGCCCACCGTGGCGAACCGCGCATCCGCGCCGGCCACCCGTCGCTGGATGGTGATGGACGTGATGGCCTCGGTGCTCACGAGGCCCGCGACGCTCGTGGCGGAGCTGTTGGCCACGTACGACTGCCTGCCGGCGAGCGAGGAGTAGGCACCTGGCGCGGTGAAGGCGAACGACTCGCGGACGTCGGCACGCGAGGTGGTAATGATGTTGAATGCCGATTGGCTGCTCGTGGTGGCGACGCCAGCCTTGGCGGATGCCGTGACCGCGAGGGGGCATGGGAGGCGCCGCTCAATCTCTGAGGAAAGCAACAATTCTTCAAAAGAACAAGAACCGCGACATGAGTCTCGTCGGAATCGCTTCCTTTCGCTGTGCGATGAGTGATTTGCCGGAGTGTGCCACGAGATGAGACCGGCCCCTGGCGCAGCATCCGCCAGGGGCCGTCGGCCCACACAACTCGGACCGTGTCTCGTGCTCAGCGTCGGCGACGCGAGGCGATCAGTCCCGCTATGCCGAGGAGTGCTACGGCGCCTGGGGCCGGCACGCCCGCCACCATCAGTCCGTCGACCGTGGCGAATTGATCCACGCTCAGGTTCTCCACCTGCGGCTTGATCGTGATCGAAGCGATGGCCTCCGTGCTGATGAAGCCGGCGAAGTTGCTTGCTCCGTTGGCGCTCACGTAGCTCTGGCCGCTTGCGAGGGTCACCTTGACGAGCGATCCGGGAATCACCTGGTAGCTCGAGTTGCTGACGAAGAAGGTGCCGCCTACCGCATACACCGAGTTGGGCGCAAACGTGAAGGTCAGCGGAATGTCCGTGAACGTCGTCTGCAGCAGCCCGGTGCCGGAACGCCAGACGCCCCCCGGAGCCGTTGCCTCCCAGGCGTTCCACGCGCTGCCGCCCGAGAGGCTTGGCGTGGAGCTGGCGACGCCGTCAAACCCGAACGCTGCGGTTTGCAGCGCGCGTGATGCGACGATTGCATTGAAGGCCGCCTGGCTGCTGGTGGTGACCAGGCCGGCGTGGGAAGAGGTGCAAGCGACAACTGCGGCCGCGATCGCGGCGATGGGAGACCGTTGCATGATGTGCTCAGACGTGAAGGGAGTGAGGGAACGGGAACGAAGGGGAGACCATGTCTCCGGAGGGAAACCGGATGTGCAGAGGATGCCTGATTTCTCTGGAGAAGCAAGTACTGTGCTGGAATTGCCGTGTTTTCATGGAGTTACGGACGTTCCTGCGCGTGTGCGCACGAAACATCGCCGCCCCTGGCGCATGGCCAGGGGCGGCGAAAGGCTGTACCGAGAAGTGACTCGGTTCAGCGGCGCTTGCGGCGGGCGGTCAGGCCCGCGGCGCCGAGCAGGGCAAGTGAACCGGGCCCCGGCACGCCGGAGATCATCAAGCTCGAGACCGTCGCATACTCGCCACCGGCCACCGGCATGAATGGCTTGATGGTGATGGACAAGATGGACATCCCGGCATCGGCCACGAAGCCGGCGAAGTTCTTCTGCGAGCTCTTGCTCACGTACATCTCTCCGTTGCTGAGCGTGATCTCGATGAGCGAGGAGAGCACGGTCGAGCGCGAGCTGTCGGTCAGGTAGAAGGTGCCGCCGACGGCGCCGACTTCACCGGACGAGAAGGTGATCTTCAGGGGGTCGTTGGCCACGGCTGTCGAGAGCGTGCTGCCGGAAAGATAGAGGCCGCCAGGAGCGTCGGCCGCCCACGCATTCCAGCCCGCGCCTCCCTCCGGCGCGGAGATGGCCGAGCCCATGAACTCAGCCGTGAGGTATCCGCGGCCGGCGATGGCGTTGGAGTACCCCTCCATGCTGCTTGTGACGGTGATGCCGGCGCCGGCCGCTGATGCGGCACCGAGCGCAAGAAGGAAGCCCGCAAGCGAGGCGATGCGATTCATGGCGGGTCTTTGCTGATCCGGAGGCGGGAAACGACTGCGGCAGCACGACGCGCCACAGATCCTCCGGAGAATGCAGCGTTTCTCCAGAGAAGCAAGGCGCTCAAGCGAAAGTCCCGGCCTCCGCCCCTCGTGGAATGATGAAATCTTCTTTCCGGCGTTGATTGTGGCAGTTTTATCAGACTATTGAGTCGCCCGTGCCATCGGCTGGTATGCAATTTTCCCGAATCCGGCATCGCGGCACATCTGCAGCGCCGCCGCCGCGTCGTTGACGGGGACGTCGTCGGCAACCCGCACCACCACGCCTGGCTCCTTGGGCAACCCGGCGATGAGTTCCGCCATGGCCGCCCGCCCCATCGGCGGGCGCGTGCCCATCCGGAACACGGTGGTGCCGCCCTGCACGGTCACCTCGATCGCCTGCGGCGTGAACCCGCCCGAGTCGCCCGAGACGCTGGTGCCGCTCCCGAGCGCCGATGCCAGCTCGCGTTCCTCCGACTCAAGGCTTCCGGCGAGCAGGAAGTACATCAGGAGGAACAGGATCACGTCGATCAGAGCGATCAGCGGCAGCCGCATCTCGGCCAGGTCGAGCAGCCCCGATCGCCTCGAGGACACCATCCGCATCAGTCGCCCTCCGGTGCGACGGCCAGCGACCAGTTGGCGACCTTCGCCGCGGCCAGGCGCTCGGCAAGCCGGTTGAGGGCCGAGGACTGCGCGTTGCGGTCGGCGCGAACCACCACGCCGCTGTGCCGCGTGCCGGTGCCTTCCTGCGCGGCGGCAAGCCGCGCGGCCAGCGCGTCGAGCGTCAGCCCTTCGCCGAGAATCGAGTAACTGCCCCCGCGGTCTACGTCGATCACCAGCTTCGCGGCCGCGGATTCGCTGGCGGGGGGCGCACCCTCCTCGCGCGGCAGGTCCACCGGCCGCAGCTCGCTGGTGGCGAACTGCGAAGACAGCATGAAGAAGATGATGAGGAGCAGGATGACGTCAATCATCGGCGTCAGGTCGAAGGACGCATCCGATGCATCGGCGCCGCCCGCCATCAGGGCACCTGCGTTCCCGGCGATGCGCCCACCGGTCGCGCGGCCGGCTGTGCGGCGCGCGCGCCTGCGGCACGCCGCGCAAGCCCCGCGGCGAGGTCCTCGGCGAGCCGCTCGAGCACCTCGCCCGCAACGTCGCCGGCGAGGCGGTCGATGCGCTGGCGGAACAGCGCGAACGCCACGGTGCACGGCACCGCCACCACCAGTCCCTGTGCGGTGTTGACCAGTGCCAGCGACATGAACCGCGCCAGTTCCGTGGACCGCGCCGACCCCTGCAGCGACCCGATGGCGTTGAACGCGCCGATCATGCCGATGACCGTGCCGAGGAGCCCCAGCATTGGGCCCACGGCGGCCAGCACGCCGAGTCCGTTGTTGAGCCGCTGCAGCTTGGTCACGGCCGCCTGTCCCGCTTCCTCGACCGCGGCCCGAGCCTCGAACTGGCCCATCGGGTTGCCGGCGCAGCGGCGGATGGCTGCCGCCATCACGTTGGACACGAACGAGTGGCCCGGGTCTTCCTCGCAGGACTTTGCCGCACCGGGAATGTCGCCCGCTCGCAGCTGGCGCGACAGCGTGTCCACCAGGTCGGCCGGCGCCATCAGCCCTCGCCGAACCACCAGCAGGTTGCGCACGATCAGGGCCACCGCAAGCACGGAGAGCGCCATCAGCACGTATCCGAGCGAGCCTCCGGCGCGGACGTACTCGAGCAGGCTCATCGACCCGGATCCCTCGGCAAGGATCGACGCGGCTGGCATCAGGTGGAGCGGTGGCATGCGGCACGGAATGTAGCCGGGCCGCGCACGCGCCGCGAAACGCCGCAGCCCCGGGCCGTGAGGCACCGGGGCTGCGGGAGTGGACGGGGCGTGCCGGTGGCGCGCCGGGCGGGTTTGGCGCCGCTGTCAACGGCGGCGGCTTGCCGCAAGGCCTGCGACCGCGAGGAGCGCCACGGCTCCGGGGGCCGGCACCTGCGACACGAAGCCGACGTTGTAGTTGGCCACGGCGTTCGTGGCGCTGACCGATGCGGCCGTCGCCAGGATGCTCACGCGATAGGTGTGCCCCGCACTCACGGCGAAGGCGCCTGAGCCGATCGCGGGTCCCGTGAACGCAAGGGCCACCGAGGATGCGGTCAGGTCGACGACCGCGAGGCTGATGGTCGCCGCGTTGCCAACCCCGCTGGCCTCTTGCCAGAGGTCGGCGATCCAGAGGACTTTCGCCGCGGCATCGGCGGTGAAGGTCACGGTGGCCGCGCTGCGCGCCGCCAGGGTGGCGTCGCCGCTGGAACTCACCTGTGCGGAGCCGACGAAGTTCATCTCGTCGGCAAGGAGGCTGGAGCCAAGGGTTGCGAGGATCGACTGCGCCACCGACGTGGAGCGCGCGGAGCCGAACCACGACGTGAACGAGGTTGTCGCCTGCGACTGGACCACCACGCCTCCAATGGAGGCCTCGGTTTCCCGGGCGGCGGACTGGAAGACAAACCCGGCATTCGCGGCAGCCGTCAGCGAGAGGGCGACAGCACCAAATGCACAGCGTGCAGCAACGGAGGACGACATGGCAGGCCTTTCCTTTCGAGACCGATGACACCTGAGCCACTGCACAGATGCCCGTTCCCCTGCCACCGGACGCGAACTACTTGAGCGCCCAATCGAAGATGCACCGATCCGGGCCCCTGTCCAACGGAATCGCAGGGAATATCGTGGATCGTTTCCCCCGGGAAATGGACCGCCGCCCCGGACCATTGCGGGTCCAGGGCGGCGGGCGAATACAAGTCATTGTCACGGCGCTGTTTGCGCCGGAACGGTCACGGGCAGGCGCCCCAGGCGCCCAGCAGCACGCCGAGGTCGGTGCCGTCGGTGTTGCCGTCACCGGAGATGTCGGTCACGGCCGTGCCCCAGCCGCCGAGCAGCACCCCGAGGTCGGAGCCGTCGATCTGGCCGTCCACCACGAAGTCCCCGAGGCATGCTGCGCAGCTGGTGGTCAGCGATCCGCTGCCCGAGGCTGCCGAGGGCGAGCCCACGCGGATGTACCACGTGCTGCCCGTGGTCACGGGCCATGACACCGTGCTCGTGCCCGAGGCGCAGCCGGCGGTGTTGTCGTCGCAGGCGGTCACGGCGGTGGCCGCGGTCGGGCAGGCGCTGCCGGGGTAGACCGCGAGCCGGGTGTCGAACGCTGCCAGCCCGCAGGTGGTGGCGCGCGCGTTGCCGTTGCACGTGGCCGTGTAGCGGAACCAGACGTCCTTGTTCATGGCCACGCCGGCACCCTCGTCGCACGAGGCCGGGATGGCGACGGCGCTGTTGGTGGCGGTGGTGGTGTTGAACGCGGAGGTGCCGTTGCCGATGGCGGTGGCGCCGGTGCACTCGTCGTTGCCGGGGACCGCGATCGACGTGCTGAAGGTCAGCGTGTAGTCGTTGCGGGTGTCCGCGCCCAGGTACACGCGCATGTACACGGTGCTGCTGGCGCTGTTGTTGACGTAGGTGAACGACTCGTTGTTGGTGTTTGCGTTGCGGTCGACCGCGACGGCGCCGCCGCAGGCGTTGAAGAGCTGGACGTCGACGTCGCCATTTGCGTGCGTGAAGGTCATGCTCACCGTGAGCGTGGAGCCCACCGGGACGGGCAGGGCGTACCAGTCCTCGTCGAGGCGCTTCACGACCAGTGCGCTGTAGGTGCCGGCCGTCAGCGCGCGCGCCGCGGCGCACGAGTCGTTCGGCTCCTGCGCATCGTCCGAACCCACGGCCAACGAGGTCGCGAACCCGGTTGAGCTGGTGTTGACGGCCACGTCCCAGCGTCCGTAGCCGTCGTCGGCGGCCGTTGCCGAGCAGGCGCTGGCGCCGCAGGTCAGCACGCCGTACATCTTCTTGTCGCTGTTACGGTAGATGGCGCTGCCCGAGGAGCCGCCCTCCGTCACGCCCGTGTTGGTGACGCCGTACTGCGTCGCCGAGTTCCAGGAGAGCGACGACCAGTTGGACGTGGGCGACCCGCAGTTGAACGAGTTTGCGTTCTTGGTGCCGAACGAGATGCGCTGGTAGCTGCCGTCGGGGTGGTGCAGGCCGGTGCTTGCGGTGCTGGTGGGGACGGTCGCGCTTGTCCAGCCGACCCAGTAAGCGGTGGTCGGAAGCGTCGGGCGCTCCATCAGCAGCGTGCAGTCGCTGTTGAGGTGCGTGCGCACGAGGTCGCCGCCGGTGACGTTGGTGCCTGCCGCCGCCGTTGCCGCGGACGCGCAGGTGTTCCGGCGGTAGAAGAAGTTGAACTGGCAGCTGTTGGCCTCGGCCTGCGTCGAGATGCAGTGGTTGGCCGTGGAGACGTAGGGCGTCTCGTCCGCGGCCGTGGTGGCGATCAGCTGGCCCGAGCAGACGAAGCCGCCGAAGATCAGGCGCACGGTTCCGTTGGACTCGTTGGCCCACGTGGGGAAGCAGATCGGGTCGAGGTGGCACGGGCCCACGGCCACGCCGCCCTCGGCGAGTTCGTCGAGCTTCCAGATCTTCCGGTAGCCGTGGTAGTAGTCGACGCCGGTGAAGGGGAGGTCGGTCACGGACTGCCCGTGCGGCACGAACCACTCGATGAGCGTCCGGTTGGTGGCAAGAGACATGCCCCAAATCGATCCGTTGCCGAACTCGCCCACGCCCTCGATCGGGCCGACGACGCTGTCGAAGAAGCCGGGGTTCGAGAGGCGCAGTTGCTGGCCCTGGGGCAAGTTGATGCCCGTGAGGTGCAGGCGCGCGGTGGTGGCGTTGTAGGAGAGGAGTTCGACGCGCCAGAGGCGGCCGCCCGGCACCTGCAGCCACTGGCCGTCATCGATGCTCATGGACGCCGCGACGGGGATGGCGAAACGGAGCGGCTTCGAGCCCGCGCTGCCGCGTGAGAGCTCGTCTTCCATGAGGTACGCCTCGTTGTCCTGGTTGGGCAGGACGAAGAGCGGCGCGGGCACGATGTCGAAGCCGAACTCCGCCGACAAGGTCGGGGTGGGGGCCTGCTCGGGCCAGGCCTGTCCCGCGAGCGCGTGGCCTTCCGCGTCGGCGTGGACAGCGCCCGTGAAGGCGAGGGTGACAAGCCCGATGGATCGGATGAGTTGCTTCATGTGTGGGTCCGTGGGGGTGCGGGGCAACGAGACAGTGCGGCCCGGAGGTCTCCTGTACGACTACGGTAAGGTCCGGGATCTGTTTGGCAAGCGTGAAGGCGCCCAAACGACCGGATTTGGCGCTTCCGGCGAGCCAGATTTTAGTCCTATAATCAGGTGTGTCGCGCGGACTTGTAGGCCACTTCCGCGATCCGGCTCAGCCGGCGCGTGATGATCGCGCCAAGCACGACGAGCGCGAGAAGCACCGCGGCGGCGACGCCCGCCAGGAGCCACAGGCCTTCCCGAAGCACCTCCCGGGCCTTGGCGACCTCGCCCAAGTGATCGCCGAGCGCCTTGACCGAGGACGCAAGTTCGTCGGCGGCGCCGCTGACCGACGAGAGCGTCGCCTGCGTCTCGTTGAGGCGCTGTTCGATGGTGACGGCGCTCGCAAGGGCCGCCTGCACTTCCTTGCCCTGGCGGACCTCGTCGATGACTGCCTGCGCCTCCCAGCCCGCGGCCGTCGGCAGCCTGCTGGCCAGCCACACCATCCGCGCGCCCACCAGTCGCGCACGCTCCAGCTCCGCGCGCGCGTCCTCCACCGGGCTCAGCATGGCCTGCGGTGCCTGCGCGATGACCTGCATGCGGCTTCCCGAGTAGTCGCGCAGGTCGTCGATGCGGAACAGCCCGGCGCTCAGGAGGTCCGGATGGCGCACCTGGAAGTCCGCCACGAGTGCGTCGAGCTGCTGGCGCTGCTCCGCGGAGAAGACGGGCTCTCCGTTGAACCCGGTCTCCATGATGGTGTCGATCCGGCGCTTGACTTCGCCGTACGTCGCCGTGCAGTCGTAGGGTGCGTCCTTGAACGCGGGCATGATGGCATTGCGGTAGGCGCATGCCTGCTCGGCGAGCCGTACCCACACATACATGTCGACCAGCGTGCCCGTCGGGTCTTGCCCGAGCGCGAGCGCCCGAAGGTTGTTGACCGTCGTGTTCCGCGTCACCTGCTTCAGGAGGTACAGCTCGCCCGCCTCCTGTCTGGCGTAGCTCTTGGTGACCTCGGTCGCAAACAGCGTCATCCCCACGTCGGCGATGTCCAGCAGGTTGGCGGCCAGCTCGAGGCGCAGCTTCGTGCCCTCGTCGATCGGTCGCGGCGGTGCGGAGCAGGAACTGAGCGCGATCGCAATCGTTCCCGAGAGTGCGGCGAGTGCGCGGAGGGCGGCGGTGCGTGCGGTGCCGGTCATCAGGCGCGGGATCTTAGCGGTGCACGGCATGCGTATCGTGCGTCGATGGCCCTTGTCACGCGCCTCGCCCCGCTTGCCGCCGCTGCGTTCGTTGCGCTGACCGCACCGGCCGGCGGCGTGCCCGTGCCGGCCGGGCTTGCCGCCCCCTCGACCGCGCCGGACGGGCGACACGCCGTCGCGTGGGAGGTGGTGCCGGCGCAGGAGCACCCGGTGACGGTCGTCGAGAGCTCCCCGGTGGACCAGGTGCAGCCGCGCGTGCGCACGCTGAACTACCTGAAGCCCGGAGACCGCATCGAGGAACGGTGGCCGCGGCTCTTCCGGGCCGACGGCACCGAGGTGCCCATCGATCGCGCGTCGTTCACGACGCCCTGGTCGAACGACGGCCTGCGCTGGGCGGCGGATGGCCGCAGCTTCACGTTTGTCCACAACCGGCGCGGCCATCAGCTGCTGCGGCTCGTGAGCGTGGATGCGGCGACGGGGGCGGTGCGCACGGTCGCGGAGGAAACCTCGCCGACCTTCGTGGACTACGCGCACAAGACGTGGATGCACTGGCTCGCGGAGGACGAGCTGCTCTGGATGAGCGAGCGCGACGGATGGAACCACGTCTACCTCATCGACGTGCCGACGGGCAGCGTGCGGCGGCAGGTGACGCGGGGACGCTGGATGGTGCGCTCCGTGGAGTCGGTGGACGCGGCCGCGCGAACGGTCACGCTGCGTGCCATGGGCATTGATGCGGCGCAGGACCCCTGCTTCGAGCACTGGATGCGCGTGCCGATCGACGGCGGCGAGGCGGTGCGGCTGACGCGCGGCGACGGCACGCACCGCGTGGAGTGGAGTCCCGGCGGCCGCTGGTACGTGGACACCTGGTCGCGGGTGGACCTGCCGCCCGTGAAGGAACTGCGCGACGGGCACGACGGGTCGCTCGTGTGCGAGCTCGGTCGCGGGTCCGTCGCGACGCAGCTGGATGCGGGCCGGGTGCTTCCCGAGCGCTTCGTGGCCAAGGGCCGTGACGGCGTGACCGACATCCACGGCGTCATCTTCCGGCCCCGCGGCACGGCGAACGACCCGACGCCGAGGCCCGTGCTGGAGTGCGTGTACGCGGGGCCGCAGGACTTCCACGCGACGAAGGAGTGGTCGCCGAACCACGGCCTGCAGGCGATCGCCGATGCGGGCTTCGTGCTGGTGCAGGTGGACGGCATGGGCACGAACTGGCGCGGCAAGGCGTTCCACGACGTCTGCTGGAAGAACCTGAAGGATGCGGGGTTCCCCGATCGCATCGCGTGGATCAGGGCCGCGGCGGCGACGCGGCCGTGGATGGACCTCTCGCGCGTCGGGATCTACGGCGGCAGCGCGGGCGGCCAGAGCGCCATGCGCGCGTTGATCGACCATGCGGACTTCTATTCCGTGGCGGTGGCCGACTGCGGCTGCCACGACAACCGCATGGACAAGGCGTGGTGGAACGAGCTGTGGATGGGGTGGCCCGTCGACGAGAGCTACGAACGCAGCTCGAACGCCGCCGATGCCGCGCGGCTGCGGGGAAGGCTGATGCTGGTCGTGGGCGAGCTCGACGAGAACGTGGACCCCGCGAGCACGATGCAGGCGTCCGCCGCGCTCGTGCGCGCAGGGATCCTGCATGAGCTGGTGGTGGTTCCCGGGGCAGGGCACGGCGCGGCGGAGACGCCCTACGGCTATCGCAAGCGGCTTGGCTTCCTGCGGCGCCACCTGCTCGGCGCGCCGGAATGACTGCGCGGGCCCGGGCGCGGCTCAGCGCGGCGGGCCGAGGCCGCTCCGGCGGAGCATCTCGGCGGCGTCGGGGCCCGCGTCGGCCGCGGAGAGCTCGTCGACCGAGACGTACGTGAGCCGCCAGGAGAGCGAGGGCTTGCGCACGATCCGCCATGTCCCGTGCCCGTGCACGACCGACAGCAGCCCGGTGGCCACGGTCACCGCGATCGACAGCGCGATGCCCGCCGCCGGCAGGGCCCACAGCGCCTGGCGCGGCACGCCGGCTCCCTCCGCGCGCCGCTTCAGGGCCTCCATCCAGGTGCGGGCGATCGCGAACTCCAGGCCGAGGACGCCGAGCCCCGCGAGCAGGAGCGGGATGCCCGGCCCGGGCAGCACCAGGAGCGCGATTCCGGCCAGCGCCATCGTCCCGCCCACAGCGCCCACGAGCAGCCTGCGCGCCGTGCCGCCGTTGGTGGCGCGGATCCACTCGAGGAACGGTCCCATGCGTGCAGGATAGGTGCGCGCGTTGCGTAGAATCGCGCGCCTCACCAGAGGATCCACGCATGGCAGCCCCGCAGAAGTCCGGCCCGAGGAACGAGACGCAGGTCATCTACTCGATGATGGGCGTCACCAAGGAGATCGACCGCAAGAAGATCCTCAACAACGTATCCATCTCGTACTACTACGGCGCGAAGATCGGCGTGCTCGGCCTCAACGGCAGCGGCAAGAGCACGCTGCTGCGCATCATGGCGGGCGTGGACAGGAACTACGAGGGCAAGGTGGTGGCCGCCGGCGGCTACACGGTCGGCTACCTCGAGCAGGAGCCGCTGATCGACGACACGCGCACGGTGATCGAGGTGGTGCGCGACGGGGCCAAGGAGACCCTCGCGCTGCTCAAGGAGTACGACGAGGTCAACGCGAAGTTCGGGGAGGACATGACCCCCGAGCAGATGGACAAGCTGATCAACAAGCAGGCCGAGGTGCAGGAGAGGCTCGACCGCCTCGACGCGTGGACCATCGACAGCCAGCTCGAGATGGCCATGGAGGCGCTCCGCTGCCCGCCGCAGGACCAGCCGGTGAACACGCTCTCGGGCGGCGAGCGGCGCCGCGTGGCGCTCTGCCGCCTGCTCCTGACGAAGCCCGACATCCTGCTCCTCGACGAGCCGACCAACCACCTCGATGCCGAGAGCGTCGCGTGGCTCGAGCAGCACCTGCAGCGCTTCGAGGGCACCATCATCGCCGTGACGCACGACCGGTACTTCCTGGACAACGTGGCCGGATGGATCCTCGAGCTCGACCGCGGCGAGGGCATCCCCTACAAGGGCAACTACACCGGCTGGCTGCAGCAGAAGAAGGCGCGCCTGGAGATCGAGGAGAAGCAGGCGTCCAACCGGCAGAAGGCGCTGGCGCGCGAGCTGGAGTGGATCAACAAGAGCCCGCAGGGCCGCATGGCCAAGAGCAAGTCGCGCGTCGAGCGCTACGAGCAGCTCGTCAGCCAGAACCAGAAGGAGAAGGCCGCCGAGGTGGAGATCTTCATCCCGCCGGGCCCGCGCCTCGGGACGCTGGTGGTCGAGGCCAAGGGCCTCTCCAAGGCGTTCGGCGACAAGCTCCTCCTCGACGATGTCAGCTTCTCGATCCCCGCCGGCGCCATCGTCGGCATCATCGGCCCCAACGGCGCCGGAAAGACCACGCTGTTCCGCATGATCACCGGCTCGGACCGGCCGGACTCGGGCGAGCTCCGCGTCGGCGACAGCGTCAAGCTGGCCTACGTGGAGCAGAGCCGCGAGACGCTGCCGAACGACAAGAACCTCTGGGAGGCGATCTCGGGCGGCGACGAGAAGATCATGCTCGGCGGCGTGGAGGTGAACAGCCGCGCCTACGTGGCGCGCTTCGGGTTCACCGGGACCGACCAGTCGAAGATCGTCGGCAACCTCTCCGGCGGCGAGCGCAACCGCGTGCACCTCGCGCGCATGCTCAAGGAGGGCGCCAACGTCATCCTGCTCGACGAGCCCACCAACGACCTCGACGTGAACACCATGCGCGCGCTCGAGGAGGGCATGGAGAACTTCGCCGGCTGCTCGGTGGTGATCAGCCACGACCGCTGGTTCCTCGACCGCGTGGCCACGCACATCCTGGCGTTCGAGGGCGACAGCAAGGTGTTCTTCTTCAACGGCAACTACTCCGCGTACGAGGACGACCGCCGTCGCAGGCTGGGCATCCCGTCCGACGCGCCGCCCCGGAAGCTCCAGTACCGGGCGCTGACGCGCTGAGCCAGCGGCGGCCCGGGGACAGTTCCCCGGCGGGCGCCTGCCGGGCGGGCCTATCCTCCGCGCCCATGCCGTCCGCACGACTGATCGCGGGTATTCCCGCCACCAACAAGAGCCTGTTCCACGCCGTCCGGTTCAACGTCGGCGACCCGGCGGCGTGCATCGACTTCCTGCGCGACGGGCAGAAGCCCCACCGCGTCTTCATCTGCCGCGACATCGAGATGGCGCGGGCACGGCAGCACGCGCACGCGGACGCGGTGTCCTGCCCGCGCGACTTCGAGCCGCATGGCGGGCTCTCGGGCGACCGCGAGACGGCCACCGCGCAGGCCGTGGCCGAGTGCCTTCGCCGCCAGCGCGTGACGTCCGTCGAGGCCGACCGGACGCTGCCCTTGATCTACGCGGAGCACCTGCGCGCCGCCGGGATCGCGGTGAAGTACGACCCGCAGCTCGGGGTGCTCGGGCGCCGGGCGAAGGACCCGCAGGAGGTGGAGTTGCTGCGCGAGGCGCAGGCGGCCACCGAGGGCGCGATGCGCATGGCCTGCGAGACGGTGGCGCGCGCCGCACCGGACCGGCGCGGCGTGCTCATGCACGACGGCGAGCCGCTGACCTCCGAGCGCCTGCGGTTCATGATCGACGTCCACCTCCTCCGCGCGGGGTTCCAGAATCCGCCGCCGATCGTCGCGTGCGGCCCGCAGGGCGCCGACTGCCATGACCACGGGCACGGCGACCTGCGCACGGGCCAGCCGGTGATCGTCGACATCTTCCCGCGCTGCCAGCGCACGCTCTACAACGGCGACTGCACGCGTACCGTGGTGAACGGACAGGCGAGCCCCGAGGTGCGGAGGATGCACGAGGCAGTGGTGGAGGCGAAGCGCGCGGCCATTTCCGCGGTGCGCACCGGCGCGACGGGCGAGGACGTGCACCGCGCCACGCTCGGGGTGATCCATGCTCGCGGGTACGCGAGCGGGTTGCCTGCGTCGGACGCCCCGGACACGTGGTGCGGGATGACCCATGGCACGGGACATGGGATCGGGCTCGACGTGCATGAGCCGCCGCTCCTTGACTTCAAGGGGCCGGCGCTGGTGACGGGCGACGCGCTCACCGTGGAGCCGGGCCTCTACTGCCGCGCGCACGGGGGCGTCCGCGTCGAGGACCTGGTGATCGTCGAGGAAGGCGGCTGCCGGAACCTGAATTCGCTGTTCGAGGGGCTCTGCTGGGACTGACGGCGGCGGCCGTCAGTCCTCCGAGGCGGCGTCCCTGCGGGCGCGCGGCTTGCCGCCCTCGAGGTCCTCGAGATCGGGCTCCTCCTCGGCTGCGGCGAGCTCCGCGTCGAGGTCGTCGGTCGTCGTGGTGCGGACGAAGCCCTTTGCGGCCTCGCGGCAGACTTCGGCGAGCGCCTGGTGGAGCTTCTCGTGGTCCGGCACCGCGTCGAGCGCCGCGAGCAGGAAGTCCACCTGCCGGTCGAGCTCCATGCCGGTGTCGAGCATCTCGACGGCGGCGTCGCCGAGGGCCTCCATCGCCCCGACGAACCACTTGTGGTCGGGCTTCTCCCAGTCCTTCGGCGGCTCGATCCGCGCTCGGATCGTCACCTGGCCGATGGCGACGATCGGGCAGAGGCCCATCCTCGACTTCGGCTCGCGGCAGAGGATCGCGACGGCGACCTCGCGGCGCAGCGCGGCGAGTCGCAGGCGGCGCGCGTCGGCGCCGACCGACGGCGGCTGCACGAGGTAGCACCCGGGCTTGAGCGGCATGTCCTCGGTGATCCCGGTGTGGAGGATCGTGACCTTGCGGCTGCCGGTCGCCTCCTGGATGCGCTGGCGGCGAGACTCCTGGAGGGGAAGGGTGATGCGGGCGAGGAGGTTGAAGTCCTCCTGCGCGCGGGCGAGCTCGACCGCTCGCTGCGCGAGGCGCTCGGCCTCGAACCACTGCGACCTGCGCAGGGCGGCCTCGGCACGCTCCATGATCTCGTCGACCTTCTCGTGCCGGGGAGCTCCGCTCATCGCACGCAGCATAGCCTCGGCCGGGATGGTCTCCCGCGATGCCCCCGGACGGCGTGCGTTGCGGCTCATTGCCGGCGGTGGCGGTCATCCGGGCGCTGGGTCTCCAGCGAGCGCCCGTGGACGCCGCGCGCCTGCGCGTTGACGGCGTTGACGAGGATGTCGACCGACCGGACCCCGGGGTACTTCGCCACCAGCCCGCTGATCTTCTCCGCGAGGCTGCCGCCCCGGTCCCGGAACAGGCGCTTGTACGCCTCCTTCATGGCCTCGATGTCGGTCTCGTTGAAGCCGCGCCGCGCCATGGCGATGTGGTTGTGGCCGCGCACCTCGGCGGGGTTGCCCTCGACGATCATGAAGGGCGGCACGTCCATGCTCACGCGCGCCATCGCGCCGACGAAGGCGCAGGTGCCGATCACCACGAAGTGGTGGATGCCCGCACCGCCGCCGAGGTTGGCATGGTCCTGCACGACCGCGTGGCCCGCGAGCATGGCGTTGTTGGCGAGGATGCACCCGTTGCCCACCACGCAGTCGTGCGCGATGTGCACGGTGCCCATGATCAGGTTGTCGCTGCCGATGCGGGTCCAGCCGCCGCCGTTCTGCGTGCCGCGGTGGATGGTGACGTGCTCGCGCACGTGGTTGCGGTCGCCGATCTCGCACCAGGTGCGCTCGCCACCGAACTTCTTGTCCTGCGGCGTGCCGCCGACGTAGGAGAACGGGAAGAGTCGGTTGTCGCGGCCGATGCGGGTGTGGGACTCGATCACCACGTGGCTGTCGAGGGTGCAGCCCTCGCCGATGGTGACCTCGGGGCCCACCACGCACCACGGGCCGATGCTCACGCTCGGCGCGATGCGCGCTGCCGGGTCGACGATTGCGGTGCTGTGGATCGGCATCTCTTTCCTTGCGTGTCTCGTCCCACTCGAAGTCCAGGACCTACTCGAAGTCCTGATCCACCATCATGAAGCGGATCTCCGCCTCGGCCGCGACCTTCTCGCCCACCACGGCGCGCGCCTTGACGGCCGCGCTGCGGCTGGTGGCGCGCATGGTCTCCACCTCGAGCACCAGCTGGTCGCCCGGGGTGACGGCCTTGCGGAGCTTCACCTTGTCGAGCGAGAGCAGCACGGCCACCTTGCCGGTGTGCTCGAGCGTCTGGCTGAGGAGCAGGCCGCCCATCTGCGCCAGGGCCTCGACGATGAGCACGCCGGGCATGATGGGGGTGCCGGGGTAGTGCCCCGGGAAGAACGGCTCGTTGATGCTCACGTTCTTGACGCCGATGGCGCGGCGGCCGGGCTCGAGCTCGAGCACGCGGTCGACCAGCAGCATCGGGTAGCGGTGCGGCATCAGGCGGCTGATGGCGCGCGCGTCCATGGCACGGCCCTCCACCAGCTTGCGCGCCTGGCGGTCGCGCTGCACCAGCCTCAGCAGCTTCATGCCCAGCTGGCGGTTGAGGCCGTGCCCGGAGCGGTTGGCGATGACCTGGCACTCGACGATGGTGCCCACCAGCGCGAGGTCGCCGATGGCATCGAGCATCTTGTGGCGGACGGGCTCGTCGCGGAACCGGAACTCGTTCTGGATGGGCCCCTCGTCGCCGATCACGAGGACGTCGCGCGGGGTGAGGTGCCGGCACAGGCCTGCCTGCCACAGCGCCTCCGCCTCCTCCTTGAGCGAGTAGGTGCGGGCCGGGGCGATGTCCGCCGCGTAGTCGTCGCGCGCCGGGTCGAAGCTCCACGCCTGGTGCGGGATGCGCGACGAGTTGGCGCCGTAGTCGAGGTCGTACATCAGCCGCATGCCGCCCGGGCTGTCGGCGGGCACCGCGGTGATCGACGCATCGCCCTCCTCGACCGTGACCGTCTCGTTGAGGCGGTACATGCGCCGCGGCGCGTCCTGCTCGGCGATGCCGGCGGCGCGGATCGCCTCCACGAACGGCATGGCGCTGCCGTCGCCGCACGGGAGCTCGGGGCCGCTGATCCGCAGGAGCGCGTTGTCGATCCCGAGGCCGCGCAGCGCGCTCATGCAGTGCTCGACGGTCTCGATGGTGGCGTCGCCGGACTTCAGCGTGGTGCGCCTTGCGTTCGGGATGACGTTGGTGACGAGCGCCGGGATGACCACCGGCCGGTCGAGGTCGGTGCGCTCGAACACGATGCCGTGGTCGGGCGGCGCGGGCAGGAACGTGACGGTCGCGTCGCGCCCGAGCATGAGGCCCTTGCCGCCGACGGACGCGGTGGACGCCACGGTCCGCTGGCGCACCTGCGCGCCGGGGGCGGCGCGGTCCACTGGCTGGGGCTGTCGGACGGCGGAGGCGGTCACGGGGCTGGCTCGGGTGGCCGGCCGCGGTGCGGCGCGGCCCTTCAGTCCCGTGCCTGCGGTTCCTTCAGGAGCCGCAGCAGGGGTTTTGCCGAGTCAGCAAGTTTACGGAGCGCGGCTTCCTCCCGCAACGCATGCCGGATCTCCTGCGCCGGGTATCCGCCCCAGGTCTCGCCGGCGGGGATCTCGCTCATGACGGCCGCGCGCGCGGCGATGCGGGCCCCGGAGCCGATGCGCACGTGGGGCGCGATTCCCACGCCGCCGCCCATCTGCACGCCGTCGCCCACCACCGTGCTGCCGGCGATGCCGGTGTGCCCGCTGATCATGCACATGCGCCCGACCTGGACGTTGTGGCCGATCTGGCAGAGGTTGTCGATCTTGGTGCCCGCGCCGATGCGCGTGGCGCCGAACTTGCCGCGGTCGACCATGGTGCCCGACCCGATCTCCACGTCGTCCTCGAGCACCGCGTTGCCGAGGTGGGGGATGCGCAGCACGGAGCGGCCGTCGGCGCTCGCGCGGTAGCCGAAGCCGTCGCCGCCGATCACCGCGCCCGCGCCGACGATGCAGCGGCGGCCGACGATGCAGCGCTCCCGGACCACCGCGCCGGCATGGACGATGCTCCCGTCGCCGACCTGCGCGTCGGGGTAGAGGACCGCGTTCGGGTGGAGCGATGCATCCGCGCCCACCACGGCGCGCGCGCAGACCACGGCGCCGGGCGCGATCCGGGCGGAGGGGTGCACCGACGCCGACGGGTCGACGTGCGCGCCGTGCGCGATGCCGGCATCGGGGAGCACGTCGCCCGCGAAGAACCGCTCGAGCACCGGGATCATCGCGAGGTCGGCGTTGTCCACCTCGATGAGCGCGCGCGTGGCGGGGTCGTGGCCGGGCACCGCGATGCCGCGCGTCACGACCGCGGTGCCTGCGCGCGAGGCCGCCCAGCGGTTGGCGTTGACGAGGTCGCCGATGAAGGTGAGCTGGTCGGGCTGCGCGTCGGCGACGGCCGCCACGCCGTGCACGGGGATGCCCGCGGGGCCCACGAGGGTGCCGCCGACGAGCTCGGCCACGGAGCCCGATGTCAGGGCCTGGCTCACGGCTTCGGTGCCGGCACGGGGGCGGCCGGGGGCGGCGCGATGCCGCCGCGCGCCTTGAAGTCCGCGTTGGCCTTGGCCACCACCGCGTCCGTGATGTCCATCGACTGGTCCGCGAAGAGCACCCGGCGCATGGCCATCTGCTGCTTGGTGGCCACGAAGCCGGCGGGCTCGATCGGCGGGATCGAGTCGTTCACGAGCACGTAGTCGATGCCCGCGCCCTTGGCGACCGCGGCCGCGGCCTCCTTCACGTGGCCGTACAGCGTGCGCATGGCGGTGGCGCGCTCGGCCTCCACCTTGAGCTGCCCGAACTGGTCCTGCGCGCTCATGGCGCCGATGGCGGCCTCGACCTTCTTCAGCGCCTCGTTGTAGGGCGGGGTGCCGGCCTTGTAGCTCTCGAGCTCCGCGTTCAGGTCCTGCAGCTCGCGGCTCAGCCTGTCCTTGGTTGCCACCATCGACTCGCTGAGCTTCTTGATGTCGGCCTCGACGGCGCGCTGCTCGTCGAGCTGCACGAAGATCCGCTCGATGTCGACGCTGGCGACCTTGGCGGGGCGGTCGGGGAGCATGGCGGCGGCCGCGAGCGCGGCGCATCCGAGTCCGATGGCGATCGTGGTCTTTCGCATGTGGTGTTCCGTGTCTCGGTGCGGGTTCACTTCGGGGCGGGCGGTGCCGCGGGGGCGCCGGCGTCGCCGCTCTTGGCGGCGGCGGTGCGGGCGTTGTTCATCCGCACCACCAGCTGGTCGGTCACGTCGGTGGACCTCGCGGCGTAGAGCACGCGGCGGCGGACGATCTGCTCCTGCGCCTGCTGCTCGAGCGGCGTCTTCGAGTCGCGCTGGAGCTGGATGTCGCTGACGCCGTCGTGGACGAGCACGATGTCCCAGCCCTCCGCATCGGCCAGCTTCTGGCTCTCGTTGCGGATGTTGCGGTACATGCTCTGCCACATCAGCGCGCGCTCGCGGTCCACCTCGACCTTCTTGATCCGCTCCCACTGCTCGAACTGGAGCTGCTCGAACGCGAGCCTGTCGCGGATGCCGGCGCGCTGCGCCTCGGCGGCCGTCTCCATCTGCCGGGCCATGTCCTCGAGCGACTTGCGCCTGGCGGTGAACTCCTCCTGGATCCTCTTGCCGAGCGCGGTGATCTGCACCTCCCAGTCGCTGCGCTCGGTGAGGCGCTCGACCACCTTCACGAGGTCCACGGTGGCGACGCGCGAGGGCGCGGGGGCCATGCGGGCGGTGGCCCCGGCCTGGTAGGAGGTGGTGGCAACGGCCGCGCCCGCCGCTGCGGCGACCAGGACGGCCGCGAGGTTCCGGTTGGTGCTCATCCCGGAAGTGTACGGGCGGGCGGCTTGCCGGACGGGCCGCGTGCGTCAGAAGGGCAGGTCGAGCGTGAAGCTGAAGATCTGCTCCTCGTCGTACTGCTGCTTCACCAACGGGTACGCGAAGTCGAGGGCGATTGGGGCCTGGCCGAACTGCGGGATGTAGATGCGCAGCCCGGCGCCCACGCCCACGCGGTACTGGTTCAGCCAGTCGTCGTTGTTGACGGTGCCGCTGTCGACGAAGGTGACCATCGAGAGGAACTCGCCGATCACCGGCACCTCGTACTGGGCGCCCGTGAAGAACAGGAAGTTGCCGCCGACGGGCGTGAACGTGCCGGAGGTCGTGAAGGTGGACGGCGGGTTGGTGCCGATCACCTCGTTCGACTTGGGGCTGACCGTCCGGAACGCGAAGCCGCGCATCGTGCGGCCGCCCATGTACCAGCGCTCGAACACCGGCGCATCGCCGGAGAAGATGTAGTTGGCCTGCGCGCGCAGGCGCAGCACCTGCCGGCGCCCGAGGAAGTCCTCGTAGGTGGTGAAGAACTGCGTCAGGCTGAGCCCCACCTGCGGGTAGTCGTAGTCGCCGCCGAACACGCCGTGGTAACCGGCCTGCAGCTCGACCTGCGACCCGCGGCCCGGGCGCGCCGGGTTGTCGACCTCCGTGCGGGTGATCTGCGCCAGCACGGCGCTGTTGTAGGAGGGCCCTCGCTGCTCCCACACCTCGACCGGGGTGCTCGGGTCGAAGTCGGTGAGCGTGATGTTCTCGACGCGCGGGTTGACGGTGAAGGTCCAGAAGTCGCCGATGCGCGTGGAGAGCCCGAACACCAGGCTGAGCCGCTCCTCGGTCCACTGGTCGTAGATGCGGTTTCGGTAGTTGAGCGACGCGTTGCCGCCCCAGTCGCTGTCGAGGAGGTGCGGGTCCCCGATGGAGACGTTGTAGTTGCTGACGTCGATGCCGGGCGCGATGGCGACGTTGAAGTTCTGCCCGGCGCCGCGGAAGGCGCGGCCCCCGAGGAACTCGTCGAGGCTGCGCGGCCAGTCGGCGAGGTCGAAGTTCTGCTGCTTGAGCGACACCTCGCCGAAGAAGCCGCTGTCCGTGCCCGCGCCGATGCCGAAGTTGACGGAGCCCGTCTGCTTCTCCTTCACCTCCACCAGCACGTCGCGGGTGCCGGGGTCCTCGGCGTCGGGGGCCTGCGGCGTGACGCGCGGCTCGCGGAAGAGCTGCGAGCGCTCCAGGCGCTCCTCGGTGTTCTTGATCTCGCGCCCGTCCATCGGGCGGCCCGGCTGGAAGCGCACGAGGCGCCGGATGACCTTGTCGCGGGTCACCTGGTTGCCCTGGATGTCGACGAGGCCGGTGGAGAAGGGGCTGCCCTCCCGGATCGAGACAAGCAGGTCGACCTCGGGCTCCTCGCCCACGCGCACCCAGTTGTCGCCCACGCGGACGTCCACGTAGCCCATCACCTGGTACGCCTGCTCGATCGCCTTCTTCGTCTTCTCGATCAGGTTGCGCTGCAGCGGGTCGCCGCGCTGGATGATGGCGAGGTTGGCGATCTGCTCGCGGGTCATCACCCGCGGCGGGCCCGCCGCATCGCCCTTGATGACGATGTCCCGCAGGCGGTACTGGCGGCCCTCCGTCACCGTGAAGACGATCTTCGCCTCGCGCTGGTCCGCACCCATCTCGATGCGCTTGTCGACGCGCACGTCCACGTAGCCGCGGTCCTTGTAGTAGCGGTCGACCGTGGCCACGTCCTCGATCAGCAGGTCCTCGTCGAGATCGCCCTTGCGGAACAGGAACACCCACGGCTTGGTCTTGAGCTGCGCCTCGAGCTGCTCGGCGGGGAACGCCTCGTTGCCCACGAACTGGATCTCGCGGATGCGCACCCGCGGTCCCTCGATGATCTGGAAGAGGAGCAGTCCCTGGTCGAGCCTGCTCTCGTCGACCTTCACCTCCACGAGGTAGTTGCCGCGCCCCTTGTAGAGCTCCTTGATGCGGAAGATCGACTGCTCGAGCAGGAAGTCGTCGCGCGGGGCGCCCGCCGCCAGCGGCACGGCCTTCCTCAGCTCCTGGTCGGTGACAACGTAGTTGCCCGCGAAGTCGATGCTGTCGACGATCTGCTGCTCCTCGACGGTGTAGGACACCTCGACGGAGCCGTCGGGCAGGATGGTGGCGTCCGCGGAGACCTGCCCGAAGCGCCCCAGGCGGTACAGCGTGCTCACGTCGGCCTTGACCACCTTGGCGTCGAACGGCTGGCCCGCGGCGATGCGGAGGTTGTTGCGGATCTCCTGCTCCGTGGCGATGCGCTTGCCGCGGATGGAGACCTTCACCGACGAAACCGGGCGGTCCGCCAGCGACTCGTCCTCGAGGTCCAGCGCGAAGGCGCGCGCCGGCGCGAGCAGCGTCGCCAGGGCCAGCAGCACCGCCGCCAGCGCGCGCAGGCGGCGGCCCGCGCGGTTCCCGTGCCGGGCGTTCCGGCGTGGGATTCGTGCTCGGGTGCCTTTCATGCGCGAAGCCCGAGGATAGCCGGGTCCCGGAACCTTCGGCTACCCTTGGCGGACCATGACCACTGCCACCCTCGCACGGACTCCCTTCCATCCCTGGAGCGCAGAGCGCGGGGCCCGCTTCGTCGACTTCGCGGGCTGGGAGATGCCCATGTCGTACGGGTCGATCATCGACGAGCACCATGCGTGCCGGACGGGTGCGGCGTTCTTCGACGTGAGCCACATGGGACGGCTGCGGATCACCGGCCGCCATGCCCGGAAGTTCCTCGACCGGGTGTGCACCCGCCTGATCCTGGGCATGGAGCGCGGCCAGGTGCGGTACTCGCTGGTGTGCAACGAGCGGGGCGGGGTGCGCGACGACGTGCTCGTCTACTGCTACGACGAGGACGACTACATGATGGTGGTCAACGCCTCCAACCGACTGAAGATCATGGAATGGTTCCGCGCCATCAAGGAGCGCGAGAACCTGACCTTCTCGATGGAGGACATCACGGCATCCACCGCGATGGCCGCCATCCAGGGGCCGAAGGTCATGGAGCTCGTGGGCACGTTCAGCCGCGAGATCCCCACCCTCAAGCGCTACCGGTTCGCGGAGAAGAGCCTCATGGTGGCAAAGCTCACGGTCAGCCGGACCGGCTACACCGGCGAGGACGGCGTGGAGCTGGTGATGGGCTCCACGGTCGCCAAGTTCGTGCTGCCGATGCTGCTGCGCGAGAAGGACGGCGTGGCCGGTGCGGTGCGCGCCTGCGGCCTGGGCTCGCGCGACTCGCTGCGCACCGAGGCGTCGATGCCCCTCTACGGACACGAGATCACCGAGGAGATCGATCCGCTGAGCGCGGGGCTGGGCTTCGCGGTGAAGCTCGACAAGGGTGCCGCCGACGAGCGCGAGGGCCGCTTCATCGGGCAGGACGCGCTCGAGGCCGTCGCCAAGGCCGGGCCGAAGCACCGCCTCGTGGGCTTCGAGGTCGAGGGCCGCCGTGCCGCGCGGCAGGGCATGGGCATCCACCGCGGCGGCGAGCACGTCGGTCACGTGACGAGCGGATGCCTGAGCCCCACGCTCGACAAGGTCATCGCCATGGGCTACGTGCCTTCCGAGCTCTCAGCCGAGGGCACCGAGTTCGAGATCGACCTCGGCAAGGCGAGGACCGCCGCGCGCATCGTCAAGATGCCGTTCTACAACCCCGTTCGCGCCAAGTGACAAGTGGCAAGCGGCCAGTGGCAAGCGGCCAGTGGCAAGCGGCCAGTGGCCAGTGGCAAGCGGCCAGTGACAAGCGGCCAGTGGCAAGCGGCCAGTGACAAGCGGCCAGTGACAAGCGGCCAGTGACCGGCTGCAGGTGACGGGCGACTGTCGGGTGACTGTCAGGCCTCGTTGCCCGGCGCCCGCTTGCGCCTGCGCCCGGGGCGACGGCGTTCGACCGGAGCTTCCGACTGGTTCTCGCGGAAGAAACGGCTGGGCTTGGCGTCGAGCAGCTGCGTCTGCAGCTTCTTGAGCGCCTCCACCTCGATCTGCCGGACGCGCTCGCGCGTGAGGCCGACCTCGATGCCGATCTGCTTGAGCGTGAGCGGCTCCTTCCCCTCGAGCCCGAACCGCAGCCGCAGGACGCGCGCATCGCGCTCGTCGATGGAGTCGAGCAGCTTCAGGATGGTGGAGAAGTCCTCGCGGCGCTCCACGTCATGGTCGGGAGCCTTGGTGCGCGTGTCCTCGAAGAGGTCGCCGAGGTCGGCGCCCTCGCCGTCCTCCTTCACCGGTGCCTGGCTGGGCGCGTGGTACGCCTTCACCGCGCGGCGCACGATGAGCAGCTTCTTGACGGGCAGGCCCATCTCGGTGGCCAGCTCGTGGATGGTGGCCTGGCGGCCGAGGCGCTCCTCGAGCTTGCGGCTGGTCTGCTTCCAGCGCGCGATCAGCTCCACCATGTAGGCGGGGATGTGGATGGGCTGGACAGCGTTGATCAGCGTGCGCTTGATGGCCTGCTTGATCCACCAGCTCGCGTAGGTGCTGAAGCGCGCGCCCTGCGCCGGGTCGAAGCCCTCGACCGCCTTGATGAGGCCGATGTTGCCTTCCTCGATGAGGTCGGAGAGCGGCAGGCCCCGGTGGGCGTAGTTCTTGGAGATGGAGATCACCAGGCGCAGGTTGGCCTTGATCATCCGCTCCTTGGATTCCGGGCACTCGTCGTTGATGATGCGCCAGCCGAGCTCCTTCTCCTCGTCGGGAGTCAGGAGCCGTTCCTCCTTGATTTCGCGGAGGTAAAGCTGGAGCTCGCTCTGTACGCCGGGTCGCGCCATACGCCCTCACTCAGCGAACCTGGGTCGAGCCACACGCTCGGTCCGGGCCGATCATCGTACGGTTCCGATCGACAATCGCAAGGCCCGACTTTGATCCGTGCCCGGGAGATCGCACCTTTCGTTCAGATCCCGTGAAGCCGCCCGACGACCAATCCCGCAAGCAGGAGCCTTCCCCGGAAGGCGGCCACGGCGATGGCCGGGAATCCCGGCCCCCGGAGGGCGCAGGTGATTGCGCGGACGGCTCGGACGAGTCCGTGGCCGGGCCCGAGCACGACCTCGGCCCGGTGCTGGAGGCTTGGAAGTTCGGGAGGCGGCATCCCACGGTGCGGCTCGTCCGCACGCGCCAGGGCGGTCGGGCGGTCCAGGTGCGGATGGAACTGGGGATCCTCCAGATGGAACTGGAGGGGCGGCCCGACGGGCGCCGGCCCCATGGCGCGGAGTCGCTGCTCGCATGGCACGGCGCACGGCTGGAGGCGCACCGAGCCGCGGGCAACGACGACGAGGACTTCCGCCTGACGGCCAAGGAGTGCGAGGCACTGCGCGCCGAGGGCGTGCAGGTCTACCACCGCTACGCGGCGCTCTTCGCGCTCGAGGAGTTCGAGCTGGTGGTATGCGACACCGAGCGCAACCTCCGGATGTTCGACCTGTGCGCCCGGCACGGGCACGGCCGCCAGGACCGCACCATGCTGGAGCAGTACCGGCCGTTCGTGCTGATGATGCGCGCACGTGCGCAGGCGGCCATCGCGCTGGCGGCCGGCGACGACCGCACGGCGCTCGCCGCCATCGACGCGGCGCTCGCTGCGCTGCGCGCGCACTTCGACGAGCACGGCCCCGCGGACGGGTTCGAGAAGTCCAACGAGGCCACGCTCCTGAGCGGCATGCGCGCGGTGCTGGTGCCGCGGCTCCCGACGAGCCAGCGCGCGGAGCTGGAGGAGCGCCTGCGGAGGGCCGTGGCCGCGGAGAACTTCGAGCTTGCCGCCATCCTGCGCGACGAGCTCCGAACGCTCGAGGACTGATCGCTCAGCCGCGGCGCGCGGCGATCTCGAGGAGCGTGGCGGAGAACGCCGGTCCCCCGAGCGCGGGGTCGAGCGCCTTCAGGCGCTCCACGCGCGGGGCGATGGCATCCGCGGACCGGCCGACGCGGTCGAGCACCTGGATGCGACGCACCTGGCAGAGCCACCACGCCGGCGAGCCCTCGGGCACGGTCCGCGCCACCCGGTCGTAGAGGCCGAACGCCTCCGCGAGCGCGGGCTCGCCGCCGATCCCCCAGAGGGCCTCCGCGAGCGAGAGCAGGAGGTCCGCGCGGTCGCCGCGCGCGGCCACGGCGCGCCGTGCGCAGCCGAGCGCCGCGTCGTGCATGCCGGCGAGCACCAGCGCGCGGGCCAGGACCTCGTCGCGGTCGGGTGTCGGCGGGGCGAGCCGGAGCGTGGCATCGGACAGCCTGCCGATGCGGGCCACCAGCTGCGCGTCCGGCTGCGAGGCGGCCGCGGTGCCGAGGTCCGCCG
Source organism: Planctomycetota bacterium (assembly GCA_016873255.1). Lineage (GTDB taxonomy): Bacteria > Planctomycetota > Phycisphaerae > Phycisphaerales > SM1A02 > UBA966. The sequence goes on from VGXR01000008.1 coordinate 25,792, forward strand.
CCGACATGCGGCGCAGGACGCGCGCGGCGGCGTCTGCCGCCGCGGCGGGGTCGGCGGACGCCACGGCCGCCACGCGCGCATCGCCCTCGATGGTGCGCGTTGCGATCGCCAGCGCGCGGATCCGCTCCTCGAGCATCCGCAGCCGCAGCGCGTCGGGCACCTCGGCGGACGCGGGGACCCGGTCGAGCGCCTCGATGGCCTGGTCGCCTCGCAGTTCGTCGTTGAGCGCCTCGGCCGCGGCGATGGCAAGGTCCGCGCGGATGGCGGCATCGGCCACGCCGTTTCGGTCGGCTCGGTCGAGGCCGTCGAGCGCCAGCGCCGCCCGCCGCGCCGGCGAATCGCGCATGGGCGCCGGCGCATCGGGCGCGAGCGACACCGCCGACTGCTCCACGCGCCATGCGGCGTGGTCGGGGTGGTCGGGGAAGCGCGCGACGGCGGTGGCCAGCACGCGGGCGAGGAGCGCGGCATCGCCCGTGCCGCGCGCTGCCGCCACGGCCGCGTCGATCGCGTGGCGCGAGGCCGGCTCGGCGGGGTTGGCCTCGGCAAACGCCAGGAGCGCCAGCGCGCCGTCGGCCGGGTTGCCGAGGAGGAGTTCCGCGCGGCCGAGTTCGAGCATCGCGAGCGAACGCACCCCCGCATCGAGCGCGGGGTCGGCGATGGCCGAGCGCAGGGCGGCCGTGCCCGGGGCGCGCGTCGAGGGCGCGGCGGCATCCGCGAGGGCGCGGGCCACCCGCGTGACGGGGTCGTCGGCGCCGTCGGCATTGCGCGCGATGCGCGCGAGCGCCTCGGCGCGCACCGCTCCTCGCCGCGCGGGCGCGGCGGCGGTCACGGCATCGATCCAGCCGCGCCACGCGGGTGCCATGGCGGCGCCCGCCGAGGTGGCATCGGTGGCGGCTGACCGCGCGAGGCGGCAGTCGAGGTCGCCGAGCGTCAGGCGAGCGTCGTCGTCGAGTGCGGGCCCGAGCCGCGAGCGCAGGCCGTCGAGCGCGCGCCGCCTGCCTGCCGCGCTCGGCGTGGCGCTCTCGGCAAGCCCGGCGATGGCAAGCACCCGCAGCCCGGTCTCGGCCCTCGGGTCGGAGGCAAGCGGCATGAGCGCCGCCTCCGCCTCGGCGCGTCGGCCGATGCGCGCAAACCCCAGCCCGCAGCAGGCGTCGGCAAGGGATCGGGCGTTCCCGGCGAGCGACCCGCGCATGGCACCGAGCCGCATCGAGGCGCTCTCGACGATCGCCGCGGCATCGGCATCGGGGAGCGCGCCGGCCCAGGCCGCGAAGACGGCGGCGCACGCGCGCAGGAGCGGGATGCGCTGCGAGAGTTCCACGGAGTCAAGACGGGCGGCCATGGCAGGGGTGGCGGTCCCGGCGGCCAGCGCGGCGCGCGCGCTTCGCTCGGCGGTCCGCGTGAGCGCGAGCGCCTCGCGGAGGAGCGCCACGGCACGCTCGCGCTGCGCCGGCGTCGGGAGTCCTGCCACCGATGCCACGCCGCAGCCGTCGATCGCAAGCCCTGTGGTGAGGTTGTCCTCGGCAGCGTCGGCCTGCCACACGGCGGCGCGCGGATCATCGGACGCAAGGAGCGGCTCGCGAAGCCGGAGGAGCCGGTTCCACGCGGCGTCGGCCGCCACCGTCGTGCTCCATGGCTTGCGCGCGTCCGCACGCGCGGTCTCCGCGGCCGCGGCCGCCGCGTCGATGCCGGCGGCCGGCGCTGGGACGGCCGGCGCCGCCGGATCCTGCGTGCTTGCGGGCGCCGCTGCCAGCGCAAGCAGAGCCGTGAGCGCGGCGGCCGTGCTCACCGGCCGGCCTCCGCCGTGCCGGGCCTGCGCTCGAAGCCGACGTTTCGGAATCCGGCCGCGGTGGCGGCGTCGAGCGCCTCCACCGCCGACTCCCACGGCGTGCCGTCGGCGGGCGCAACGACGACCGGGAACGCCGGCTCGAACATGCCGCCGGCCCGGCCGGGAAGACGGATCTCGGCGGCAAGCACCTCGCGCAGCTGCGCGGTGGTCAGGCTGCGGCGCAGCGGCGGGCCCGCCTTCACGGTGCCGTCGGGCGCCACCTCGAGCCGCAGCGATTCGTCGTCGAGCGCGAACGGGTCCTTCTGCGGCGGCGGGGCGGGCGCCGCCTCGGGGGCGTTGGTCGCGGCCGCGGCGCGGCGGCCGAGGTCCATGGCGATCACGCGCTCGTCGGGCGCGTAGCGCGTGGTGGCGATGAAGAAGACGAGGAGCTGGAACACGACGTCGATCATCGGCGTCATGTTGGTGCGCAGCGCCACGCCGATCCCGCGGCTGCGCCGTCCCGCGCGGCGGGCCGATGCCGCAGCGCCCCGGCGCGGGCGCCGGCCCACGCGGCCCTCGGGCGACGCGAACGCCATCGCGCGCATGGCGTCGATGGCCGCCGAGCGCGGGTCCGCGGCGGCCTCAGCCATCGATGCTTCCCCCGAGCACCACCAGCCGCACGCGTGCGCGCGACCGGTCGATGCCGCTCTCGGCAAGCCCGTCGGCCACCGCGTCCATCGCCGGGCGGACCCACGAATACGCCGTGGTGCGGTCGGCACGGATGTTCACCTCGACGCCGGGCTGCCCCTTCATGGCGCGCGCGAGCGCCGCCACCAGGTCCCGCAGGCCCTCGCGGTCGGGCGCGAACTCGCGCTTGCCGAGCCGGTACCCCGCCGCACCGCCGTCGCGCGCCGGGACGACGTTCAGCACGATGCGCTGCCGGTCGTCCGGCCGCTGCGCCGCGTCGGAGGCGGGCCGCGGGAGCTCCAGCTGCACGAACTCCGCGCTCGCCACCTGGCTCACGAGCACGAAGAACACGATCAGCAGGAACGCCATGTCGATGAGCGGCGTCATGTTCGCCTCGAACGAGCCCGGGCCGCGGGAATGGATGCGGCTTGCGCGCATCAGGCGCCCGCGCCCCCCGCTTCGCCGCGCAGCGCGGCCACCGGGGTCGCGCCGGACGCGGGACGGAAGCGCGCCACGATCTGCTCCACCTCGCGCGCGCCCTCGGCGCCGGCGGCATCGATCCGGTTTCGAACGACCGCGTAGGTGCTGAGCGCGGGGATGGCGATGAGCAGGCCCCAGAAGGTGGTCACGAGCGCCGTGCCGATGCCTCCGGCGAGCGCCACCGGGTCGGCGGTGCCGCCCGCCTGCGCGATGGTGAAGAACGCCACGATCATGCCGTACACGGTGCCGAAGAGGCCGATCATCGGCGCCACCTGCCCGAACACGTTGAGCACCTCGATGCGCCGCAGCCGGCGCACGACCAGCTCGTCCGACATCGACTCCGCCGCCCGCAGCATCGAGTCATGCCCCGCCGGCGCGGCGACGAGCGCCGCGTGCAGCACCCGCCCGAAGTCCCCGCCCTGGGTGCGCGAGGCGTCGAGCGCCTCCGCGAAGCGTCCCTCGCCGACCGCCCGGCGCATGGATTCCACGGACTGCGCCGGCAGCATGTCCTCGAGGCGGTTGGCCGCGAACGCGATCCAGATGAGCGCCACGCTCGCCATGCTCATGGCGATCAGCACCCAGATCATCGAGCTTCCGATCCAGTCGATGCGGGTGCCGCCGTCGGGAAGCTGGTCGAGCGAGATGAAGAACGCCGTGGCGAACGACGGCCCGGCCTGGGCGGGCGCCGCGGCGAGCGCCGGTGCGGACGCGGCGAGGATGCATCGGAGGCGATGGTGCATGGTCATGGCTTGGTGGTTCCGGAAGCGGATGCGCGCACGGGCGAGAGGCCGAGCGCCGAGCGGTCGAGGAGAAGGTAGCCCGTGGGCCCGCCGTGGCGCTCGCCGAGGGCGCGGAGCGCGCCGTCGGCCGAGGGCTCGATGAGTTCGACGCACAGGAACGCCGCGGGCCGCTCGCCGGCCGCGCCCTGCGGGTTCAGGCGGTCGGCCGACGCGAGGAGGCCCGCACCGGAGGTGCGCGCGGCGCTGCGCCGCGGCGCGGGCGATCCGCGCGCGATCAGGCACACGGCATCCGGGTCGAACGCCGCCCACGTGCGCTGGAGCGCCGTGCCGAGGTCCGCGGTGCCGCCGGGCGCGGCTCGCTCGGTGAACCAGCGAAGGGCGGTCGACACGTTCTCGCGGGTGGCCAGGGCGGGCGTGCCGGGCGCGAACTCGATGCCCGTGCCGCGCACCACGGCCACGGTGAAGCGCTGGTCGGGCGCCAGCGCGGCCAGTCGCTGCGCGAGCACCGCGCGCGCGGCGGGAAGCGCGGACAGGAGCCGCCCGCCGGCGTCCACGACGAACGCGATGCGCCTGCGGTCCATCCCGAAGCTCGAGGCCCGGAACGACTCGGGCAGCGCGCCGCCGAAGCCGAGCGCTCCCGCCAGCCGGGAGGCGGCGGCGGAGTACTGCTCCTGCGGCGGGACCATCCGTGCGAGGCGGTCCGCGGCCGAGCGCGCGGCGGTCGCTCCGTCGGTGCGGGCCCGTGCGGCGGGACCGGCGTGGAGCGGCGCGCCGCCCGGCACCGGCAGTTCCGGCGCCGCGGGCGCAACGCCCGGCGGCGGCGGCGGGGTCCAGTCCGCGACGAGCACCGGCGGCGCCTCGCGGCGCATGGCGCGCGCGGCCGAGATGCCCATGGCAAGAAGCGATCCGGCGATCAGCGAGTGCACCACCACGGAGGCCACCAGTGCCACCGCCGGGCTGCGCGGGGCAATGCCCGGCGTCGCGTCGGGGGCTCCGGGCACGGTGCTCATGCGCGCTTGGCGGCCGGTGCCGAGCGCCGTGACCGTCGGAAGATCGCGCGGTCGAGGCTGAGCGCGCCCGGCCCCACCAGGAACGTGCCGAGCGCCAGCACGAACAGGCCGAGCTGCGCGAGCACCATGTTCTGCTGCTCTGCGCCGAGCGCGAACGGCCCGTGCGCCTTCACGGCCGGGAGGCTCGTCATCACGAAGAGCGCGCTCAGGATGACGGACATCAGCAATCCCCACACGCGGCTGAAGAGGCCGAGCATCACGCATGCGCCTCCGACGAGCTGCACGCTCGCCACGGCCCACGCGATGGCGGTGGGCATGGGCAGGCGCGCACGGTCGGCCATCAGCGCCAGCGTGTAGAGGCCGCGCTGCGTGAGCGGGGCGAGCGGGCTCAGCCGCTCCGGCGCGGGCGGGCGCTCGGCCTGCGGGCGCTCGCGCCCGCCGGGGGCCACGGGCTTCGCGTCATCGGCGCCGGTGGCCGCGGCGGGCGGCGCCGGGGGCGTCGTTCCCTGCGGCGAGCCCGCATCGGGCTCCGGCGGCACCTGCCAGCCGCGCACGGCTCCCAGCGCCACGTCGGCCTTGGCGGGGTCGGGATCGGTGATGCCGCGCACGCCCAGCTCGCGCAGGCGTTGCGCATCGCGCGCCGTGTACTCGACGTCGCGCATCAGGTTGTTCCATCCCTGCGGCAGGAATGCCAGGCACAGGACGATCCTCCCCAGGAGCGGCAGGACGTTCGTCGCGGCGAACTGGCTGGGGCTCATGGCGCGGGAGTCTAGGGCGTGGCCGCTGTCCTCGCCCGCCGCCGACGGACGCCCCCGCCCCGATGCCCCGAACTCCCCCGCCGAGGCTCCGCTTGCGCTGGCGGTCTCGATGGACTTCGCCACCAAGCAGGCCAAGGTGGTGGCTGCGTCGGAAGTGAAGGGCGAGGTGGAGCTTGGGCGGTTCGTGTGGGTGGACGTGGACATCACGCGTGCCGAGGAGGCCAGGGGCCTGCTCGCGCAGCTTGGGCTCTGCGAGTTCTCCATCGTGGAGGATGCCCTCTCCCGGGACGCCGCCACGCAGCTCGAGCGCTTCGAGGACTGCATCCACCTGGTCATGTCCGGATGCCGCCCGAACGGGAGGCACTTCGAGCTCGAGCGCCTCGACGCCGTGTTCGGCGAGCATTGCCTCCTCACCATCCGGCGCGGTGAGCCGTCCTTCATGCGCGAGGTGCGCCGGCACTACCGCGCCGACTTCGTCCGCTTCGCGAGCACGCCGAGCTTCATGCTCTTCGAGCTGTGGGACCGCCTGCTCGACAACTACCTCGCGGTGCACGAGGCCTTCGAGGACCGCGTGGAGTCGGTGCAGCGGGCGCTGACCGGCGACGTCGACGAGACCATCTTCCAGGAGGCCTCCGGGCTCGGCTCCGACCTCGCCACCCGCAAGTCGGCGTTCGTCGCCGAGAGCACGCAGCCGTTCCTGGCCAACATGGTGGGGACGGTGCAGGCGTGCTGCAGGACGTGCTGGTGGACCGCGACATCCTGTCGGACTCGCGCAACAACTGCATGTCGATGGTGGCGCACCGCACCAACAAGGTGATGGGCAAGCTCACCGTCGTCAGCGTGATCTTCCTGCCGCTCACCTTCCCCTGCGGCGTGTACGGCATGAACTTCGAGGTGCTGCCGGAGCTCAAGTGGAGCTGGGGCTACTGCGGATTCTGGATCTCGGTGGGCGTGATCGCGCTGGGCCCGATGGCCTTCATGCGGCGGATGAAGCTGCTCTGAGGAGCGTGCAGGCACCCCGCGCGCGGCTCAGGGGCATGTTCCCCACGAGCCGAGCAGCAGGCTGATGTCGGCGCCGTTGACCGCCCCGTCGCGGTTGACGTCGCCTGCGCAGCCGGAGCAGGCGCCCCACTGGCCGAGCAGCGTGCCGAGGTCGGAGCCGCCCACGGTGCCGTCGCCGTCGAAGTCGCCGGTGCACGCGGCGCGGTAGACGAAGGTCACTCTTGCCTCGTTGAAGCTGCACGAGTCCGCGACCGCCGGCGTCGACGTGAGCCGCACCGTCACGGATGCGCCGCTCCCGATCGCCGTGTTGAAGGAGGATGCGGGCATCGACGTGCGGCGCGCATGCACGCCGCAGCTGCCGCCGGTGCCGCCGATCACCGTGCCGAGGTCGCTGTTGCCGATGCGCAGCGACAGCCCCTCGTCCGCGGCGTCGAGGTCGCCGCGCGCCACCACCACCACGTCGACCGTCGTGCCCGCAGCCGCGGGCGGAACGTTGGTGGCCGTGAATGCGGTGAAGCCGCCGAGGGCGGGAACCGCCAGGAGGGACGACTCCACCTGCGCCCGCACGCGGGGATCCGCCACCGAGCACCGGTAGTTCGCCATCGCCGCGGCGGTCTCGTTGAGCGTCCGCGCGTTGTCCCTCTCGGGGAGCCCCGTGGGTGTGCCTCGGAAGAGGACGGTGGGGCTCGAGAGCCGGGGGATGCGCGTGCCCGGCGAGTAGGCCAGCACCGTGCGGTACTGCACTCCGTCGTCGGCCGTGAACCGATGGCCGACGGAGTACGGGAACACGCCGCCCGACGTGCATCCGCCGCCGTCGCCCGGCGCGTGGCAGCAGCCCTGGTTGTGTCCGACCTCGTGCGTGAACGTCAGGCCTCCCAGCGCGCAGCTCCACACGGTGACGGAGAAGCCCCACTCCGGCGTGTTGCCGCCGAGGAGGTACGCCACGCCGCAGTAGCTCGGGTGCGCGCCCGTGAGCAGCGCTACGAGGTCTGCGCCCGCTGCGTCGCGCTCGGCATGGACCGTGTCGAGGATGCCATCGCCGATGGTCCTGATCTCGCTGAGCGGCGACCCGGCATCGCCTGCGTAGGGCTCGGACACCGGGCCCATGCCGACGCCGCGCATCCGCAGGGCCACGCCGCTTGCGGCGTACACGTGGTTCGACACCGCGACCGTGGCCTCGGCGAGCGCCGCCATCGCCGTCTCCCCGCCCGCCGCCGCGGACGCCGCGCTCGTCCAGCGGACCATCACGTCGAGCGAGGCGCCGTCGTCGCATGCGCCGGCGGTACCGCCTTCGCCGGCTTGCGGCACCGGCACCTCCAGGGCGCCGCCGCAGCCGGGCAGCGTGGTGCCGAAGTCGTGCGCGACGAAACCGACCTCGGTCGGCAGCAGCTGGATGACGCTGCCATCGCCGCCGTGCGCCACGAGGACCGTTCCGTGGTTGGTCTGCACCTCCATCAGCCAGCCCCCGGCGCGCGGGCCGGGGCCGACGATGGCGCCCTCCCACACGCCGGGCGTGTGCATCGTCTCGGCGGCCAGCACGTCGCCGAGCGGGCCGAACGAGAAGGAGCGAAGGTCGCCGGAGCCTGCGAGCGAGGCGGGGGCGAGCGCAGCGACGGCAAGTGAGGCGAGTGCGTGGTTCATGGATGCTGGGTGCGCTGAGCGCGGGTGTGCCAAGCCTAGCCCGTGGCGCCCGAGGCGCCACCATGCATTCCCGTTTCGGCGCCGGACGAGGCCTTGCGCTCCGGGCCGCTAGCATTCCCGGCAGGCGGGCGTGGCGAAATTGGCAGACGCACGAGATTTAGGTTCTCGTGGGGTAACTCCCGTGCAGGTTCAAGTCCTGTCGCCCGCATTCCCGGAACCCCACGGCCCATGACCGCAGAGCACGCAGCCCGCACCTTCGCCACCGACGGATGGTCGCCGCAGTCGTGGCGCTCGTTTCCCACGTTGCAGCAGCCGGAGTGGCCGGACCGCGCGGTGCTCGCTGCAGCGCGCACGGAACTCTCGCGCCTGCCGCCGCTGGTCACGAGCTTCGAGATCGACGCGCTTCGTGCGCAGCTGGCCGAGGCCGCCGCGGGGCAGCGGTTCATCCTGCAGGGCGGCGACTGCGCGGAGACCTTCGACGGCTGCGACTCGGCGTCGATCGCGGCACGGCTCAAGATCCTCCTGCAGATGAGCCTGGTGCTGGTGCAGGGCGGCAAGCGGCGTGTCACCCGCATCGGACGCTTCGCCGGGCAGTACGCCAAGCCGCGCTCAAGCGACGGCGAGACGCGCGAGGGCGTGACGCTGCCTGCGTACCGCGGCGACCTGGTCAACGGGCCGGCCTTCGATGCCGCCTCGCGCGCGCCGGATCCGCGCCGGCTGGTGCGCGGGCACGAGCGCGCGGCGCTGACGCTGAACTTCACGCGTTCGCTCATCGACGGCGGGTTCGCCGACCTGCACCATCCTGAGTACTGGGACCTCGAGTTCGTGCGCCACTCGCCGCTTGCCGCGGAATACCAGCGCATGGTCGACCAGATCGGCGACAGCCTGCGGTTCATGGAGACGCTCGTCGGGGTCAACGTGGCGCAGGTGCACCGCGTGGACTTCTTCACCAGCCACGAGGGACTGGTCCTCGACTACGAGGAGGCGCAGACGCGGCAGGTGCCGCACCGCGCCGGGTGGTGGGACCTGAGCACGCACTTCCCGTGGATCGGCGTGCGCACCGCCGCACCCGGCGGCGGGCACGTCGAGTTCTTCCGCGGCATCGAGAACCCGGTCGGCATCAAGGTAGGGCCATCGACCGATGCCTCGGACCTGGTGCATGCCATCGAGCGGATCGATCCGTGGGGCACCCCCGGCCGCGTGACGCTCATCACGCGCTTCGGCGCGCGCGACGTGGCGCGGCTCCTGCCGCCCGTCGTCGAGCGCGTCCGCGCCACGGGGCGGCCGGTCCTCTGGATCTGCGACCCGATGCACGGCAACACCGAGACCGTGGTGCCGCAGTCCGGGCCGGGCACGGGCGTGGCCGTCAAGACCCGAAAGTTCGGGCACGTGCTGGCCGAGGTGGAGCAGGCGTTCGAGATCCATGCGGCCTGCGGCACGCGGCTTGGCGGGATCCACGTGGAACTGACCGGGGAGAACGTCACCGAATGCACGGGTGGCGCCCGTGGGCTTTCGGACGGGCAACTGGGCGAGGCGTATCGGTCGGCGGTGGACCCCCGGCTCAACTACGAGCAATCGCTGGAATTGGCCATGCTCATCGCGCGTCGGATGAAGGGCTGAGTTTCTCCAGAGGAGTCCGGGCAGGAAAATCCCGTTCATGGCGGCAATCCGTGTTGGATTCCCCCGCGGTCCTCCGTTCGGGTGGTCAACAGGAGTTCGATCCCGCCAGGATCCACGCCCGCTTCGCTGTCTTTGCATCCGTGGTCCTCGCCTCGGCCCTCGCGGCCCCCGCCTCGGCGGCCCTCGAGACGGTCGGTCCGGGTGGCACTGCCTCCGGCTTCCAGTTCGCCGAGGTGGCAGGTGCCATCGCGTTCGCCTCCGCGGGCGACACGACCTACGTGCAGGCGCGCGCCGTCGACGGCGCGCGGCATTCCTATGCGGGGTTCGACCTCGGCCTGGCGCAGCAGGGCGTCAGCATGGAGTGGGGCAACTCGCCCGGCATCATCGAGGTCGGTGGCAACATGCGCGTCGGCCCGACCGCCGACATGCTCTTCGAGCTCGGCGGCACCGACAACTCGCAGGCGCTCACCTCCGGCCTCGTGCAGTACGACACCGTCTTCGTGACCGGCAACTTCCGGCTCGAGGGCATGCTCAACCTCGTGAACTTCAACGGCTTTGCGCCGGCGCTCGGGCACTCGTTCGACCTGGTTGCCTCGAGCGGCTCGGTGACCTGGACCGGAGCGTTCGAACTGCACTTCACCGCCCCGGCGCTGGCCTCGGGCCTGTCGTGGCAGTATTCGGTGGGCACCGGCACGCTCGGAGGCCAGTCGATCTTCGCCTCGGTCGTCCCCGCGCCGGGAGCGGTCGCGCTGCTCGGCGTGGCGGGCCTTGCCGCTGCACGCCGCCGCCGCTGAGGCGCGGCTCCGTCACGGAACCCTTCGAAGCGGGCCGGCCCAACCCGGCCCGCTTCGTTTCCGTAGACTGCGCGGCCCATGCCTCGGCAGTCGAGACGCGTCGTCATCACCGGAACGGGGACGGTCACGCCATTCGGCCTCGGCACCGGCGCGCTCTGGTCCGCGCTGTGCGAGGGCCGGTCCGGCATCGCCCCCTGCCGGACCTTCGATTTCAGCGGGTTTCCCACCTCGTTCGTGGCGCAGGTGCCGGAGGGCGCCTTCGACGTGAAGGCGGTCGTGCCGAAGTCCTACCGCAAGGCCGCCAAGGTGATGGCCCGCGACATCGAGCTTGCCGTCGGGGCCGCCATGGAGGCGATGAACGAGGCAGGGCTCCAGACCAAGGCGCACGAGACGGGCAGCGTCACCATCCCGCCCGAGCGCTTCGGCTGCCACATCGGCGCGGGCCTCATTGCCGCCGAGGAGAACGAGCTGACCTCCGCGCTCGCCACCGCGCGCGGCGCGGACGGGGCGTTCGACTTCGGCGCCTGGGGCGGCGAGGGCATGAAGAACCTCACGCCCCTCTGGATGCTCAAGTACCTGCCCAACATGCTTGCGTGCCACGTCACGATCATCCATGACTGCCAGGGCCCCTCGAACACCATCACCTGCGCCGAGGCGAGCAGCCTGCTCTCGATCGGCGAGTCGATGCGCGTGATCGGCCGGGGCGACGCGGACGCGTGCATCTCGGGCGGCGCCGAGAGCAAGACCAACCTCATGGGCATGATGCGACAGCACTACGCGCGGCGCGTGGCCTCCACCGCGCCCGGCGAGGACCCGGCGACGGTCGTGCGACCGTTCGCGCCCGACGCCAAGGGCTGCGTGCCCGGCGAGGGCGGCGGGCTGCTCGTGCTCGAGGCGATGGAGACCGCGAAGGCCCGCGGCGCGACCCCGCTTGCGGAGCTTGCCGGCTTCGGCGCGAGCCAGAGCTTCTGCCCCGACACGCTCGGCGTCGAGCCCGAGCCCGACGGGCAGGGCATCGCCGATGCCATCGAGGCCGCGCTCGCCGACGCGGGCATCGGCCCCGACGCGGTGGACGCGGTCATCCCGTTCGGCACGGGCGTGCCCATGCTCGACCGCGCCGAGCGCGCGGCGCTCGAGCGGGTGTTCGGCGCACGCGCTCCGAAGGTGCCGCTCGTGACGCTTGCGCCCGCGATCGGCAACGCCGGCGCCGGCAACGGCGCGATCGCCGCAGCGGTCGCCTCGCGCTGCATCACCGAGCAGCGGCTCCCCGCGCGCATCAACACGAGGGGCGCGCAGGGCCTCGACGCCGATGCGTGCCCCGCGCGCGCCGCGAAGGTGGACACGGTGCTCGTCTTCACCCCGAGCCTCGGCGGGCAGAACGCCGCCGCCGTCCTCCGGAGGATCGCATGACCGCTCCCCGCATCGTGGTGACCGGCATCGGCTGGATCACGCCCCTCGGCCACGACATCGAGGGCGTGTGGAGGCGCCTGCTGGCCGCGGAGAGCGGCATGGCGCCCATCACGCGCTTCGACGCGCGCACCTTCCCCACCACGTTCGCGGCGGAGGTGCGCGGCTACGACGTGACGGGCTTCGTGAAGGACGCGAAGGTCCATGCGACGGCGGGCCTCAACAGCCAGTTTGCGCTCGGCGCCGCCAGCCAGGCGTGGCGGCAGGCCGGCTTCGAGAAGGCCCCGCCGCGCGACCCGCGGCGCGTGGGCCTCTACCTCGGCGCCGGCGAGGGTGTGCTCGACACCGCCAACTACGTGGGCGCCAACCTCGACGCATGGGACCCGGCCACGGGCACCGTCGACGGCGTGAAGTGGGCCCGGTCCGCGCTCGCGCGGATGGCACCCGCGCGCGAGATCGAGCAGGAGCCCAACATGCCGCTCGCGCACCTCGCGCGCGAGTTCAACATGCGCGGTCCCGCATACAACTGCCTGACCGCGTGCGCGGCCAGCACGCAGGCGATCGGCGAGGCCTTCAGCATCATCCGCCGCGGCGACGCGGACGTGATGATGGCCGGCGGCACGCACACCATGATCCACCTGCTCGGGGTCACGGGGTTCAACCGCCTCACCGCGCTCAGCGAGCGCAAGGGCGACCCCACCGAGGCAAGCCGGCCGTTCAGCCTCGACCGCGGCGGCTTCGTGATGGGCGAGGGCAGCGGCATGGTCATCCTCGAGACGCTCGAGCACGCCGAGGCACGCGGCGCGGCGCCGCTCGCGGAGGTCACGGGCTACGGCTCGAGCTGCGATGCCTACCGCATCACCGACATCCAGCCCGAGGGGCGCGGCGCCGCGGTGGCGATGCAGGCCGCGCTGCACCAGGCGGGCATCGACCCGGCCTCGCGCGGCGCCGACGGCCGGCCGCCGGTCCACTACATCAGCGCGCACGGCACCGGCACGAAGGAGAACGACTCCATCGAGACCAAGGCCGTGAAGCGCGTCTTCGGCGAGGGCGCGAGGGACATCCCCATGAGCTCGATCAAGAGCATGATGGGGCACCTGATCGCCGCGGCCGGCAGCGTGGAGTTCATCACCTGCGTGCTGGCGATCCGCGACGGCATGGTGCCGCCGACGCGCAACCTGAAGGTGCCGGACCCCGAGCTCGACCTCGACTACGTGCCGAACGCGGCACGCAAGGTGCCGGTGGACGTGTGCGTCTCCAACAACTTCGGCTTCGGCGGCCAGAACGACTCGCTCGTGGTGCGGCGATTCGTGCCGTGAGCGGGGCAAGCGGCCGAATGCGCTGGCAGCGAAAGCTCTTCCTTGCGATGCTCGCGGCGGTGGCGCTTGCCGCGGGTGCGGCGTGGCTCGCGCGGCGCGCACCCGCGTGGTGGGCGCCGGTGGCGCGCGATGCGCCGGGCGCCCTCGAGACGGCGCGTGCGCTCGAGCAGGGAATCGCCGGCGAGGTGACCAAGGTGCGCGGCGCCGGCGCGCAGGAGTGGAGCGTGCGCGTTCGTGCCGCGGACCTGAACGCGTGGCTTGGCGCGCGGCTTCCGCAGTGGCTCGAGCATGACCGCAGCCTTCCGTGGCCGGATGGCGTGAGGGGCGTGCAGGTGCGGATCGAGCCCGGGGGCCTCGTGCTCGCCGCCGACTGGAACGGGTTCGTCGTCAGCACGCGCTGGGCGGTCGAGCCGGGCGCGGCGCGCGGCCCTGCGACGCTGCGCGCGGCGGGCACGTCGGTCGGGTCGCTGCCGGTGCCGTTCGGCGCCGGCGTGGGCGCGTGGTTCGTGCCGGAGCTGGGCGCGGCGCTGCCGCTCGCCACCGGCCTCGGCGACGGCCGCACCGTGCGCGTCGATGGCGTGGAGTTCGCCGACGGCGAGGCGATCGTGGACTGCAGGACGGACGCGGGTCCGGGCGCGGCGCGCTGATTTCACGGCATCCTCGGGGCGGCACCCCCACTACACTTTGCCGCTCCCATGCCCCAGATCACGATCAACGGCACTGCGTACGAGTTCCAGAAGGGCGAGAAGATCCTGCAGGTGGCCCTGCGCCACGACGTGGAGATCCCGCACTACTGCTACCACCCGTCGCTGTCGATCCCGGCCAACTGCCGCATCTGCCTGGCCGAGGTGGCCATGCCGAACCCCAAGTCCGGCAAGCTCGAGACCATGGGCCAGCTGAAGCCCACCTGCCAGACCGACTGCGCCGAGGGCATGGTGGTCACCACCGACAGCCCGCGCTCCATCGCCAACCAGAAGTCGGTCATGGAGTTCCTCCTCATCAACCACCCGGTGGACTGCCCGGTGTGCGACAAGGCGGGCGAGTGCTACCTGCAGGACTACTCGCACGAGTACGGCCGCGGGCAGAGCCGCTTCCTCGAGGAGAAGGTCAAGAACCCGAAGAAGGACATCGGGCCCAACATCCTGCTCTACAGCGACCGCTGCATCATGTGCACGCGCTGCGTGCGCTTCACGCGCGAGGTCACCGGCACCGACGAGCTGATGGTCGACGGCCGCGGCGACCGCGAGATGATCGACGTCTTCCCCGGCAAGCCGCTCGACAACCCGCTGGCGGGCAACGTCACCGACATCTGCCCGGTGGGCGCGCTCCTCGACAAGGAGTTCCTGTTCCAGCAGCGCGTGTGGTTCCTCACCAAGACGCCGTCGGTGGACGGGCTGACCGCGAGCGGCGACAACATCTTCGTCGAGCACAACGACGGCAAGGTGCACCGCATCAAGCCGCGCACGAACATGGACGTCAACACGTGGTGGATCACCGACGAGGTGCGCTACTCGTGGAAGCACGTGCACTCGGAGTCGCGCCTGCGCCTGCCGCGCGTGAAGGGCGCGCCTGCGGCCGACGCCGCGCGCGCCGGCGCCGAGTGGAAGACCGCGCTCGCAGCGGTGCAGGGCGTGCTCGCGGCCGCGTGGGCGCGGCAGCAGCGGCTCGGCCTCATGGTCAGCCCGATGCTCACCTGCGAGGACGCGTTCGCGCTGGCCTCGCGGGTGCTTGCGCTCGACCCGAGGGCGGAGCTCGCGGTCGGCCCGGTGCCGTTCCGCGGCGAGGACCGCACCTTCAAGGGCGGCTTCACGATGTACGCGGAGAAGGCCCCGAACGCGCGCGGCGTCCGCCGCGTGCTCGAGGCGCTCAGCGCCCGCCGCGGCGGCGGCGCCGTGCACGATTCCGCCGCGTTCACCGCTGCGCTGCGCGCGAAGCAGCTGGGCGCTGCCGTGATCACCGGCAACTACCCGAGCGACTGGGTGACGCCCGAGTTCCGCGACGCGTGCATGGGCACGCCGATCGTGCTCGTCGACACGCTCGAGAACGCGCTCTGCAACCTCGCCGAGGTCGTGCTCCCGGGCGCCACGTGGACCGAGAAGGACGGCACCTTCGAGAACGCCAAGCATCGCCTGCAGGCATTCGGCCGTGCGATCGCCCCCGTGGACTTCGCGCGCGCCGAGTTCCAGGTCGGCGCGGATCTCGAGTCGATCGCGGCGGGCCGCGCGCTGCGCCCGGTGGACGCCGAGACGATCCGCGCCGCCATGTCGGCGGTGCCCGGCCTCGAGCGCTTCGGTAGCGAAGTCCACGTGCCGGACCTCTCGTTCCAGCAGTCGGCGGACATGCAGTTCGCCGAGCTCTGAGATCCGTTCCCGGTTCGTTTGGCACCAGTTCTCTTCTCCGGAGAACGCGCTTGTCTCGGGAGAGGGAGTTGGTGGCAAACTAACGGGGAGCGGATTTAGCGGCGGCCGCGGCGCGACGGGGTGCGTGCCGATGGCAGCTGGTGCGCGCGCGGATGGCGCGCGGGCTGCCCCGCGGCGGCCGGGTGCTCGAGCTTCGTCGACCCGGTGTCCTGGCGTGCCGCCTTCGCGTGTGCACCTCCGCGGCCGTGCGCCGGGCTCCTGCCCTTGCCTCCGCCGCCGCTGCCGGCCTTCGCACCCTGGCGCGGCGCCGAGCGGGCGCCGTTGCCGCCGCCGCCGCCACGCTGCCCGCGGCCGCCGCGCGGGGCCTGGGCCGCGGGCGCCGGCTCGGGCTCGAGCGCGCTGATCGCCGCCAGGTCCTGCGGCATGGCCATCACGGGCACGGGCTTGCCGATGAGCTTCTCGATCGCCTTGAGCGCACCGCGCTCGGCCGGCTCGCAGAGCGCGATGGCCTTGCCCGTGGCGCCCGCGCGCCCGGTGCGGCCGATGCGGTGCACGTAGCTCTCGGCCTCCACGGGCATGTCGAAGTTGATGACATGGCTCACGTCGTCGACGTCGATCCCGCGCGCCGCCACGTCGGTGGCCACGAGCACGCGGATGCTCCCGTCCTTGAACGCGTCCAGCGCGCGCTGCCGCTGGCTCTGGTTGCGGTTGCCGTGGATCGCGGCGGCATCGACCTTCGCGCGCACGAGGCGGCGCATCACGCGGTCCGCGCCGTGCTTGGTGCGCGTGAACACGACCACGCTGGTGGCATCGTCCGATTCGAGCAGCCGCTCGAGCATCGACTGCTTGAGCGTGCGCGGCACGTGCACCACCCACTGGTCGATCTTCGGCGCGGCACTGGCCACCGGGGTGACCTCGACCTTCACCGGCTCGCGCAGCAGCGAGTCCGCGAGGTGCACGATCTCCTTCGGCATGGTGGCGGAGAAGAGCATCGTCTGGCGCTTGGCCGGCACCATCCCCGCGATCTGCCGGATCGGCTTGATGAAGCCCATGTCGAGCATCCGGTCGGCCTCGTCGAGCACCAGGATCCGCACCTCCGCCAGCGAGCAGTGCCCCTGCTGGATGAGGTCGAGGAGCCGCCCGGGGGTGGCCACGACGATGTCGACGCCGGCCTTCAGTGCCTGCACCTGCGGGTTCTGGCCGACGCCGCCGTACACCGTCGCCGTCTTGCACCTGGCGTGGCGACCGTAGGTGCCGATGCTCTCGGCGATCTGCACGGCGAGCTCGCGCGTCGGCGCGAGCACCAGCGCGTGCGGCCGGCCGGGCTTGCGCGCCGGCGCGCCATGCCCCGGCGCCGCGAGTTCCCCGAGCTTCGTGAGGCGCTCGATGATCGGCAGCGTGAACGCCGCGGTCTTGCCGGTGCCGGTCTGCGCGCACCCGAGCACGTCGCGTCCCTCGAGGGCCGGCGGTATTGCCTTCGCCTGGATCGGCGTCGGCTTCTCGTAGCCCTCCTCCGCGAGTGCCTTGAGGACGGGAGCCGAGAGCCGAAGCGCGCTGAATGCCATGGAGCGGCGGACGATACGCCCGCGCGCATGCCGGTCGGGGCATTCCGGGGAATCCGCCCGGAATTCGCGCACGCCGCCGCTCTCGCTCGCTACGCTTCTGCCCGCGAACGGGGATCCCCCCCGCGCAGTCCCAGCACCATGCACTCACCTCACCACCACGACGACGACCGCCCCGTGGAGGCGCGCGTCAAGCTCATCACCCTCGCCGCCGTGGCCCTGCCGCCGATCGCCCTCGCGGGGGCCATCTGGCTCTCCTGGGGCACCGCGTTCCGGACCACCGACCTCGTGCTGCTCCTCGTGGGCTACCCGCTCACGGCGATGGGCATCACCATCGGCTACCACCGCCTCTACACCCACCGCTCCTTCGAGGCCTCGCCTGCCGTGGCCTGGACGTTCGGCATCCTGGGCTCCATGGCCGTGCAGGGACCGCTTCTCTGGTGGGTCACCACCCACCGCCGGCACCACCAGCACTCCGACCGGGTGGAGGACCCGCATTCGCCGCACGCCACGCGCCGCGCGGGCGTGCTCGGCTGGATCTCATCGTTCATGCACGCGCACGTGGGCTGGCTGTTCTCGCGCGGCTCGCTCGGGAGCACCGCCCGGTACGCGCCAGACGTGGCCTCCGACCCGCGTGCGCAGGCGATCAGCCGATGGTTCCCGCTCTGGGTGATCCTCGGCTTCGCCGTCCCGGCCGCCATCGGCGGGCTGGTGAGCGGTACCTGGACGGGCGCGCTGCTCGGCTTCCTGTGGGGCGGCATCGTGCGCATGTTCCTGGTGCACCACATCACGTGGAGCGTGAACTCGGTGTGCCACATCTGGGGCGCCCAGACCTACCGCTCCGGCGACCACAGCCGCAACAACCCCGCCATGGGCATCCTGGCGATGGGCGAGGGCTGGCACAACAACCACCACGCGTTCCCCGCGAGCGCGCGGCATGGCCTCGAGTGGTGGCAGTTCGACATCAGCTGGGTCGTGATCCGCTCGCTCGCGGCCGTTGGCCTCGTCGATTCGATCCGGCTCCCCGGCGAGCAGCGCCTTCGCGACAAGCGGATCGTGCAAGCGGCATGAGTCCCGCGCCGGGAGCGGACGCGGACCCCGGTCCGCGTCCCGGCGCCCCGGCTCGGTCCTCGGTGCGCGAGGTCTGGGGGTTGGCGTGGCCCACGGTGGTCACGATGCTCTCCTACACCGTGATGCAGTTCGTCGATGCGCTCATGGTGGCGCAGGTCGGCGCGGTGGAGGTCGCGGCCCAGGGCAACGGAGGCGTCTGGGCGTGGGCGGCGGTGATGTCGGTGGTCGGCGTGCTCACGGTGGTGAACACGTTCGTCAGCCAGTCGCTCGGGGCAAGGCGGTCTCACGAGGTGGCGCGCTACGGCTGGGCCGGCCTCTGGCTCGGCACGGCGTCCTGGGCCCTCCTGCTGGTGCCGTTCGGGCTTGCCATGCCGGCGCTCTTCGGCGCCATGGGCCACGGCGAGCGCCTCGTCGCCATGGAGACCTCGTACGCGCAGGTGCTCTGCCTCGGCGGCCTCGCGGTCACCGTGGGCAAGGCGATGAGCAACTTCTTCTTCGGCATCCAGCGCCCGGGCATCATCACGGGCTCCGCGATCGCCGGGAACGCGGTCAACCTCGTCCTCAACTACGCGCTGATCTTCGGTCGCGACGGATTGCCCTCGCTGGGGCTGCCCGGAGTGCAGGGCGTCGAGCCGATGGGCGTCACCGGGGCCGCCATCGCCACGGTGATCGGCAGCGCGGTGGAGGCCGCCATCCCGCTCTTCGTGTTCCTCGGGCGCGGCATGGATGCCCGCTTCGGCGTGCGCGCGCGCTGGAAGCCGGACCTTGCCGCGCTCCGCGACCTCGTGCGCGTCGGCTTCCCCGCGGCGCTCCAGCAGGGGAACGAGATCGTCACCTGGGCGATCTTCATGTCGGTGCTCGTCGGCACCTTCGGCGAGGTCTCGCTCGCCGCGGGCTGGGCGACGCTTCGGTACATGCACGTGTCGTTCATGCCGGCGTTCGGCTTCGGCATCGCCATCACCAGCCTCGTCGGGCGCGCGATCGGCGCCGGCGACCCGTCCGCGGCCGCGCGGTTCGCGCGCACCGGCCTGTGGATGACGGCCGGCTACATGACGGCGTGGGGCGCGGTGATGCTGGCGTTCCGCGAGCCGCTCCTCGGGGTGTTCGCCAACGGCGCGAACACCCCGCCCGACGTGGCGTCCGAGGTGGTCGCGATCGGCTCGCGCCTCATGGTCGCGGCCGCGGTGTTCCAGGTGTTCGACGCGGTGGGCATCGTGTTCGCCTGCGCGCTTCGCGGTGCGGGCGACACCCTCTGGCCGGGCGTGCTCACCGTCGTCCTCAGCTGGTCGCTGATCGTGGGCGGCGGCGTCGCGCTCGTGCGGCTTGCGCCGGGCCTCGGTGCGCTTGGCCCATGGATCGCGGCCAGCGCATACATCGTGGCCCTCGGCATCGCGCTGGCCTGGCGATGGCGCCGCGGCGCGTGGCGCTCGATCCGTCTCCTTGAGACACCCGCCGAGGAAGCCGCTCGCGAGGCGGAAGCCGGGATTCCAGGCTGATAACGGCAACTCGGACCGGGGTGCGCGGGCCCGTGGGTACACTTCCCGATCTTGCCCCCGCTCGTCCGCGCGGCGCAGACCTAGGAGCCTCTCGAGCAATGCCCACCACCGGCCTGGACACCGTCATCGGCGCCAACACCACCGCGAGCGACCCGCAGGGCGCGGCCAACCACTTCGCCAAGGGGCTCGAGTGCGAGAAGGCGGGCGACCGGCTGGGCGCCATCGCCCATTACCGCCAGGCCGTCGACCGCGACCCGAAGGCGAGCCACTCGTTCCGCCTCGCCTTCATGCTCGACCTCGTCGGCGAGGAGGACGAGGCCATGGAGCTCTACCTGCGCCTGGTGCAGCTGCCGGAACCCCACGTCAACGCCCTCATCAACCTCGCGGTGCTGCACGAGGACCGCGGCGAGATGCACGAGGCCGAGCGCTGCCTGCGCAAGGTCCTCGAGGCGAAGCCCAACCACGCGCGCGCGCGCCTCTTCATGCGCGACGTCTCGGCCAGCAAGGAAGCGCTCTACGACGAGGGCGACCAGCGCGACGAGGCGAAGCGCAAGGCCGAGCTCGACACCCCGGTGACCGACTTCGAGCTGAGCGTCCGCAGCCGCAACTGCCTCAAGAAGATGAACATCCGCACGCTCCGCGACCTGCTGATGATCACCAAGGCGGAGCTCCTCAGCTACAAGAACTTCGGCGAGACCAGCCTCAGCGAGATCGAGACCATGCTCGCCCAGCGCGGCCTGCGCCTCGGCGAGGGCCTCGACCAGGGCTACGTGGCCCGCGCCGCCAAGGAGTACATCGACCAGCTCGCGCAGCGGGTCGATGCGGGCGTGCTGAGCCGCCCCGTGTCCGCGATGGAGCTGTCGGTGCGTGCCCGCCGCGCGCTGCAGCTGCTTGCGGTGCAGACCATCGGCGAGCTGGCCGCGCGCACCGAGGCCGAGCTGATGGGTGTCAAGAACTTCGGGCAGAACTCGCTGGAAGAGATCAAGCGCAAGCTGGCCGACATGGGCCTGGGCCTGCGCGAGCTCGAGTGACCGCGCGCCGCCCGCGGGCGTGCCCCGGGCCGGCGACGGAACGCGCGCAGGCGTAATTTCCCGCAGGATGCGGGATCGGGTCGATCCATGGACGGAATGGCTTCGCTCCTCAGGAACCCCCGGATCGGCGCGCTCGCCACGAGCGCGGTGTGGGCCTCGCTCGGCGCCGCGCTGGTGATCCATGGCTGCGCCCCCTCCGCCAGCCGCCCCGACCCTGCTGCGCGGCGCTCGATGCCCCCGGTGTCCCGGGCCGCGGAGCCCGGGCCGCAGGGCCCCGCGCCCGCGCCGCCAGCGGTGCCTGCCGCAGCGCCCACGCCCGAGCCGCCCAAGCCCGCCTACGCCGACCGTCCCGCGGTACCCGCGGCGGAACCCGAGGTCCGCGTCCGAATCGCATCGCTGCGGGCCGCTGCTCCGGCCGTGAAGCTCGGCAATCCGTCCGGCCGGCTGTCGATGCGCGCCGGCTCGCTTCCGCCGCGCGAGGTCCGCGCGCCCGTCGTCGTGCGCCAGGGCGCCGACGGCTGGACCGTGACCGAGGGCAGCGGGCGGCGCACCTCCACGCTCACCGTGCGGGCGGCCGGGCCGATCGAGTTCCACCCTCCTGCCGGCAACTCGGGCGTGGTCTCCTTCGACCGAGTGGACTGGCCGGGTCCCGTTCGGGTGGTGCCCGTCGACGATGCCCCGGGCGCGCTCGACCTCGTGGTGGACATCCCGATGGAGCGCTACCTGCCGGGCGTGGTGGCGAAGGAGATGTACCCCAAGTGGCGCCCCGAGGCCTACCGCGCGCAGGCCATCGCCGCGCGCAGCTTCGCCATCTGCGAGCATGCGCAATGGTCGGCGGTCCGCCACTACGACCTCGTCGCAGGCGAGGCAAGCCAGGCCTGGGCGGGCGAGTGCAAGGATCCCGTGATCCTCGGTGCGGTGAAGGCGACGCGCGGCATGGTGCTTGCGTTCGACGGACGCGTGGTGCCGGCGTATTACTCGAGCTGCTGCGGCGGCATCCCTGCCAATGCCGCCGAGGCGCTGACCCGCAACCCGTTCCATGCGATCGCGCCGCTTGCCGCGGGCGCATCGCCGCGCGCGCGTGCCGCCTGCTGCGCCGCGTCGCCGCGCTACGACTGGTCGCAGTCGCTTGCGGTGTCCGCCATCTGCAGCCAGCTTCGGACGTGGTCGGCCGACCAGCTGGCCGCCCGCGACGAGCGCATCGAGCGCACGAGCCCGGCCGCGCCGCTGGCCGCGCGCGTCGCGCTCGACGGCGCGGCCCCGGCCCCCGCGCCCCCCGTTGCGGTGCGCGCGCCGGAGCCTGCGGTGGCCGAGATCGCCACCGATGCGCCGCTCGAGCGCCTCGCATCGATCCAGGGCATCCGGTCGGTGGAGGTCATCGACGCGAACGCCGCGGGCCGCGCAACGCGTGTCCGCCTGGTCGACTCCTCGGGTCAGCCGCTCGAGATGCGCGCCGAGGACTTCCGCCGCGCCGTGAACTATGCGCGTCCGGGTTCGGCTCGGCCGAAGGAGACGCTCCCGAGCAGCAACCTGCGCTCCGCCGCGCCTGCGGGCGCACGGATCGAGTTCACGGGCAGCGGTTTCGGGCACGGCGTCGGCATGTGCCAGTTCGGGGCGCAGTCGGCGGCCGAGCGCGGCGACGGGTTCGCGCAGATCCTGGCGCGCTACTATCCGGGCGCGCAGGTCGTGGAGGCCTACTGACCACGGCCGCCGCGCGCCACGCATGTTCACAGGCATCATCGAGCACCAGGGCCGCGTCGCGGCGCTCCGCCCGGAGCCGTGGGGGGCGCGCCTCGAGGTCGACCCGTGCGGATGGGCGCACGTGCCCGGCGACGGGGATTCCGTGGCCGTGAACGGATGCTGCCTCACCGTGGTGGGCTCGCCCGGTGCGGGAGGCACGCTTCGCTTCGACGTGGTGCCGCAGACGCTGTCGCTCACCACCGTCGGGTCGCTGCGCGCGGGCGACGCCGTGAACCTCGAGCACGCGGCCACGCCTGCCACGCTCCTCGGCGGCCACCTCGTGCAGGGGCACGTGGACGGCATGGGCGAGGTGCTGTCCGTGTCGACGGCCGGCGGCGAGTGGCGGACCCGCATCGCGGCGCCCGCATCGGTCGCGCCCTACCTCCTCGAGCGAGGCAGCGTGGCGGTGGACGGCGTGAGCCTCACGCTCGCGGCCGTGGGCGACGGATGGTTCGAGGTGGCGCTCATTCCCGCGACCCTGGCCAAGACCACGCTCCGCGACCGCGGCGCCGGCTGCCGCGTCAACCTCGAGGCCGATCACCTGGCGAAGATGGTGGCGGAGCAGGTTCGCCGAGCGATGGCGGCGGCCGCGACACGCCCATGAGCCGTGCGATGGCCCCCTCGGGGAAGGTCGAGAGGCGCTCGAGCAGCGCCTTGCGGCTCTCGACCTCGAAGTGGCGCGACTGCGCCACGGACGACTCGGTGTCGGTCAGCTGCCGCTGCAGCGCGAGGAACGCGCCGTCGGCCTGCAGCTGGGGATAGCGCTCAACGAGGATCCGCAGGATTCCCGCGGACGCCGCACCCGCACGCAGCTCCGCCACCGCCCGCTGCACCGATGACTCGTGGACCGCGGTGGCGCGGGTGACCGTGACCAGGTTCGGGATGAGGTCGGCACGGCGCTTGAGCTGCACGTCGACGAGCGACGCGGCCCGCTCCCACCGCGTGCGGACGCGGACGGCGCCGTTGCGGATCACCACCGCCCAGAGCGCGCCCACGGTGGCGCACCATGCAAGCAGCCCGAGGCCCGCGGCCACGGCCAGCACCGCCTCGCGAGGCGCGGGCCCGACCACGGCGCCGACCGGGCGCGCCACGCCGATCCCCGCGCCGGCGGCGGCCACGGCGCCGAACACCAGGCCCAGCACCGCGAGCGTCCGGGCGTTGCGCGAGTGGGTCGCCTCGCCCGCCAGCGAGATCATGAAGACGCCTTCGTCGCCGCCGGCCCCGATCTCGAGCCGGTCACCCGACTGCGAGGGTCGCGCGTTTCCCATCACCCACGCCTGGCTGCCGACCGGCACCCCGGCCTCGTGGAACGTGCGGACGCCGGTGCTCCCGCGCACGACGATGCCCGGTGCCTTGGTCGAGTACAGCGCATCGCCGCGCCGCGCCTGGCTGGAGAAGGTGGTGACGGTGGTCCACGAGGCGCCCTGCGTCCGGACGATGAGTGCGCCCGTGGCATCGCGCAGGCGAAGGTCCACGGTGGCTCCGCCCGATGCCACGGTGTCGCTGCCGTGGCGCACGCGGGTGCGCGTCCGTCCCTTGGAGTCGCGGTACGTCTCGGTCCGCCGCCAGTGCTCGCGCACGGTCCACCCGTGGTGCACGCACGGGATGCCGCTCAGGCCTCCGAGCGGCGGATCGTCGTGCTCGATGCGCCCGGCGGTCTCCACCAGGCCGACGAACACGCCGTTGACGGGCGTGCACGGCACGTCGCGCATGAGCCGGGCGAAGCGCGTGCGGTTCCACCAGAGCCACAGGAGGAGGAGCGCGGGAATTGCCGCGAGCAGCGCCTCCGGTCCCGGAAGTCCGCCGTCGGTCACGGGGCGGTCCGCTCCACGACCAGCAGCGTGATGTCGTCGGCCTGGTGCACGGATCCGAACTGCATGTCGACGCGCCGGCTCACCTGCTGCACGAGGCTGGAGGCGTCGGGTGCCGCGCGCACGGCGGCGAACTCGTCGAGGTACCGCTTCGACGGAAGGCGTGCCTGCCGCGTGCCGGTCGGGTCGCCCGGGAATGCCTGCTCGAATCCATCGGAGTGGATGAGCAGCCGGTCGCCCGGGAGGAGCGTGAACTCGACGTC
Source organism: Planctomycetota bacterium (assembly GCA_016873255.1). GTDB lineage: Bacteria > Planctomycetota > Phycisphaerae > Phycisphaerales > SM1A02 > UBA966. The sequence continues at coordinate 50,349 of VGXR01000008.1, forward strand.
GGGGTAGTCCTCGCCCTCGAAGACTCCGAGCAGCCCGCCCCCGCAGTCGACGGGCTCGAGCGCGCCGCCCGCGCGGAGCACCACCGCCGGCGGATGCCCGGCGCTGGCAAGCCGGCACGCGCCGCTCTCGGTGTCCACGACGCAGTACACCGCCGTCGCGAAGCGCGTGGTGCGCCCCTGGTGGGCGAGCATGTCGGAGTTGATGCGCGCGAGCGCCTCGCCCGGCGGGATGAGCCGGTAGGTGCCGTGGCCCACGTCCTTGGTGGGCAGCCCGCGGCAGATCACCATGGTGAGGAGCGCGGCCGGCACCCCGTGGCCCACGGCGTCGGCGAGGAACACGCCGATGTGGCGCTCGTCGAGGCGCACCACGTCGTAGACATCGCCCGAGACGTAGCTCGCGGGCCGACAGAACGCGTCCACGCGAACCGATCCGAGCGCCGGGAACGCGCGCGGGAGGAACTCGCGCTGCACCTGCGCAGCAAGCTGAAGCTCCTCCTGCATCCGCGCGATCTCGCCGCGCAGGCCGCCCGTGAACCGCGAGGCGATGGCAAGCTCGCGCGTGAGGCGTTCCACCTCGGGCTGCCGCAGCAGCATCCCCCGCAGGAGCGCGGCAATGCGTGCCGGGTCGTCGCCTGCGCCCTCGACGGGCGTCGTCGCTGCCGCGGCCCGCGCCGCGGCGGCGTCGTCCACCAGGGTCAGCACGCCCGTGCGCGACTCCTCGGCCGCGTCGAGCAGCGCCGAGAGGCCCTCGGCGACGTCGGCTCCGTGCAGGAGGAGCACCACGGCGGTGGCGCCCTCCGCGGCGGCCGCACCCTCCGACACGGCGTGGACCCGCGCGGTCGTGCCGCTTCCCACGAGCGCTGGAAACGCATCGGCGAGCTGGTGCGCGCGGGCGGCGAACGCGGGCGTCGCCGTCACCGAGATCACCGCGGGGGAGGGGCCGGGGCGGCCCCGCGCCGATCGGGTCATCGGAGCGCCGCCTTCAGCGCCGCGGTGTCCAGCGTGACCTTCTGCGATGTCCGCAGCCCAAGCTCCGCCGCACGGCCTGCGCGCAGCTCGATGGCGTATTGCGCCGGCAGCACGCTCGAGTAGCGGGGGAGCCGGGCCTCGTACGCGCCCTTCGGCTCGCCCTGGCGCTGCGGGGCCTCCTTGCGCATGGTGTGGATGGCCGTGACGTACCCGAGCGGGTCGAGGTAGACGATGTCCATGTCGACGATGCAGTCGACCATCCAGAACCCGCGCATCCGCGCGTCAGGGAACACGAACACCATGCCGCCGTCGTCGGCGATCGCGGGAACGCCGCTCAGCCCGCGCGTGCGGGTGGCATCGCTCGCGCTCACCGTCAGCGTGAACGGCTTGCCGCCGATGGTGGTGGACCAGGCACCGCCGTCGGTGGTGCCGGCCGGGTCGCAGGCCACGCAGACGATCGCGACGGGGATTGCGGCGGTCAGGAATCGTGGAGCCATGCGAGCGACCTTTCCTCGAGGCGCGGCGGCGATACGCTCGCGCGCGCGTGCCAGGACCGGAGGATATTCGGGTCGATGCGGGCACGGAATCCGTCCGGCCCGACCGGTTCGGGACGGGCATCGCCGCGGGCCCAGGATGCCACCAGCCCGCGCACCCGGTCCGGGTCCACCCCGGCCTCGCGCAGCGATGCCAGGGAGCACGCGCCCGCTCGCTTGGCCATCCGCGTGCCGTCGGCATCGAGCACCAGCGGGAGGTGCCACCAGCGCGGCGGCTCGGCGCCGAGCGCGCGGTGCAGCCGCGACTGCAGCGCCGCCGACGGCAGCAGGTCGTTCCCGCGCACCACGTCGGTCACGCCTTGCGCGATGTCGTCGACCGTGACCGCCAGCTGGTACGAGGGGATTCCCGACTTCGTCCACACCAGGAAGTCGCCGGTGACCTCCGCCGGCCGAAATGCGTGCGGACCCGCAGCCTCGTCGTCGATGCGTTCGTCGCCCGCGTCGATGCGCATGCGATGGTTGACGTCGCGGCGCGCGAATCGCCAGGCATCGCCCGGTGCCGGGCGGAGCGACGCAGGGAACGGCCTGGGTGCGTCGGAGGCGTGCGGCGCGCCGAGCGCCTCCTGCGCCTCGCGCACCTCGCTGCGCGAGTGCGGGCTCTCGTACACCAGTCCCTCGCGCGCGAGGTGCCCCATCGCCGCGGCGAAGGACTCGATCCGCTCGCTCTGCACCACCGGCTCGCCGTCGCAGTCGATCCCGAGCCACGCGAGGATCTCCGCCGTGCCGGTGTCGCCCGCCGCCGCGGCACGGTCGCGATCGAGGTCCTCGATGCGAAGCACCAGCCGCCACCCGAGGTTGCGGGCCAGGGCCCAGTTCACGAGGAACGTGCACGCGTTGCCCAGGTGCAGCGGCCCCGTGGGGCTTGGCGCGATGCGCGAGCAGCGGTGCATCCGTCCCATGCGCCAAGGGTATATTCGTCCGGTCCCATGGCCCGGCTCACCGCCAAGCAGATCCAGACCCGCCTGTCCGCGCTCCAGGACTGGACCCGCAGCGGCGGGGTGATCCAGCGGACCTTCGCGTTCCCCGACTTCGTGCACGCGATGCGCTTCGTCGACGCGGTGGCGGCGGAGGCCGAGCGCGTGCAGCACCACCCGGACATCATGGTCCGCTACTCGAAGGTGACGCTCGCCCTCAGCACCCACGACGTGGGAGGCATCTCCGAGAAGGACTTCGCGTTCGCGGGCGCGGCCGACGCGATCTTCGCCTCCGCGGCTCGGTGAGCGGGGTTGCCGGGGGCGGGCGGCTTCGCCGCATGGCCCTGCCCACGCCGCGCGGCCTCGAGCCTTGCCCGCCTACGCGGGCCACGCACCAAGCACCGCCCGCGCCATGCGCGCGCGTGCGGCCCGCTCGTCGTCGTCGGTCTCGATGGCCGGGTCGGCGGCGCGGAGGTGTGCCGACTGCAGCTGGATGGTGAGCCGGTTCAGTTCGTCGATGGAGACGTCGGGCAGCAGTCCCATGCATGCCCCGAGGCGGACGCTCGAGAGCTGCTTCATGGCCTCGTCCACGCCGAGGAGGCGTGCCGAGCGCAGCATGGCGATTCCCCGGAAGACCCGGTCCTCCAGGAGCGTCCGCTGCCGCTCGAGCAGCACGCGCCGCGCGTCGCGCTCGTAGGCCACGATCGCCGGCACCACGCGGCCCGCGAACTCCTCGAGCAGGGCCTCCTCCGTCACGCCCAGCGTGCGCTGGTTCGACACCTGGAACCAGTCCCCCGATGCATCGCTTCCCTCGCCGTGGAAACCCCGCACCGCAAGGTGCAGCTCCTTCGCGGCGCGCTTCACCTTCTCGATCTCGTTCGTGACGCGCATTGCGCGCAGGTGCACCATCACGCCGATGCGGATGCCGCATCCCACGTTGGTCGGGCAGGCGGTCAGGTAGCCCCAGGAGCGGTCGAACGCGAAGTCGAGGCGCTCGCCGAGCGTCGCCTCCGCGCGCATGGCGGTGTCGAAGGCGTCTCGCAGCCGGTTGCCGGGGCGCAGCACCTGGAGGCGCAGGTGGTCCTCCTCGTTGACCATCAGCGAGACGCGCTCGTCGGCGGTCACCGCCACCGCGCGCGGCGAATCGCCCTCGGCGAACTGCCGGCTGATCAGGTGGCGCTCCCACAGGAGCTGCCGGTCCCTCTTGGGGAGCGCGGTCAGGTCGATCCAGGCGAGCGGCTCGGGGCTCTCGGCTCCGACGCGGCCGCCGGCGATGCCCAGGGTCGACTCGGTGGTGCCCGCCGCGGCGCGGACGGTCTCGAGCACCTCGCGGCGCTGCGGGTGCGTGGCGCGCGCCACGAACGGGAAGCCCGCCACGTTGCGCGCGACGCGCACGCGGCAGCTCATCACGACGTCGCGGTCGTCCAGTGCCGCGCTCACGCCCTCCCCTCCTGCCCCGCCGCCCCGGCGGGACGGAGCTCGCGGATCCGGTCGCGCAGGCTTGCCGCGCGCTCGTACTGCTCCGCGGCCACGGCCTCCTCGAGCTCGCGCCCGAGCTGCGTCAGGAGCGCGGTGCGTTCCGCGGCGACCTCGGCGCGCGCGGGCCGCCGGCCGACGTGCTCCGTTGCGCCGTCGTGCGAGCGCGCGATGATCGGCGCCACCGTGGACGCGAACGCGCGGTAGCAGGCCGCGCAGCCGAGGAGCCCGGTGGACTTGAAGTCGTTGAACGTGTGGCCGCATTCCGGGCATGCGGGCCCGCGCGGGCGCGCGGCGCCGACCTGCGCGAGCTGCCCGAGCAGCGCATGGATCGGTGCATGGCCGGGCAGCTGGATGCCTGCGGCCGCCGCATGCTCCTCGCAGAGGTGCACCTCGGTGACCTTTCCGTTGACGATCACGGTGTTGTGGACCACCGCAGGCTTGCTGCAGTGATCGCACGTCCTGAACGGCGCAGCCATGGGGGCGATTCTAAGCCGCGACCGCCGAATGCACGGCCTTCAATCCGGCAAGCAGCGCAGGAATCGAGTCGAGGGGCTGGATGGTCCCCGCGTCGCTGAGGCTGCGCGCCGGGTCGGGGTGGCACTCCAGGAACACCGCATGCACGCCTGCCGCCACCGCCGCGCGGGCAAGCAGCCCGCAGCGCTCCGGGCGTCCGCTCGTGGCGGTCCCGGCGCCGCCGGGCAGCTGCAGGCTGTGCGTGGCATCGAAGCACACGGGTGCGCCGAGGGCCATCATGTCACCGAGCCCGATGAAGTCCGTCACCAGCCGGTTGTAGCCGAAGAAGGTGCCGCGCTCGGTGAGCATGCGCTGAGTGCATCCGCCCTCCGCGAGCTTGGTGAGCACGTTGCGCATCTCCTCGGGCGACATGAACTGCCCCTTCTTCACGTTGACGGGCCGGCCGGTGCCCGCCGCCGCCGCCAGCAGGTCCGTCTGCCGACAGAGGAACGCCGGGACCTGCAGAAGGTCGACGACCTTCGCGGCGGGTGCCGCCTGCAACGGGTCGTGGATGTCGGTGGTGACGGGCGCCCCCAGCAGTTCCCGCAGCCGGGCCATCTCCTCCAGGCCTCGCTCGAGGCCCGGTCCGCGGTGCCCCTTGATGCTCGAGCGGTTGGCCTTGTCGAAGCTCGCCTTGAAGACGAAGGGCAGACCAAGCGCGGCGCAGGCATCGCGGACCGTCGCCCCGATGCGCTCATTGGTGGACCGGTCCTCCAGGATGCAGGGCCCGGCGATCACCAGGAGGCGTCGGCCCGGGGCCGCGAAGAACTCGGTCAAGACGGTGCTCATTCGTGGGTTCTCGGCTGTACCAGGCGGCAGGGGGGCCAATCCGGGCGGCGCAGGCCTCACGGACCGCCCGCGGGATTTGAATTTACGCGATTGCGGCTTCAAGCGGCGGGTCCCGTATCCGATGGTGGTTCCTGCCCGAGGCGCCTGTGTGGGTCTGCCCGGGCTTCGTGAGCGTCGAGTGGAGCGAATCGGCCATGTCGCGAGTCCCGGAAACCCCTGAGCAGTTCAGCACCTTCGTCTGCGACCTGGTGCGCCGGCGCCACCCCTCGCGGAAGGTCGAGCTCTCGGCCACGCTGGTGCTCACCATCGACGGCCGCCACCTCGGCCTCGAGAACCTCTGGCGCACCGTGCAGCGTGCTCCGGAGGCGTGGCTCGAGACGGTCGAGCACCACGTCGACCGCGTGCTCGAGGGCGACCAGATGAGCTCGCTCGACATCCCGTTCGCCGTGGCGAAGCCGCGCATCATGCCGCGCATCCAGCCCGCGAACATCTTCCAGACGCTCGACCGCGAGCAGGTGGCGCACGTCACGTGGGTGAACGACACCGTGATCGTGTTCGTCATGGACATGCCGCACTACACGGTCTCCATCAGCACCGAGCAGATGATCCGCTGGGGCGTGACCGCGGAGGACCTCGAGGAGATCGCGCGCGCCAACCTCGACCGGTACGCGCCGAACCTCGACGTGCAGGTGGTCCGCTCCAACGAGGGCGGCCGCGCCGCCATCATCAGCATGCACGACGGCTACGACGCCGCGCGGCTCCTGCTGGGTGACCTGCACTCCCGGCTCTCCGCGCAGCTCGGACGCACCTTCTACGTGGCCGCGCCCGCGCGCGACATGTTCCTCGCCATGACGGGCGACCCCGAGCCGTTCGTGTCGCGCCTGCGCGCGCGCGCGGAGCAGGAGTACCACCGGCTTCCTTACCCGATCTGCGCGGACCTGTTCCTGGTGACCCCCGACGGCGTCGCCGGGACCAAGACCGAGGCCGCCTGAGCCCGTTCAGCCCGCGAGGGCCGCGATCGCATCGCCCACGGCCCCGAGCGCCGCAAGCGCCCGGGGCATGTCCCATTGCTGGCGCGGGCGGTCGCCGGTCGTGTTGCTGATCGCGCGGACCTCGATGCCGGGAACGCCCGCGCGCAGCGCCGCATGCACCACCGCGGCGCCTTCCATCGCCTCCGCGGCCGCGTGCGTCCGCTCGCGGATCCGCCGCGCGGCCGCATCGGTGCCCGAGCACGTCGCCACCGTCGCGATCGGCGCCACCGGGCCCAGCGCCGCGAAGGGCGCCCACAGCGTGCGGTCGACCGGCACCGAGTTTCCCCGGAACGGGCCGAGCGGGAACCCGAGCGTCGACATGTCGCCGAATCCCGCGGGAAGCTCGATTCCCTCCTCCGCGTAGACGCACCGCTCCGAGATGACCACCGCACCCGGCGCGAGTCCTGAGCCCGGGAGCGAGCCGGCGATGCCCGCCGAGACCGCGGCACCGAAGGGGCGCCCGCCTGCACGCGCCAGCGCGAGCGCCTCGGCCGTCGCGGCTGCGGCGTTCGTTCGCCCGATCCCCGCCACAGCTACCTCCACGCCCGCCGAACCGAGGCAGCGTGCACCGAGCGCGGCGCGCTCGGCGTCCACGGCCACCACGACGAGCACGCGGGGCACGTCAGCCCCCGCCCGCGCGCAGCGCGGCCGCGAGGTCGGCGATCGACGCGAGGCGCTGCTCGCCGCTCGAGAGGTCCTTGAGCTGCGCCGCGCCCTGCGCGAGTTCCGCGCCCAGGATCACCGCGAAGCGCGCGCGCTGCTTGGAGGCCTCGGCGAGCAGCTTCCCCACGTTGCGCGTCGCCTTGTAGGTGTGCCGGACGTGGAAGCCGTCGGCGCGCAGGCGCGCCACGAGCCGCGGCAGCTCCGCGTCGGCGGCCGGGTCGCCGGCCGACACCACGAACGCATCGGGCCGTGGCAGGAGCTCCGCACCGTCCTTGGGCAGCAGCCCGCGGTCGGCGAGCACCAGGCCCAGCACCACGTCCCCCATGCCGAAGCCGATCGCGGGCATGCGCGGCCCGCCGAAGAGCTCGACCAGCCCGTCGTAGCGGCCGCCGCCGGCGATCGCGCGCTCGGCACCGGAGGCTTCGTGGACCTCGAACACCGTGCCCGTGTAGTAGGCCAGCCCGCGCACGATGCCGAGGTCGAGCTCGCACCACTCCGCGAGGCCCGCGGCCGAGAGCGCCTCGCGCAGCGCTGCGAGCTCCGCAAGCTCCGAGGCGTCGATGCCCGCCGCCGCCGCCAGCGCACCCAGGTCGCCCGCGAGCGGCACGCGCGTGCGCACGGCGTGCTCGAAGCGCGCGAGCGCGTCGCCAGCGAGGCCCAGCGCCGCGGCGCGCTTCGTGAATTCATCCGCGGGCATCTTGTCGCGGCGGTCGAGCAGCTCGAACGCCGCGGCGACCGAACCCTCCGCCACGCCGAGCGCGCGCACGAGCCGCGCCGCCGCCACGCGGTGGCTGATCTTGACGCGCACGTCCTGCGGGCCGAGACCCAGCCGCGACAGCGCGTTCACGGCCACGCCGATGACCTCTGCGTCGATCGCGGGTCCCTCGAGCCCGAGCAGGTCGACGTTCCACTGGAAGAACTCGCGCAGCCGCCCGCGCTGCGGGCGCTCGGCGCGGAAGAAGTTCGGCACCGCGAACCACTTGACCGGCACGGGCAGCTGCGCCGCGCGGGCCGCCGCCATGCGTGCGAGCGTGGGCGTGAACTCCGGGCGCAGCGCATAGTCGTCGCTGCCGCCCTGGCGCCGGAAGCTGAAGAGCTCGCTCACGATTCCGTCGCCGCTCTTGGCGGTGTACAGCCCGAGGTGCTCGAACGCCGGCCCGTCGATCTCGTCGTAGCCGAACGCCACGCTGGCCTCGCGCCAGGCACGCTCGATCCGCCGGCGAACGGCCATCTCGGCCGGGTAGAAGTCCCGGGTCCCCTTCGGTGCCTGGAAGCCGTGTGCCTGGAAGCCGTGTGAGTCGGAGCCCATGTCAGCGTGCCGCCGGGCGGATGATGAGCGCGCACGCGACGCCGGCGAGCGACCAGCCGACGAGCCCGTCCACGAAGAGGGCCAGTGCGTAGGCATCCGGCAGTTGGAAGAAGTTCCACAGGACACCGTGCGTCGCCAGCACCGCGAAGGCCGGGACGACCAACCCGATCGCCAGGCGGTCCTGCGTGCGTGCGCCGAACTTGGCCGCGATGCCCACCACCGCGGCGAGCATCGCCGTGCAGAAGAGCTCGATCAGGAACCCCTTGGCAAGCAGCGTCGGCGACATCGGGTCCGTGCCGTCGCGCCGGACGATGGCCATCACCAGCGGCCCGCGCCGGTGCTCCTCCAGGAACGCCTGCATCGCGAGCTCGGACTGCTGCGCGGTCATGCCTGCCGTGTCCGGCGGGGCCGGGGCGATCAACACGCCGTCGCGGTCGGCCGCCGACGCCAGCTGCGCGGGCAGGGTGGAGGCCAGCGCCGGCGGCATCGGGCGGAACGCGAAGTCGTACATGCCCGTCGTCCAGGACATCGCGCCCCATCCGAAGACGAGCACCGTGCCCACGATCATCGCCACGACCATCCGCATGGCGGAAGGCTAGCGGATCTCGGAGAGCGCCACGGGCCGCCGCGTGCGAGCGCAGCGCACCGCGGCCTCGAGCACGCGCTGCGTCTCGTAGGCATCCGCGAAGTCGGGGATGGCAACGACGGGCTTCCTCCCCGCGAGCGCCAGCACCGTGTCCGCCGCCTGGCTCACGAAGCCGTGCTCGTACCCGAGGACGTGCGCGGCGGGCCAGTAGCTTCCGGCATACGGGTGGCCGGGGTCGGTGCACATGATGCGGCTCCACCCGCGCATGCGCGCCGGCAGCGTGTGGTCCCACCACTGCAGCTCGTTCATCCGCTCGAAGTCGAACCGCACGCTCCCGAGCTCGCCGTTCAGCTCGATCTGGTTGCGGTTCTGGTTGCCCGTGGCCAGGCGCGTGGCCTCGAAGCTGGCGACCGCGCCCCCCGACATGCGCGCGAGGAAGAGCACCGCGTCATCCACCGTGCTGCGCCCCTTCCGCCGGCCGCGCGACGCCGCGCGCTTCGCGCCCTTGCCGCTGATGGCGCCGCCCGAGCCCTCCACCAGGTCGCGCTCCTTGACGAAGGTCTCCTCGACGGCGCCGACCACCTCGGTGACCTCCTCGCCCGTGATGAACCGCGCCATGTCGATGACGTGCGCGTTGAGGTCGCCGTGCGCGCCGCTGCCGGCCAGCTTGCTTTGGAAGCGCCACAGGAGCGGCGTGGAAGGCCCGCCCCAGTCCTGCAGGTAGCTCGCGCGCACGTGGAAGATGCGCCCGAGCTTCCCTTCCTTCACGAGCTGGTGCGCGAACGCCACCGCGGGGCAGCGCCGGTAGTTGAACCACACGAAGGTGCGCACCCCGCGCCTGGCGGCCTTGCGGGCCGCGTCGCGCATGCTCCGGGCATCCTCCAGGGTGCCCGCGAGCGGCTTCTCGCACGCCACGTTCTTGCCCGCCTCCAGGGCCTCGATGGACACCTCGGCGTGCACGTGGTTCGGGGTGCAGTTGTCGATGAGGCCCACCTGCGGGTCGGTCACGAGGTCGCGCCAGTCGTCGGTGCAGCACTGCCACCCCCAGCGCTGCGCGAAGCCGGCGACGTCCCCGGCGTTGGTCCCGGCCACGGCGCGCATGGCCACGTGCAGCGGCAGGTCGAAGAACCGGGGTGCCGACATCCACGCGTTGCTGTGGGCGCGCCCCATGAAGCTGGTGCCGACCAGTCCGATGCCGAGGGTCTTCTGCTTCATCGCGGCGCGTATCCTACGGAACACCTATGGCAAACACCAACGCCACCCCCCAAACTTCCGATGTCGACGCACGCCTCGCCCGCCTCGAGGCGGAACTGGCCCTCGCCCGCGGCGACGCGCGCCGCGCGCGCCGCACCTCGTGCGCGCTGCTGTGCCTGGCCGGTGCCGCGGCTGCCGGCGGCCTGATGGCCGCGTCGCAGGTCGCGCGCGTCGAGGACGTGCTGCGCGTGAAGCGCCTCGAGGTGGTCGGCGAGGGAGACAAGGTGGTCCTCCTCGCGCAGGCCTCGGAGACGGGCGGCCAGCTCGACCTGTGGTCGAAGGGCGGCACCAACACGGTGCGCCTGGCGTGCGCGGCCGACGGCGGCGACGTCGCGGTGTGGAACAACGGCGGAAAGCCGGTCGGCGGGCTGTTCGCCTCGGCGCTCGGCGGCAGGCTCGAGCTCGGCGGTGCCGACGGCACCACGCTCGCCACCATCTCGCGCGGCGAGGAAGGCGGTTCGCTCCACCTCATGGGCGCCGGCGGCGGCACCAGCAGCCTGCGTGCCGAGGCCGGCGCCGCGGGCGCCGTGCTCTCGATGCGGCGCGCCGACGGTGCGGTGGGCATGCTCGCGGGCATCTCGCAGGGCGCGTCGGTGCTCTCGATGTCCAACCAGTCGGGCAAGGAGATCCTCTTCGCGGGCGGAGCCTCGGACCAGTCGGGCACGGTGCGCATCGCGGACGCAGGCGGGAACGAGTGCGCGTCGATCGTGTCGTCGATGGGCGGCCACTTCAACGCGAAGGACGGCGCGGGCGCCATGGCTGCCAGCCTCTCCAGCGCCGGCGCGGGCAAGGGCGGCGCGCTGCAGCTCATGAACGGAGCGGGTGCCTCCGCCATCCGCATGGACGCCAAGGACGAGGGCGGCGGCCGGCTGATGGTGGGCACCTCCACCGGAGCCCCCGCGTTCCTCGCCGAGGCCAACGGCGGAGCCGGCACGCTCGCTGCGTACCTCCAGGAGCGTCGCGTCGCGGCGATCGGTGCCGGCAAGTCGGGCGGCCTCCTCAACCTGCTCGACGGCAGCGGCCAGGCGATCGTCGTCGCCGGTGCCGCCGAGGACGGCGATGGCGGCGCCGTGAGCGTCCGCAATGCGCGCGGCGTGCAGATCGGGCGCCTCGGCGTGGATGCCGCGGGCGCAGGAGAGCTGGCCGTCTACAACGCCACCGCCACCCTCAAGAAGCTCATCGAGGCCCCGGCGCCCGCCGCCAAGTGACCCCGCACCGCTAGCATCCCCCGCCCATGTCCACCGCCACCGCCAACGCCGTCGCCCGCGTCGTGCTGGAAGAAGTGCTCCCCGCCACGGCCGGCGCCCCCGCGCGCGTGCGCGTGTCGCTGCCGACCATGGCCTACCGCACGGAGCTGGTGCTCGCGGGCGACGCGTCGGCGCTCGCCGGCCGCGTCGGCAAGCGCATCGAGGGGACGATCCGCGGCAAGGCACAGCGCGCGTGGCAGGCAACCGCGGGCGGCTGCTTCATCGAGCCCGTTTGGGGCGCGCCGCGCGTCGTGCAGGGCCGCGTGCTCGCGGTCGACCTCGACGCGAACGCCGTGCTCCTCGACCTTGCCTTCCCGGCGTGGGTGACGCTGGAGCCGTCCCAGGGCGCGGGGTCGTTCCAGACCGGCGACATGCTCAACTTCTACGTCGAGAGCGGCATGAGCTTCACGCCGAGGGCGTGACGGCGGCGGGCCGCATCCGCAGGAAGTTCGCAAGCAGCGCGGGGCCGTGCTCGGTGAGGAAGCTCTCCGGGTGGAACTGCACGCCCTCGAGCGGCGCGGCGCCCGGCGGCGCCTTCCAGCGGATCCCCATGATCTCGCCGCGCGCGGTCCTGGCCGACACCTCGAAGTCCGGGTGCACGGTGTCGGGGTCGATCACCAGCGAGTGGTAGCGCGTGGCGACCATCGGGTTCGGCAGCCCGGCGAACACGCCGCGCCCGTCGTGCAGCATTTCGCTCGTCTTGCCGTGCACGGCCACGTCGTTTCGTCGCACCGTCATCGCGTGGCAGTGCCCGATCGCCTGGTGCCCGAGGCACACGCCGAGCGCGGGGATGCGCCCCTTGAAGCGCATGAGGAGCTCGCCGCTCACGCCGGCCTCGCGCGGGGTGCACGGGCCCGGCGAGATCACCAGGTGCGTCGGCCGCAGCGCCTCCGCGCCGGCCGCGTCGATGGCATCGTTGCGCACCACCTCGATGCGCAGCGCGGGATCGATCTCCGCGAATCGCTGCACCAGGTTGAACGTGAACGAGTCGTAGTTGTCGATCAGGAGGAGCACGCGCCGACCACTCTATCGCCGCCGCGTCAGGGCCACAGCGCGCCGCCGACGAGCAGCACCCACGCCAGCGCGCCCACGGCGAACTTCACCAGGAGCCCCGCGAACCGTCCCGCCGCGGCGCCGGCCGCCGGGAGGACCAGGCTGCTTGCGCGCCGGTCGCCGTAGGTCAGTTCGCCGATGAACGCGCCGATCGCCGCGCCGGCCAGTGCCCCCACGAGCGTCCCCGCGAGCGGGATGAACGCGAGGAGCACCGTGCCTGCCAGCGCCCCGACGATCGACCCGAGGACCGCGCCCCAGACGCCCCGCCCGCGGGCCCCGCCTGCGCGGGCACCGGCTGCGCCCATGCCCATCTCCGCCAGCTCGCCCGCGAGCGCAAGCGCCGCGATCGCCGCGAGCGTCCATCCGGAGTAGGGGAGCGGCTTGCCCGCGGCCATGGCCCAGCCCTGCACGCCCGCGGCAAGCAGCACGATCAGCCAGTTGCCCGGGAGCGTGAGGAGCGTGAGCACCAGGCACCCGCCGCCGAGCACGGCCATCACCAGCGCGAGGACCATGGTCTCCATCGTCATGTCAGGCGATCCTCCAGAGGGTCATCGACTCCGGCGCCACCCGGGTCCGCGTGCCGTCGTCCCACGAGAACTCGAGGGCGCCGTCGCGGGCAGTGCGCCAGGACCCGCGCCGAACCGGCACTGCCGTCCCCCGGCCCCCGGAGAGCGCCTCGGGCGCACCCAGCCGCAGGTAGCGCGCGCGGTGCGCCGGGATCGGCTCGACCGCAAGCACGCTGCCGGGCGGCAGGGCGGCGGGGTCGTGCGCGGCGCGCCAGGTGGCGCAGGCGCGGTCGTCGTCGCCACTCGGCGTCCGCACGGCAAGAAGCACGTCGAAGTGGTCGCCGGCCGGGGCGCCTTCGTGGCGGATCACGGCGGCCGGAAGCGGGGCGGGCGCTGTGGGCATGGCGTCCTGCACGGCGATATCATCCCACGGATCCCGAGGCATGTCCCTCGCGGATGCAGTCGCTGCCAGGAGGGCACATGCTCGACGCAATCGCTTCGCACGGACGCTCACGATTCGCACCCGCCATCCTTCCGCTCGCGCTCGGGCTGCTGCTCGCGGCCGGCTGTGCCTCGACCGGCAGTTCCGAGGCCCGCGCCAACGAGGCCGACGAGCGGCTCCGCTACGGCCGCTACGACGAGGCCGCCGCGGCGGTGGAGCCGGTCGTGCAGAAGAACCCCGGCGACTGGCGCGCGCAGTTTGCCTACGGCCGTGCGCTGCTCGGCCAGGGCAAGCTCGAGGACGCGCGCCGCGCGCTCGACCGTGCCTACCGCCTGCAGCCCTCGAACGAGGACGTGTGCATCGGCCTCGCCGAGTGCATGGCCGCGCAGAAGGACGTCAAGGACTCGTACCAGCTGCTGCGCGCCTTCGGCAAGGACTTCCGTTCCTGGCGCGCGTACCTTGCGCTGAGCCGCATCGCCGAGGCCTCCGGCGACCCGGACACCGCGGCAACCTCCGCCGTCGATGCGATCAAGGTGAACGAGCCCCTCCCGGGCCAGCGCCCCTCCATCGAGCCGTACATGCGCGCCGCGGACCTCTCGTTCCGATTCGGCCGCGAGTCCGACGGCATCCGGCGCCTGCGCCAGGCCTACGGCATCCTGCCCGATGATCCGCGCATCGCCGATGCGCTGGCCGCGCACAACGTGGCTCGCAACAAGGACACGGCCGTCGACCTGGGTCCCTGACCCACCGCATGCACCGATGCCCCCGGAACCCGCAACACCGCGCGAGCGCTGGCTGAGCTGGCTGGGCACGCTCGGCGACCTCGCCCGGCTCCGGATGCTGCGCCTCCTCGAGCGCGAGGAACTCGGCGTGGGGGAACTTGCCCGCGCGCTGCAGCTGCCGCAGAGCACGGTCAGCCGTCACCTCAAGCCGCTCTTCGAGCAGGGCTGGGTGGCCAAGCGCGCCGAGGGAACGCAGAGCCTCTTCCGTCTCGACTCCGCCGCGCTCCGTCCCGACATGCGGGAGCTCTGGCGCATGAGCCGGGAGCACCTGGGCCCCTCGCCCTCGTTCGAGGAGGACGATGCCCGCCTCGCGGAGGTGCTTGCCGCGCGCCGCGTCGACAGCCGGACCTTCTTCGGCCGCCTCGGCGGCGACTGGGATTCGCTGCGCCGCGAGCTCTTCGGGGAGTCGTTCGTCGCGGACGCGCTGCTCGGCCTCCTTCCCGCGGACTCGGTGGCCGTGGACTTCGGCTGCGGCACCGGCGAGGCGGCCGAGCGGCTTGCGCCCGTGGTGCGCACCGTGATCGCGGTCGATCGGGAGCCATCCATGCTCCAGGCCGCGCGGCGCCGGCTGGCGCGCTTCGCCAACGTGGACTTCCGCGAGGGCGACCTCCTGGCGCCGCCCGTGTCGCCGGGCGAGGCGGACCTCGGCGTGCTGATGCTCGTGCTCCACCACGTGGACGATCCCGCGGCAGTGCTGCGCGCGCTCGCGCCGTGCCTGCGCGCCGGCGGCTCGCTCTTGGTTGTGGACATGGCCACGCACGACCGCGATGGCTATCGCCAGACCATGGGCCACCGGCACCTCGGCTTCTCGGAGGCGGACCTCGCCCGCGTCAGCGCGGGTTCGGGGCTTCGCGTGACGCGCCACGCCCGCCTCCGGCCCGATCCCGCGGGGAAGGGGCCCGGCCTCTTCGCGGCGTTGCTGGTGCGCGGGTGATCGGAGGCGCCCCCGGCCCGGGGCGCGCGCTCACTTTCCCGGCTTCGGCGCGTTGGACGGCATTGCCGGGTTGCCCACGATGTCCGCGCTGTTCGCGTTGACGCTGCCGTCGTTCGGCGAAGTCTCGCACCGGTCGCGCGGGTTCGGGGCGCACGATGCGGCGGAAAGGGCCACGGCCACGCTCAGGCGGACGGTCTTCGTGTCGGGAGCATCCCACGGATGTGGCCCTGCTGCCACCGCGGACGCTGATTCTCGGCCCTTGGACCGGAAATCCCGGGGTTTTTGCCCCCTTGCACGGGATTGCGGCTATAGTCATGCTTCCATCCGGATGAACGGATGAAAGGACAACCATGACCGCAACCGCCACTACCACCGCCACAAGCAACCCGTTCCTCACCAACCCGCGCCTCTCGCTGACGGAGTTCCCTCCCTTCAAGGTGAAGGACCTGTCGCCGGAGACCGTCCGCTTCGGCCGCAAGGAGATCGAGCTCGCCGAGGTCGAGATGCCCGGCCTGATGGCGCTGCGTGCCGAGTACAAGGGCAAGCACCCGCTGAAGGGCGCCCGCATCATCGGCAGCCTGCACATGACCATCCAGACCGCGGTCCTCATCGAGACCCTCGTCGAGCTCGGTGCCGAGGTGCGCTGGTGCAGCTGCAACATCTTCAGCACGCAGGACCACGCCGCGGCCGCCGTCGCCGTGGGCCCCAACGGAACCCCGGACAACCCGAAGGGCATCCCGGTGTTCGCGTGGAAGGGCGAGTCGCTCGACGAGTACTGGTGGTGCACCTGGCAGGCGCTCCACTTCGCCGACGGCAAGGGCCCGAACATGATCCTCGACGACGGCGGCGACGCGACGCTCCTCGTCCACAAGGGCCTCGCGTTCGAGAAGCAGGGCAGCGTTCCCACGCCGACCTCCGAGGACAGCGAGGAGTACCAGGTGATCCTGCAGCTCCTGTGCGCGCTGCAGCAGAAGCACGCGGGCTACTGGACCGCCACCGCCGGCAACATCAAGGGCGTCACCGAGGAGACCACCACCGGCGTGCACCGCCTCTACCAGATGCAGGAGCTCAACCAGCTCCTCTTCCCGGCGATCAACGTCAACGACGCGGTCACCAAGAGCAAGTTCGACAACCTCTACGGCTGCCGGCACTCGCTGGTCGACGGCATCATGCGCGCCACCGACGTGATGCTCGCCGGCAAGGTCGCCGTGGTCTTCGGCTACGGCGACGTGGGCAAGGGCAGCTGCCAGAGCCTGCGCGGCCAGGGCTGCCGCGTCAAGGTCACCGAGATCGACCCGATCTGCGCGCTGCAGGCGTGCATGGAGGGCTACGAGGTCGTGACCCTGGAGGACGTGCTCCCGACCGCGGACATCTTCATCACCGCCACCGGCAACAAGGACATCATCCGTGCCGAGGACATGCTGAAGATGAAGCACAACGCCATCGTCGGCAACATCGGCCACTTCGACAACGAGATCGACATGGCCGGCCTGAAGAAGGTAGCGGGCGCCAAGTGCGTCAACATCAAGCCGCAGGTCGACGAGTGGAAGCTCCCGAACGGCAGGAGCATCATCATGCTTGCGGAGGGCCGCCTGCTGAACCTCGGCTGCGCCACCGGCCACCCGAGCTTCGTGATGAGCTCAAGCTTCACCAACCAGGTCATCGCGCAGATCGAGCTCTTCTCCAACCCCAAGAAGTACGAGAGGAAGGTCTACACCCTGCCCAAGAAGCTCGACGAGAAGGTTGCCCGGCTGCACCTCAAGCAGCTCGGCGCCAAGCTCACCGAGATGCGCAAGGACCAGGCCGAGTACATCGGCGTGCCGCAGGACGGCCCGTACAAGCCGGACCACTACCGCTACTAAATGGTGTCCGGGGCAGCCCCGCACCTCTTTATCGCGGACGTCAACAACAACCCCAAGGGCCCGCGGATCCGTCCGCGGGCCCTTTCGTTTGGGAAGCGCGGGCCTCGTCTTTGCGACTGGCGGGGCATCGCTTTCCCGAAGCCCTTGAGGCGCGGTCCCGAAGGATGGCAGAGTCAAAGAGTCCTATAATGCATGTATTAGTTCCAGGAGATCGCTGGTTGGCGCCTCCCCGTTGCAGGGCGTCGCGATCGATGTATCCCTGCGGCGCCAGTCGTCTCTTTCGAGAGCGGCCGCCCGTTGGCCCTGCTCTGCCGTCCGTGCGAAGGTCACTCCCGAGAGGTCCCAATGTCCACCGCATCGCCCGTGTCGCGTCCTGCTCGCATGTTGATCGTGGCCGCCGTGGCGGCCTCGTCGCTCCTCGGCGCGATGGCCAAGGCGGACAGGATTCCCGACGCCTTCAACGACACCACCCGCAACGCCACCCTGTGGCTTGAGCAGGAGTCTTCGAACTCGATGGGCTGCAAGGTCCGCGAGGCGTCCGGCAAGCTCCGTTTCGAGGGACGCGGCGTCGCCAGCTCCGCTTCGTACCGCCTGACCAAGCGCTTCGACTGGAACGACGGGTTCGTCGTCGACTGGACGCAGCGGTCGATCATCTCCACCGTGGCCGACGCCGCCCTGTCCGGGCGTGCCGGCATCGCCATGGGCTGGGGCGCGTTCACCGCCACCACCGGCTACCAGGACGGCATCAACATCGAGGTGATCCGCAACAGCAGCTCCCGGCGGCTGGTGATGTCTGTGCGAAAGGGCGGCCAGGTGGTGGATTCGGCCTCCTGCCTGATCGGGTCCGGGGAGTTCGACTACCGCATGGTCTGCTCGACCGGGTTCGGCGCCTCGATCGACCTGTACCGAGACGGCGGCGCGATGCCGGTTCTCTCCATCGACGGCGTCGACGCATTGTTCGCCAACCGTGCCGCGACCGGCATCTCGGTCGCGTTCCTCGCCTGGTCGCACGCTGGAATCACCATGGACTGCCGCGTCGATGACTTCAAGGCCTGGGGCGACCTGTACGACGACT
>VGXR01000009.1 GCA_016873255.1 Planctomycetota bacterium
CGCCTGCGTCTGCACCCATGCCCGCATCCACCGACAGGAACCCCGGGATGATCGTGTGGTACGGGCGCTTGCCGGGGGCCAGTTCGTTGGGGTGACCCGGTTCCAGCGTGAAGCACGCGCCGCGGTTCTGCAGCGCGATGCCGGTGCCGGGCACCACCAGCCCGCTGCCGAAGCCCATGTAGTTGCTCTGGATGAGGCTGACCATCATGCCGCGTTCGTCGGCGGTGCACAGGTAGATGGTGCCGCCGGGCTTCGGTACGCCGGCATCGAACTCCTGCGCGCGCGCGGGGTCGATCCTCGCGGCCAGTCGGTCGAGCGCCGCGGGGTCGAGCATCGCCGCCGCCGACGTGCGCATGGCCGCGGGGTCGGCCACGTGCAGGTGCGCCTCGCGGAAGGCAAGCTTGATCGCCTCGATCGCCAGGTGCGCCGCCTCGGGGCTGTCCACGCCGTGGCGCTCGATGCCGACGCGGTCCAGGATGCCGAGCGCCACCAGGGCCGCGATGCCCTGGCCGTTCGGCGGGATCTCATGGAGCCGCGCGCCGCGGAACCCCTGCGAGATGGGCCGCACGAGGTCGGTGCGGTGCGCGGCCAGGTCGGCCTGCGCGAGCGCGCCGCCGCCCGTGCGCGCGAACTCCGCGGTGCGGCGTGCGAGCTCGCCCTCGTAGAAGTCGCGCCCGCGGCTTGCGCCGATCGTCTGCAGCGTGCGCGCGTGGTCGGGGAGGCGCATCACCTCGCCCGCACGCGGGGCGCGGCCGTCGATGGTGAAGGTGCGCCGCCACTCGGGGTCTGCAGCCAGCGCGGCGGTGGCGCGGTCCCAGAGCCGCGCGGTCTGCACGGCCACGGGGTAGCCGTGCGTGGCGTAGTGGACTGCCGGGTCCATCAGTTCCGCAAAGGGCAGCGTTCCGAAGCGCGCGTGCAGGTCGGCCCACAGCGCCACCTGGCCGGGCACCGTCACCGCGCCCCAGCCGCGCGTGGGCATGGTGCGCCCCGTGTACGCGGCGCGGTCGAGCGCCGCGGGCGTGCGCCCCGATCCGTTCAGGCCATGGAGCCGGCCGCCATGCCACACCAGCGCGAACGCATCGCCGCCGATCCCGTTGGTGGTGGGTTCCAGCACCGTCATGCACGCGGCCGCGGCGATGGCCGCGTCCACCGCGCTGCCGCCGCACGCCAGCACTTCCAGCCCGGCCTGCGATGCCAGCTGCTGGCTGGTGCACACCATGCCGCGGCGCGCGAAGGTGGGCATGCGCTGCGAGGGGTAGGGCAGGTCCCAGCCGGGTTCGGGCGGCGCGAAGTCGTGCATGGCGAAGGCCTTGGTGTTGAGCACCGCCGCCCCGGCGGCGAGCGACGCCCAGCCGAGGAACTCGCGGCGCGTGACAGGCAGCGGCATGCGGGGAGGGTAGGGGAAGGGTGGGGCGGGGCGGCGCTGGTAGGGCGGCGCTGGTAGGGCGGCGCTGGTAGGGCGGCGCTGGGCGGGGCAGCGCTGGGCGGATCCTGCCCTCCGCCGCTCAGAGGTCCGACTTGCGCTTCTGCACCTCTCGCGCCAGCCGCTCCACCATGCGCTCGAGCCGCGCGATGCGCGAGGCCTCGTCGTCGCCGGAGAGGTCGGGGCGGGAATCGGCGCGGATTTCGGCGCGGGATTGCGGCATCTGGGCGTAGTTGCGCGTGGCGCGCATCCGGCGCTCCTCCATCTCCTGGCGCTCAAGCATCATGCGACGCTCGCGCATGTCGGGGCTCTCTCCCGATTCGTACTCAGGCGCGAACGACGAGCCCTGGCTGCCGCTGGCCCGTTCGCCTTGCTGCTCGAGCCACCGTCGCCACGCGTAGGGGTCGAATTCGTAGCGGCGCGGCGGGCGGCCGGGCCGATCGGACCCGCCGGACTCGCGTGAACCGGTCGCCTCGCGCAGCACGTTGCTGAGGACGAGCTTCTCCAGGCGGCGCCGGAAGTTGCTGCCTGATTCCATGGCATGCGGCGGGAGTTCGAGCGTTGCCGCGATCGCCTCCTGCAGTTCGCCGAGCGTGAACTGCGCGGGGAGCAGCCCGATCACCGCAGGCAGTCTTGCCACGGACAGGGGATCGTCAGGGAGATGGTCCTCGCTCAGTGCCCCCAGGCGCGCGGCATCGCCCACGACGCGCTGCGCGAACGGGTCCAAGGCGAAGGCCGCGCGCACGGAGGCCATCACGTGGCGCCCGAAGCCTCGGTCGCCGAGCTCACGCCCGAGTCCGGAAAGCGCCTCGCGTGGGTCGCGCAGCTCCATTGCCGGTCGCGGTGCCTGTCCTTGTGCGCCGCGCGCGTGGCGGCGCAGGCGCGCGGTGGCCCACACGGGTATTGCCAGGCGCCGGCTTTCCATGGGGCGGGGCAGCAGGGGGTGGATGCGCGAGGTGAGTTCCGCATCGCGCAGCTGGCGCTCGATCAGCTGGGCGATCCAGCCGCCGGCATCGCCGCTCTGGGTGGCCGGCTCAAACTGGCTTGGGTCGATCATCCACGGGGTGACATTCACCATCTGCAGTTGCCCCTGACCCTCGGGGAGGATGAAGACGACGGGAACGATGCTCGCGGGGATGGAGATGAGGCCCATGGCTGAAGTCTCAAGTGCTTGATCGGCAGGCGGTTGGAGAAGACTAGCGACAATTTGTGGATTTCGCGAGTATAATACTTGTCAGAAGAAAGAATAAGTGCTAAACTCCTCCCGTTGCCTTTCCAAACGGGTGACGGGGGCCGGCCTTCCGGGCCGGCCTCCGCATCCCCAACTTCAAGACAAAGGAGTCCTTCCGATGGTGGCAGAAAACTTGAACGCCGGTCCCCGCGTCGCATCCCCGCAGCCTGAGTCCCGCGCCCACATCTCGGTCGTCCTCGACCGCACGGGCAGCATGGAGCCGATCCGCGAAGACACCATCGGCGGCTTCAACTCGTTCCTCGCTGAGCAGCAGGCGCAGCCGGGTGCGACGACGCTCTCGCTCGTCCAGTTCGACTCGCAGGCGCCGTTCGAGGTGCTGCAGGCGTTCACGCCGGTCGCCGCCGTGCCGGCGCTCACCCGCGAGACCTATGTCCCCCGCGGCGGCACGCCGCTCTTCGATGCCATCGGCCGCGGCATCATCGACCTCGATGCGCGGCTTGCGGCGATGCCGGAAGGGGAGCGACCGTCGCGGATCGTGTTCGTGATCGTCACTGACGGGCAGGAGAACGCAAGCCGCGAGTTCACCGGCGACCAGGTGCGCGGCATGATTGCCTCGCATCGCCAGGCCGGGTGGCAGTTCGTGTTCCTGAGCGCCGACGAAAACGCCATCCGCAACGGCCGGTCCGTGAACGTCGATGAGGACTTCTCGTACGCCGTGGCCAAGACCGCCCGCGGCAGCCAGGACCTCTGGCGCTCGGTGGGCAGCCGCACCGCGCTGTACAGCCGCAGCGCCGCCCCCGACATGAACCTCGCCGACGAGAAGGCAGCGCGCCTGCGCGAACTCGAGGAGGAGCGCCGCCAGCGGGGTGAGTGAGCGGCGTGTCCGCTGGGTGCGCGATGCGGCGGCGGACCAGTGGTTGCCGCCGCATCGCCATTTTCGCGAACCTCGCGCGCCCCGCCCCGTAGGACGGGAACTGCGTGCGGGACATCGTGTCCCCCGCCGTTCGTGCACCACACCATTCGGAGATTCGCTCATGTGTCAGAGCAGCCAGGCTGTCACTTCGTCCTTGGTCGCCGCCGTCCTGTCCGCGTCCGCGGCCATCCCCGCGAGCGCAGGCGTCGTGACCGTCGTTCCAAACCTCGCGTCGGCGGACGATTCGGGTCGATTCATCCAGTACGTCGAGGAGTACTCGCCGGCGACGGTGCGCTACTGCCTCGCGGAAGGGCTGGCCTCGCGCTATGGAAGCGCAGTGGCCTCGTCGCTCGACCGCACCCTGCAGCGGCTGACGGTCGCCGCTTCCCAGCCGGGCATCTACGCGAACGGCTGCTCGCCGTTCAGCCACGAGGTCGTGGTCAACACCTACAGCGTCGGGGTCGATGCTCCTTCGGCGGCCGTGCTGGTGGACCCGGAGCCGACCGAGCCGGTGTCGGTCTTCGGAGCGTCGGTAGCCGTTCTTGCTGACGGTGGTCCAAGGCCGGGAAGCAGCGCACAGGAGCGCGTGCTGGCCGTCGGTGACCCCTACTGCTCGCAAGGCACCCCGGGCGGCATGAGCGGCGGCGGGAGCGGTGGCGGTGGCGGTGCGGAACAGCGGGGAAAGATCTTCGTGTTCGACCTCACGAAGGGCGGTCCGCGAGCTGAGCCGGACACCTGCTCGACGGGTGTCGCGAGCCTGGCGGCTCCGTACTCGGCGATCGTCGGCCCGGCCGGCGACCAGAATTTCGGCGGACAGGTTCGCATGAGCCGGCACCTGTCCAACAGCGCACTCTCTCGGGGACAGCCGCTCCTCGGCGCGTCGCACGGCGTCGCGACCGGCGGTTGGTCGCACCTCTCGCTGTACAAGGTCCTGCCTGCATCGCTCGCAGGAGGCGCGGGCGCAACGCCGCTCCAGGTGCTGAACCTCCAGACTGCTGCCGGGAACTCGGTTCCGGCGGGATGGACACGCGCCGGGAAGGACTTCGCCATGGAGAACGACCTGCTGGTCGTGGCCAGCGTGCTCACGCCGACCGCCGGCGCTGCGCCCGGCACCTGTGCGGAGGCGCTGCCCATTCACGAGGTGCTGGTGTTCCGCAGGGTCGGTGAGTTGTTCCAGCTCCAGCAGCGGTTCGAGAGTCGCGGCATGCCAGCGCTCGGGCCCTCCTTGGAGGTGGATCCCTGCCAGGCCGTGGCCTTCGCGCCGCACCTCCGAAAGGTGTCGGTTGACATCGAGGGCAATCGCATCGTCGTCGGCATGCCGTGGTCCGAGGGCCTGAGCATGGGCCGCATCGCGACCTTCGGGTTCGCAGACGGGGCATGGCAGCCGGAGCTGGTTCTCGACGCACCCGCTGGCACCAGCGAGTTCGGCAAGCTCGTGGCGCTCGGCGATGGTTCGCACTTGGCCTTCAGCGTCAAGAGCAACCACCGTGATCCGTCGCAGGACGGACCGTGCTGGTACTCGAGCGTGGTTGTCGGAAAGGGGAATAGCCCCAGCGTCGAGTGTCCGGATCAGTCGTGCCTCATCTGGCTGGGCGAGGCTCGGGCGGTGTCCGAGGACATGATCCTGGTGGACCTTGGCAAAATGCTTTCTGGGAACAACCAGACGTTCGCCGTGCGTCGGTCCGGCGGCACGGAGAGCTCCACCTGGTCGGGCCTCGCCTTCTCCGGGCCGCAACTGGTGGCCGCATCCGACGAAGCCAAGATCTACGGTCCCGATGGCTGCAAGCACCCCTGTGCCGCGGGCGGCGGCCTCGATGGTGTCGCTCGCGGAGCCATCGTGATGCACAGCACGCTGCCGGGCGGATGCGGCTCGACGCAGGACCTGAATGGCGACACCGTCGTCGACGCCGCCGACATGGGAATACTGCTGGCCGCATTCGGCGTCTCGACGGACTGCAGGGTTGATTTCAATCGTGACGGCGCCGTGGATTCATTGGACCTCGGGATCCTGCTCGGGGCATGGGGCGTGTCCAGTATGCGCCGCACTTCCGAGGAGTTCCAGAGCCCGTTCTGCTTCCCGAACCCCTGACTCCGCGCCAGCAGGGCCGACCTGTCGAGGGCGTCCGCCGACGGTGAATGGTCACCGTCGGCGGAACCCATTTTGGAAGCGGTCGCTGACGGACCGGCGCGGCGGGGGACACGAATGAAGCACCTGCTTCATTGACCTTCCGGCATCCTGGGTTACACTTCTCTCAAGCATCAAGATCCCCGCCGCCTCTCAGGCGGGACGCAACCGAGCACGCCGCGTGGCGCGCCACGGTGCGGAGGAACCCCGGCGGTCCTTCACTGGGCCCACGGGCATGCGGCGCGAACGCGCAAACTCCGGCTCCGGCCGGCGCTGCCTGTGTTCCTGTGGACCCGCGGGGGACCTCGGTCGCTTTCCGAAGGATCGCGAGATGTCCGTTTCAAAGTCCGCAGCCGTTCAGCCCGTTTCGCCGCACCCTGTCGAGGACGATCCGCTTCACGGCGTCGAGAGCCAGTTCCCGTTCATCGGCGTCGGCTCGAGGTTCCGCCAGCCGGTTCGCCCACTGGCGGCGCGCCCGCGCTGGGAGCGCCGGCCGCTTGCGCCCGGCCGCGATCCGAGACGCGCGGCCGCAGACCCGGCCACCGCGGTCGAGACGCTGCTCTCCCTGTTCGCGGAGTTCCCGTGCGAGGTGCTCGCGAACCCCGCCTGGCAGCTTGCGGCGGTGGCGGACTCGTCGCTGGTCGAGGCGCTCTCCGATGACGACCTCGCGCGCGCGTGCCCGCACGCGATCCGCGAGGAGGCGTTTGTCGGACTCCTGCGTGACCGCTTGGGGCGAAGCAACAATTCGGTGTGGAACGCGGTCGACGTGATGGTCGAACTGGCCGATACGCCGCGCGACATCCTTGACGCCATCTACGCGCGGTGGACGGTGTTGGGATTCCGCGACACCAGCAAGGCGTTCCGCACGCTGACCTTCCGGCTTGCAAGCCCCGAGTCCACCGTCGCCCTCTGGCGGTCGGGCCTGCAGATCGAGCGCGAGCGGCTGGCTGCCGACTCCTTGCACAAGGTGACCAACCAGCGACGGCTGCAGCGGTCCCGGATGACGGTGGAGATCGACCTTCGGGTGCTGGCCGGCTGCGTCACCTCGCACCACCTGATCGACCGAGTGCTTGCGGCATCGCACCCGGGCTCGCGGCTGGCGTGGGTGGAGAAGCTCGCGCACGACCCCCACTGGATGGTGCGCGGCGCCGCGTGCGAGGCGCTTGCCACGCGGAAGGCGGCGGGGTGATGGTGCCCGCATCGGATCCGTCGATCCCCATCGAGCAGCTGGCCGAGCGGGCGAACAAGGCCCCGGGCGGGGTGCTCCGCAACCCGGCGTTCCGGCTTGCCATGATCGCCGAGCCGGGCTTCCTGCGACGCATGCCGAGCTCCGCGCTGGAGGCGCTCGCGGCATCGCCGCAGGCGGGCGACGACGTGCTTGCGGACATCGTGGAGGCGTGCATCGGCGAGGAGGTCGAGCAGGAGCGGGCGATCATGTGCCTTGCGCTCCGGGCCGACATCCCGCGTGAATTGCTGGTGCGCCTTGGGGGCCCGCGCAGGCGGGAGCGGACGGAAGGCCACCCGATCGACCTCGTCCGGTGGCGGGCCCGCAGCCGGCGGGGGTCGCTCGATGGCTGGCGGGCCGCGGTGCTTGCGGCGATGTCCTACTGGTTGGTGCGCAAGCCGAACGTCGTGCGACGGAACGCCGTGATCCTGCCGCACGTTTCCGGTGCGCTCGTGCACAGCCGGGCCGTTCCGCTCGAGTCGCCGTTCGTGCAGGCGGCCACGGTGCTGACCACCTCGCAGCACCGCCTGCGCATGGCGGTGCATGCCCAGGGGCAGTGCCGTGCGTGGATGGAGCTTGCCGCCCGGGCCGAGGCATCCGGCAACGGATTGCGGATGCGGGACGATGACGCGTGGCGCGAGTTCGATGCGTGGCGTCAGGGCATTGACCCGCACGAGGTGGAGCGGCAGGTCGTCGGCCCGCCGTTCCACAAGCTCTACTCGACGCGCGCGACGGATCGGGCCCGATGGAAGACGATCTCCGCCTCATGGGAGGCGGGGCATGTCATGGACCACGCGCAACGCCGCGCGCCGAGGTACGTGCGCGCCGAGCGCGTGTCGGAGCGGCATGCCGTCAAGCTTGCGGTGCGGGCGCCCGCGTACAGCTTCGTGCACACCTTGCTCCTGAACTGCCCGCGCTGCCCGCAGGAGATCCTCCGCCGCTGGTCGTGGTCGCGTCACTGGCCGCTCCGTGCCATGGTGGCCGCCAACCCGTCGACCGCCGCCCACGAACGCGACCGGCTGCGCCGCGACCCGAACTGGATCGTGCGGGGGGCGGCGGACAGCGTTCCCTGACCCTTACCGCCGCTCCGCGATGATCTCGAGCACCGTCGGCGCCGTGAAGAACGCACCCGACGCGGGGCCGGCGCGCTCGGCGTCGGCCACCTCGGCGAGCAGCGCGTCGGCCCAGGCCTGGTCGGCGTGGCCGAGCTGCACGAGCCGCGGTGCGAAGGTGCGGATGAAACCCGCGGGCCAGTGCCAGAGCGGCTCGCCGGGGCGCGCGGTGCGCGCGATCGGGGCAAGGCGCGTGATGGACAGCCCCGCATCCGCGAGCATCGCGGGCAGGCGGCGGCCGATGTTGGCGTCGCCGCCGTCCTGCAGGTAGCTCGCCGCGGCCAGGCGCACGAACTCCTCGGTGCGCGCTCCGTGCGGGTGCAGTGCATAGGTGCGGTAGTCGACGTACTCGTGGAAGATGGCGCGGCCGCCGGGTGCCAGCGCGTCGCGCACCGCGCGAACCAGCATGGCGGGGTCGCGCACGAACATGGCCACCCAGCGGCACCAGGTGATGTCGAAGCGGCCGTGCAGGTCGGCCGGGAGCGGCGCGGCCATCAGGTCGTGGACGCGCAGGTCGGCGTTGGGGTGCCCGCGCGCGGCCAGGCGGGCGCGGGCCTGCTCGATGAAGCGCGGCGCGCAATCGATGCCTCATGCCGGCATGTGCGGTCCGTGGCGCGCGACGAGCGATTCGAGCATCAGGCCTGGCCCGCAGCCAAGATCGAGGACCCGCATGTCACTCCCCATGCCGGCATGGTCAAATGCGGAGAGAGCGAGCGCTTCCCAGAGCGAATGCTGGCATTCAAGCCGGGCTCGCTCGTCGTCGTGGGTGCCGAGGACGTAGTCCTGGGGCAGGGAAGGGGCGGTCCGGTCCGCGGCGGGCATTGCGGAAAAAGTGTACGGAAACGGTGCGCACGACCGGTGCGGATGAAGCGATTGCTTCCTCGCGTGCGTGCATGATTCCTCCCGTCATGCATCACTTCCGGAAACACAATTCAATCGTCTCCACCCTCTCGCACCTTCGCGCGGCGGCGCTTGCCTGCGGCGCGGCCGCGGTTCTCGTGCCGCTTGCCGCAGCTCCGCGTGCGCGCGCGGACCTGCTCGTTGACCTCGGGTCCACGGTGTTCTGGAACGGAGGCTTCGCGGCCGACACGGGCGGGACCTGGTTCGGCCAGGGCTGGGATCGATTTCCCGGCGTCAGCCCGCCGTGGAACCCCGTGGGCGGCGGAGCCTGCCGCGGGCTCGGCGACGGGTGGGGCGACGGATGGGGCGACGGATTCGGGAGCGGGTTCGGACGCGGCCTCGGCGGCGGGCTGAACGGCGGTTTCGGGATCGACCGCTCCTACTGCGCTCCCTCCGCACGCCCGATGCCCATGCCCGAGGTGCGCGTCATCGTGGTGCCCATCCGCGAGCCCCGGCTCGTGCGTCCGCTGTCGCTGTCAATTAATGGAGAGGATGTGCCGCTGCAGGGGACCGGGTGGTCGTGGTGACCCTGTGACACGGCAACGGTGCGGCCGGTCGACCGCATGTCGCTCGCCCCGCGCGCTCAGTGCGACCGTGGGTGCTCGATCGGCCGGCCGCTCTTGCCCCAGGCACCGAAGCCGCCGGCGAGGCTCTGCACGTTGGTGAAGCCCATCGCGCGCAGCGACGCGGCGGCCAGCGCGCTTCGGGCACCGCCCGCGCAGTAGAGGACCATCGGGCGTGCCAGGTCCTCGTCGCGCACGGTGCCCCCGAACGCGGTCTTGGCCAGGTCGCGCTCGAGCAGCCCGCGCGGCAGCCCGATGCTCCCCGGCACGAAGCCGCGCCCGCGCTCGTCGGGCTCGCGCACGTCGATCACCAGCAGGTCGGGTGCGTCGTTGGCGGGGTCAAGCAGCTCGGCAAGCTCGTCGCCGTCGATCTCGGTGATGGTGCGCTTGGCCTCGGCGACCAGGTCATCGAAGGTTCGAAAGGGCATCTCCGGAGTCTAGGTGCGCGCATGCGGCGGTAGCCTGACCCCGTGCCGGCGCGTCGTACCTTCATCCTCGTTGCCGCGGGCCTTGCGGTCACGCCGCTTGTTGCCCGCTGCGCAAGCCACCGTCCGGCGCCGATGTTCCTCGCGCACGTGGCGAAGAAGCGTCTTCCCGCGGGCGGTGGGCCGGAACCGCTGCGCCTTGCGTGCATCGGCGTCGGCAACCGCGGGTGGGACAGCGTGCAGGAGGTGCGCGGTGAGCACCTCGTTGCGCTCTGCGATGTCGATGCCGGCTACCTCGCGCGCGCCGGCGACGCGTTCCCCGACGCGGTGCGCACGTCCGACCATCGCGAGCTCATCGAGCACCATGCGCGCATCGGGATCGACGGCGTGGTGATTGCCACGCCCGACCACACGCACTTCCCGATCGCGCGCGACGCGCTGCGCGCGGGCCTTCCCGTCTACTGCGAGAAGCCGCTCACGCACACGCGCGCGCAGGCGATCGAGCTGCGGCTGCTTGCGGCTCGGGCCGGGGTGCCCACGCAGATGGGCACCCAGATCCACGCCACGGCCAACTACCGGCGCGTGGTGGAGGCGATCCGCGCGGGCGTGGTCGGCCCCGTGCTGACGCCTGCGCCCGCGAGCCCGGCCTCGCGGGTGACGCCGCTTGCCGCCAGCCGCGGTCACCACGCCGAGTGGCTGCAGGCGATCCGCGACCGAGCGCCGCGCGCACCGCTCTGCGACTTCGAGTACTCCGGTCGCCTGACGGAGCTGGTGCTCGCGGGCACCGAGGCGTACCGCACGGGCAAGGCCATCGACGTGACCATCGGGTGAACTCCATGACAGCACCGAATCAGCCGCTCCCGCCGCTTCCGCCGCAGCTCGTGAAGGAGATCGATGCCGCGCTCGCGCGCCTCGAGTCATCGGAACCGGCGGCCGCCGGCCCGCACTGGGGCGCCATGCACAAGCTGCTGCTGAAGGCCAAGGTCGACCCGCATGCGTTGATGCGCGTGGTGGGTTCGCGGGACCTCGGTGAGTTGCGACGCGCGGTGGCGCGCGCGAAGGGCGAGGCCGTGGAGGATGCCGCGGGCGTGTCTGGGGCGGCGGGTGGAGCAGGGGCCGCGGTTGCGGCAGGGGCCGCGGGTGCAGGGGGCGCGGCTGCGCAGGAGTTCGACGTCGCGCTCCTCCAGGAAGCGCTTCGACACTTCCGCAAGCGGCTCAAGCTCTCGCAGCTCGACGCGGACAGTCGACTCGGCCACGGCCCGACGAGCGGGACGGGGCAGTACCGCATCCAGAGCATGGTGCCGCCGCGCGACTACCCGCAGGCCGTGTGGGAGGCCCTCGTCCGGGCCGGCAAGCTGCGGCGCGAGGGCGACGGGTTCTATTCGATCGTCGAGCAGCCGGGCGGCGCGCAGTGGTGAACGCTGCCGGGGATCCCGAGCTCAGGCGGGCCGTGCGTTCGGCGCGCGCGCGGTCCACAGCGCAAGCGCGATCGGCACCGGCATGAGCATCGTCATGAAGTCCCATGCGCCGAGCAGGTAGCACGGGATGCCTGCGAGCAGGATCGCCACGGTGACCGCGCGCGGGGCGGCGCGCCGCTCGAGCAGGAAGAGCACCGGGAAGAGCAGCCCATACGCGCCGAGGAAGGCCAGGTAGAGCGGCTCGCCGGGGAGCAGCCCGCGGCCGATGTCGAAGAGGAACGCCGGCGTGCCGAGGAGCACGGCCGCGGCGATCAGCGCACCTGCTGCCGCGGCGGGGATTCGGATGCCGGCCGGCGCGGTGAGCAGCTCGCGCAGGTGCACGGCGATCGTGAAGAGGAGCTGCGCGCCCCAGAGGACAAGCAGCGCGATGCCGACGCGCGGCGCGCCGGTCCCCGGGTCGTAGAAGTGGGCGACCGCAAGCAGCATGGCCGCGAAGGTGACGCCGAAGGTCGCGAACGCGATGCGCGGGCTCGGGGCCTGCTGCGCGGCGCGGTGGAAGGTCAGGTCGAGGTACGGCGAGAGCAGGAATCCCGCCGCGACTGTCGGCAGCGCGAATGCGAGCGGCAGCAGGTCGAGGATCGGCGTGATCGCATGCGGGCCGGTGCCTTCCGTTGCGGCAGGCGGCAGCCCTCCCGGGAGCACCAGGACCAGCGGCGAGGCGACCGTGAGCACCGTGCCCGCCGTCCGCCAGAACGCGTCACCACGCACCGCGAGCGCCAGGCCCGCCACGAGCAGGGCGACCGGGACGCCGGTGGACGCGATGGTTCGGATGGCGGCGGTCGCCGTGAGCGGTTGCGCGGAGAGCACCGCGCCTTGGTCGACCGCGAAGGTCTGCGCAACCCAGCCCGCGAACCAGCACTGGTAGGCCACGGTCACCGCGCTGAAGAGCGCGCATGCCCACCCGAGCCGCGCCGCGAGCGCGCGTGACCGCTCGCGGTCGAGGACGAACCCGAACATCGCGCAGCCCAGGACGTTCGGCACGAAGAACGCCCAGAACCCCGGCCAGCCCCACAGGCGCAGCATGATGAACGGCAGGTACATGCCGATGCACCACGTCCAGCTCGACGCGCAGAACAGGCCCCACTGGACGCTCTCGATCGCCTTGCGCATGGGCCCTGGATTCGCTCCTCGTTACTTTGGCACCAATATCGGCGCGGTCATGGCAGGCGGGTTCGGCATTTCTCCGGAGAAGACAAGCGGTGCCAGACTAACCAGGAACGGACTTGCGGCGCTCGAGCTTGGCCTTGATCATGGCCTTCGGCGTGCAGTGGAAGGTGATGCTGCACTTGCCGACGAGCGGTGCCTTGATGCCGGGCTTGTGCACCTGCTGCCGGATCTCCATCTCGAGCGGGATGTTGAACTCGCCGCCCGCGGCGACCCGCGCGTCGAGGTCGCCTGCGTTCATCACCTCGTACGCCGCGGGGCCGTAGCAGGGGCGCAGGAACCGGTAGTGCATCTCCTTGCAGACCACGATGTAGTCGCTTCCGCAGCGGCCGAAGAGGTAGAGCCCGCCGGCCACCTCGCTGTTGCCCAGGAGCGCCGCGCCCGCCATCGCGTTGTACCAGTTGCGGTTGAAGCGACGGAAGGGGAGCACCGCCACGAACTGGCGGTCGTCCACGCGCTTCATGGTCAGCCCGGACCGGAACGCGTACGGCAGCCAGATGGAGCTGAAGGCCTTCTGCAGAAGGTTGCTCTTCATGCTGGTCCGGCTGAGCCACGCCTCGACCTTCTCGCCGAGGGAGAGCGGCCCCGATCCCGTGCGCGCGCGGCTGCCGTCGGCGGCGGCGCGGTCGTTGATGGGCTGGTGCTCGGCGTTCACGCTGGACACGGAGGGCGCATTCTAGCCCTGCATGCATGCCCGACACCCCGCGCACGATGGCCGGAAATCGTGCAGAATCCGGGGCATGAGCCGCATCGCCGCCTGTTCATGGAGCCTTCGCACCGAATCGCCCGACGCGCTCGCGGATGCGCTTGCACGGTGCGGCCTCTCGGCGGTGCAGCTTGCGCTGGTGCCGAGCGTCGCCGAGCCCGCCGCGTGGGGCCGCGCCATCGAGCGCCTGCGCGCGCGCGGCATCGACGTGGTGAGCGGAATGCTCGCGACGGTCGGCGAGGACTACTCCACGCTCCAGTCGATCGAGCGCACGGGCGGCATCCGCCCGACGGAGACCTGGGACCGCAACCAGGAGCTTGCGCGGGCGGTCGCGGCGGTCGCGGGCGCGGCCGGCGTGCCGCTCGTCACCTTCCACGCGGGGTTCCTGCCGCACGACCGAGCGCATCCGGAGCGGCGCGTCCTGGTTGGTCGCCTGCGCGCGGTGGCCGACATCTTCGCGGCGCGCGGCGTGCGCGTGGCGTTCGAGACCGGGCAGGAGCGCGCGGACACGCTCGTCGAGGCGCTTGCGGACATCGCGCACCCGAACGTGGGCGTGAACTTCGACCCGGCCAACATGATCCTCTACGGCATGGGCGACCCGGTGGCGGCCATCCGCACGCTCGCGCCGCACGTGGTGCAGGTGCACGTCAAGGACGCGGTGCCGACCGCCGTGCCGGGCGCCTGGGGCCGCGAGGTCGTGGCCGGCACGGGCGCGGTCGACTGGACCGCGTTCCTCGCCGCCGTCCGGGCATTGCCCCGGGCGGTGGACCTCGTCATCGAGCGCGAGGCCGGCCCCACGCGCGAGGCCGACATCCAGGCGGCGGTGGCATTGCTCCGCGCGCTGGGGGCGTAGGCCGGGGACGCGCACGCGCATAGCATTGAAGGCATGCCCACGTACGCCTATGCCATCATCAAGCCTGACGGCACCGACGGCGAGGTCTTCGAGGTGTTCCAGAAGCTGAGCGATCCGGCGCTCACGAAGCACCCGGAGACCGGGGAGCCGGTCCGCCGCATCATCGTCGCGCCGCAGGTGCAGACCTCGAGCGACACGCAGCGGTTCTCCAAGGGCAACCTCGAGCGCCTCGGCTTCACCCGCTTCGAGCGCAAGGGCAGCGGCTACTTCGAGAAGACCGCCGGCAAGGGCCCGGACGCGATCTCCGCCGACTGAGCGGCGCTGCCTGCGCTCCCGGCCCGTTCCGCGGCCACGGGTCGGCGGCGCGGCCCGCGCAGCCGGGATTTCCGTAACCTCACGCCATGCCCGTCGCGTCAGACGCCGCCCGCATCGCCGAGCTCCGCGAGCTGCTGCACCGCGCCAACCGCGCGTACTACGTCGAGGCGCAGCCCTTCATGCCGGACACGGAGTTCGACCGGCTGCTGGCCGAGCTCGGCACGCTCGAGGCGCGGCACCCGGAGCTTGCCGACCCCAACAGCCCCACCCAGCGCGTGGGCGGCGAGGCGTCGAAGGGGTTCACGCAGGTGACGCACGGCGTCCCGATGATGAGCGTGGACAACACGTACTCGTACGACGACCTGCGCGCCTGGTGGGAGCGCTGCGAGAAGTCGCTCGGGCGGCCGTTCGCGGCGGTCGCCGACCCGAAGGTCGATGGCGTGGCCATCAGCATCCGCTACGAGAAGGGGCAGCTCGTGCAGGCCGCCACGCGCGGCGACGGCTCCGTGGGCGACGACGTGACCCGCAACGTGCGCGCGATCGACGCGGTGCCGCTCGTGCTCGCGGCGGGCGACGGCGCGAGGGTCCCGGCCGTGCTCGAGGTGCGCGGCGAGATCTTCATGCCGAACGCGAGCTTCGAGCGCATCAACGACGAGCGCCGCCGCGCGGGCGAGCCCGAGTTCATGAACGCCCGCAATTCCACCGCGGGCACGCTCAAGAGCCTCGATCCTGCGGTCGTGCGTTCGCGCAGGCTCAGCTTCGTGGCGCACGGCGTCGGCCACGTGGAGGACGTGTCGCTGCGCGGGCGCGCCGTGGCCACGTACCACGAGTTCCTGCAGGCGCTGCGCGCGCTCGGCGTCCCCGTGTCGGGCACCGAGGTGCGCTGCGAGTCCGCGGACGAGTGCGTTGCCGCGATCGAGCGGTTCGGTGCCCGCCGCGCGGAGCTGCCCTTCGCGGTCGACGGCATGGTGGTGAAGGTCGATGCGTTCGCCGACCAGCGCGAGCTCGGGGTCACCGCGAAGGCCCCGCGCTGGGCGGTCGCGTTCAAGTACCCGGCCGAGCGCAAGCCGACGGTGCTGCGGTCCATCGCGTGGCAGGTGGGCAAGGGCGGCACGCTCACGCCGCGCGCCACCATGGACCCGGTGGTGATCGCGGGCACCAAGGTGCAGCACGCCACGCTGCACAACATCGACGAGATCCACCGCAAGGACATCCGGGTCGGCGACACCGTGATCGTGGAGAAGGCCGGCGAGATCATCCCGCAGGTGGTCGAGGTGGACCTTGCGCGGCGGCCCGCGGGGTCGCATGCGGTGGAGCCGCCGTCCGCGTGCCCGAGCTGCGGCGAGGCCGTGACCAAGGAGGGCCCGAAGCTCTTCTGCACCAATGCCGCGTGCCCCGAGCAGTTCCGCGAGCGGCTGAAGTGGTTCGTCGGCCGCAACCAGATGGACATCGAGGGCCTCGGCGAGAGGATCGTCGACCAGCTGGTGGAGAGCGGCATGGTGAGGGGCTTCGCCGACGTGTTCCGCCTCGATGCGGCCGCCGTCGCGGAGCTGACGAGCGAGAGCGTGACCAAGGCCGGCAAGGCCGTGCAGCGCAAGATCGGCGAGAAGACCGCCGCGTCGATCTGCGCAAGCGCCGAGGAGGCGAAGGGCAGGGGGCTTGCGCGCCTGCTTGAGTCGCTCGGCATCCGGCACATGGGGACGGCGTGCGCGAAGGCGTTCGCGCGCGCGTACCCGGACCTCGACGCAATGCTCGCGGCCGGCCCCGAGGACTTCAAGGAGATCCCCGACGTCGGCGAGGTGACCGCGCCGAGCATCCACGCGGACCTGCACTCCGCCGCGATGCAGCGCACGTTCCGCGAACTGCGCGCCGCGGGCGTGAGCGTCGCCAGCCCGATCCACGTGGCGGCGGGTGCGGGGGGCGCGGCGGCGGGCGAATCGCCGTTCGCGGGCAAGACGGTGGTGCTGACCGGCGAGCTGGAGCTCATGGATCGCCGCGCGGCGACGGAGCTGCTTGAGTCGCTCGGAGCAAAGGTATCGGGCAGCGTCAGCAAGAAGACGCACCTGGTGATCGCCGGCCCCGGCGCAGGCAGCAAGCTCGCGAAGGCGAGGGAGCTCGGCATCGAGGTGTGGGACGAGGCGCGGTTCGCCGCCGCCACGAAATCCGTTCCCGGTCAGCTTGGAACCAATTGAATCCTCCGGAGAAGCCCCGCCTCCCCGGAGAAAGGAATGGTGCCAGACGAACCAGGAGCGAACCTAGGCGTCGGTCGCGAAGCGCACCTTGCCTGACGGGTCCACGGTGCACGTGCCCATGCGGCCGTCGCGCTGCGTGAAGCGCACGCTCATGCCGCCCTCGGCGGGGCGCGAGACCTCGGCCCAGTTCCACGCCGATGCATCGCTCTCCGACTGCGGCGCAACCAGCACGCTCTCCTCGGGGTCGGTCGCGTCCACCTGCCGCAGGCTGAACGCAGGGGCCTTGCCCTTGTCGCGGGTCACGCTGAGGAAGTACGCCTGGCCGCTCACCGTCACCGCCGGGAAGTCGACGCGCGGCGGCTTGGGGAAGAGCGTCCCGCCGAAGAACTTCGCCGCGAAGAACGCCAGCACCAGGAACACCACCACGGCGACCGCGACGCTTCGCAGGAAGAGCAGGAACTGGTTCACGCGGTGATTGTAAGGCCCCAGGCCCACCCGGCCGCGAGCACCACCGCGGCCACCGCGAGGCGCCACCACCCGAACACCGCGAGCGTGTGCCGCCCGAGGTAGCGAACGAGGAACTCGACCGAGAGCGCCGCACTTGCCCACGCCACGGCAAGCCCCGCCACGATCGGCCCCCAGCCACCGATGGCCGCAACGAACTGCGCGGTCTCGCCGGCCTTCACGATCTTGAGCGCGCTGTAGCCGCTCGCCGCGGTCAGCGTCACCAGCCCGAGCAGGAAGCTGAACTCCGCCGCCGCCACGCCGCCGAGCCCGACGAGCAGCCCGCCGAGGATGGTCGCGAAGCTGCGGCTCGTGCCGGGCCACAGCGCCGCGCACTGCATCACGCCGACCAGGAGCGCCTGCCCGGCCGTCATGCGCGCCAGGGCCGCGCCTGCGAGGTCGCTGCCGCGGCCCGTCGCGCGCGCTGCCTCGGCCGCGGCGCGGTCGGCCGCCAGTCGCCTCGATTGCCACGGCGCGATGGCCAGCATCACGAGCCCTCCCAAGGCGAGCGCGCCGATCACCGCCGCCGGGTTGAAGAGGTGCTCCTTGATCGCGTCCTTCGCCGCGAAGCCGATCGCCGCCGCGGGCACGAACGCGATCATCACGTTTCGCGCGATCGTCCATCCGGCCTGCATCCGGTCCACGGGCCCCAGCCCGCCGACGCCGAGCCTGCTCGCCGTGCCGCGCAACATCTGCCCGACCCGCGCGCGGTAGAGCCCGAGCACCGCGAGGATCGCGCCGCCCTGGATGATGATCTCGAAGTCGTGCACCGCGCTGCGCTGCTCGGGGGTGCGGTCGAGCCCGAGCGCCCAGCTCGTGAGGATCAGGTGCCCCGTGCTGGAGACGGGCAGGTACTCCGTGACGCCCTCGACGATGCCGAGCGCGAACGCCTCGAGGATGTTCACTCGTTGGCTCCCTTGGTTCCGGCCTCGCCGCCCGGTTCGGCGGCCAGCCACGGCATCAGCGCGCGTACCTCGGCGCCCGCGCGTTCCATCGGGTGCGCGTCGGCCGCCGCGCGCTCCGCGCGGAACCACCGGCCGCCTGCATCGTGGTCGGCCTGCATGCGCCGCGTGAAGGCGCCGGAGCGGATCTCGTCGAGCAACGCGCGCATCGCGGCCTTGGTTCGTTCATCGACCATCCTCGGCGCCGCGGCGTAGGTGCCGAACTCCGCGCTGTTGCTGATGGCCGCGCGCATGCCGGCCGGGCCCCGCGCGTAGAGCAGGTCGGCCACCTGCTTGATCTCGTGGATGCACTCGGTGTAGGCAAGGAGGGGCGGATAGCCGGCTTCCACCAGCACCTCGTACGCCGCCTGCGCAAGCCCCAGCATGCCGCCGCACAGCACGGCCTGCTCGCCGAAGAGGTCGGTCTCGGCCTCGTCGCGGAAGGTCGTGTGCACGAGCCCCGCGCGCGCGCAGCCGAGTCCCGCGGCCCACGCGCGTGCGATGTCCAGGGCGCCGGGGCCGCCGTGGGCGCGATCGCGTTCGGCGTGCATCGCCACGAGCGCCGGGATTCCCTGGCCCATCACGAATCGCTCGCGCAGGGTGGTGCCCGGGCCCTTCGGCGCCACGAGCACCATGCCGATGCCGGGCACCGGCTTCACCAGCCCGAAGTGGACGCTCGAACCATGGATGAACCCGGCGGTCTGCCCGGGCACCAGGCTCGGTGAGATGGCCCCTGCCCAGGCCGCCGCATGCGCCTCATCGGGCAGGGCAACGATCACCAGGTCGGTGCCTCGCACCGCCTCGGGGGTGTCGAGGGTGCGGAAGCCCTCGGACTCCGCCCGGGCACGGGTCGTCGAACCGGGCCGGCCGCCAATTCGGACATCCACGCCGGAGTCTCGGAGGTTGAGCGCGTGGGCCCGCCCCTGGTTTCCGTAGCCGATCACCGCCACAGGCCGGCCAGCGAGTGCGGCGGCCGTAACACCGCGCTCCACGGGGAGTTGGAGGTGATTTTCTTGGCTCGGGGGCATGGTTGGGTTCCCCGCGCTTTGGGCCAGAATCGGCACAATCTGCAGGAAAGAGCGGGCACATTACATGACCGGGGCCCGTTGCAAACCCACACTCCGTCTGAACCGCCTGTTCGGGCTGCGCAGGGCAGGCCGAAGGCGGGGGGCCGAGGCCTCTGGCTTCGGAGCTGGGTCCGATGTTCAGGGATTTCAAGGCAATTGCCGAGAATCGCCGAACACGACGTAGGACAAGGACGTTCTCCTCTATGCGGTACCCAGGCCCCAGTTCGCAGTTCGGCCACCGAATGCTCGGCCAAGGAGCAGCAGGCATGGTCACAGTCGAAGCACCGAACCGCCGGTCGGAAGACCGTTTCCGGTTCAGCCCGGCGTACACCCGGGTGGTGGTGGTTCCTTTGGCATCGCCTGTTCGGGGTGCAGGGATCGGGGCTCATCCGGCGGTGATGCACGGCGAGTCGGACGAAGTCCTCGACCTCGAGGGTTTCGACGACGGACTCGGCACGCCCGAGGGCGGCATGGAAGGGCATGGCTACGACGTCTCGCTCACCGGCATGCGGTTCGAGCTTGATGATGCGTTGCCCGCGGGCACCGAGGTGTCCATCGAGCTTTACCCGCCGGCCGAGCGCGATCCGATCCGGATGCGCGGCACGGTGGTTCGCGTGTTCAGCACCGACGACGATCCGGGCCCGCGCCGCATGGCCGTGCAGTTCACCGGGTTCGACTCGCCGGCCGACCGCGACCGCCTGACCGCCAGGATCGACGCGCGCATCTGCTGCTGGCCGGGCTGACGCCCACGGCCGTGCGGACGCGGCAACGGATTGCCGCCACCGCGCGACGCGATGCATGAGGACGCGCCCCGTGTTTGCGCACCAAGGAGAGCCGAACTTCCAGCACCCCGCGGCGCGCGCTGCATCGGCCGCGCGCAACGAGGTCGCGGCCGAGATGGCCGTGGCCGGGCGCGCCGGGCTGCTGCCGGGCGAGCGATGCTGGTCGGACGCGTCGGTCGCCTTGCTCGAGCCCGGTGACTCCGCGTGGGTGGTTGCCTCCGACGAGTTCCAGCGCCTGCGCGAAGACCTGGTTGCGGGCGGTGCGCCCGAGGTCAGCGCCGACGCGCCGGTAGGCCTGCACCGGGCCGCGATGTCGGCGGTGGCGGTCCCGGTCGGGGCCGCGGTCGGTGCGGTGCCCGCCGTGCGCGGCAGGGGCGCGGGTGCCGACGGCGTGCGGCGGACCGGCGCGCGACGCCGGCGCGAGCGGATGGAGACGGCCTTCTGGTTCGCGGTGGGCGGCGCGGGCGGCCTGGCCCTCGCGATCGGCGTTCGGGCCCTGGAAGTGGTGGTGGCGTGGCTGTGAGCGGTGCGCAGGACGCGGTTGCGGCTCTCGAGGCGCTGACCGGGCACGCGTTCCGCGACCCGGGGCTGGTGCGCACCGCGCTGGTGCACTCGTCGGCGGCGGAGCGGCGCGTCGACAGCAACGAGCGGCTCGAGTTCCTCGGCGACTCCGCGCTCGGGTTCATCGTCTGCACGTACCTCTACGCGGCCCGTCCCGACCTGCTCGAAGGCGAGCTGACGAAGGTGAAGTCCAACGTGGTGAGCGGCCGCGTCCTCGCGGAACTGGCGCTCGAGTGCGGCCTTGACCGGCTGATGACCATCGACAAGGGCGTGCGCGGCCGGCAGGGCCTGCCCGAGAGCCCGCTTGCGGGCGTGTTCGAGTCCGTGGTCGGCGCGCTGTTCCTCGACGGCGGGCTGGAAGCGGCGCGGTCGTTCGTGCTGCCGCTCATGGAGCGGCGGATCGAGGCCGCGCTGCGGCTCGGGCACCAGCAGAACTTCAAGCAGGTGCTGCAGCAGTGCCTCGCCCAGCTTGACATGGGGCTGCCGCAGTACACGGTGCTCGACGAGCAGGGCCCCGACCACGCGAAGGCGTTCGAGATCTGCGTGCAGGCGGGGGCGCGGCGCTTCGGCGGCGCGTGGGGATCCAGCAAGAAGCAGGCCGAGCAGCTTGCGGCGCTGACGGCGCTGCGGGAACTTGGGCTTGCGGAGGACACCGCCGACGGCGAGGTCCGGATCGTGTGGCCGACGGCGGGGTAAGTCCGCTCCGGCAAATCCGCTCCGGTGCATCCGCTCCTGGTCAATCTCGGCACCAATTCTTGGGGGCGCGCACCTGCCTTCCCGCGGTCGAGATTGGTGCCAAACTAACCAGGAGCGAACTTCAGCAGGCGCTCGAGCGTCGCGGCGGTGTCGCCGTCGGTGGTGACGGTCGCGTCGGCCAGCGCCCGGTAGGCGGGCATGCGTCGCTCCGCAAGGAGCGCGGCTTCCTCCGCGAAGTTCGCCCCCAGGAGGAGGGGGCGATCGCCGGGTGCCACCGCAAGGCGAGCGCCGAGCACCGCGGGCGCGGCATCGAGCAGCACGATGCGGATGCGGCCCTGCGCGCGCGCGGCCTCGAGCATCTCTCGCGCGCCCGGCGCCGTGGGCGTGCCGCCTCCGAGGGCGATCACCGCACGGCCGCACGCCGGGTCGGCAAGCACCTCGGCCAGCGCGCGCGCCTCGGCGGCTCGGAACGCGGGTTCGCCCGCGGCGCGGAACATCGCGCTCACGGATGCGTGGCCGCTTCCGGCGACGGTGCGATCGTCGAGATCGATGAACGGAACCCTCGCACGGGCCGCGAGCAGCCTGCCGAGGGTGGTCTTTCCGGATCCGCGCAGCCCGATCAGGACCGTCGCGGGGCGATGATGGAGGTCTCCCACCTGCTCAGCGGACGCGGATGGCGCGGCCGACGCGACGCTTGCGGTTCAGGATGGCGCGGCCCTTGCGCGTCTTCATGCGGGCGCGGAACCCGATCTTGCGAACCTTCTTGATGCGGCTGATTCTGTGCGGGTAGTGCATGGCTGGTTCCGGGGAGCCAAGCAGTGTAGCGGGGAGCGGGTTGCGGTGGAAGCGCCGACGAGGTGTCCTCCGCGACGGCGATTATCGGCGCACGCGGCTGCCCCGGGCGGGAGTTCTCCAGAGAGAGGAAATGGTGCCGAACGAACCAGGAGCGGATTTACTCGCCGTGGCGGACGACGCGGCCCTCGACGAGGAAGATGACGTCCTCGGCGATGTTGGTGGCGATGTCGGCGATGCGCTCGAGGCGCTGCGCGATCTGCATCATGTCGATCGCCTCGGCGGTGCGCGTGACGTCGTCCTGGATCAGCTGCCGGCTCATTGCCACAACCTCCTTGTTGAGGTTGTCCACCTGGCGGTCGGCGCGGCGCACCTCGCGGCAGCGGTCGGCGTCCTCGTCGCTCAGGGCCGCGAGCACGTCGGCGAGCATCGCCTGCGCGGCCGAGGCCATGTCGCAGAGCGCGCCCGGCACCTCGGTGGGACCGTTGCCCGCGGACCAGCGGATCACCTTCTTGGCGATGCCGCGGCTCAGGTCGGCGATGCGCTCGAAGTCCGACGAGATGCGCACCACGCTCAGCACGAAGCGCAGGTCGTGGGCCACGGGCGCGCCGAGCGCGAGGATCCGCATGCACTGCGTCTCGAGCTCCACCTCCATGGTGTCGACCTCGGTGTCGCCCGCCTTCACCTCCTGCGCGGCGGCGATGTCGCCGTCCACGAGCGCCCGGCTTGCGAGGGCCACCCGTCGCTCGGTGGCGGCGCCCATCGCGAGCAGGCTGCGGCGGAGGTTGAGGATCTCGGTCTGGAGGTCGATGGCCATGGTGTGGTTTCGGTTCGGATCGGGTTCAGGAGGTCGATTGCGGGCGTGCGCGTCCCTCGGCGCGGGGGCGCGGGCCCCCGGGCCGGTGCTCAGCCGAAGCGCCCGGAGACGTAGTCCTCGGTCTGCTTGCTCTGCGGGTTGGTGAAGATGCGGTCGGTGTCGCCCGCCTCGACGAGCGAGCCTTCGTAGAAGAACGCCGTGCGGTCGCTGACGCGCGCGGCCTGCTGCATGTTGTGGGTGACGATGACGATCGTGTACTGGCTCTCGAGCTCGCGGATCAGCTGCTCGATGCTGGCCGTCGACCGCGGGTCGAGCGCGGAGCAGGGCTCGTCCATCAGGAGCACCTCGGGCCCCACCGCCACGGCGCGCGCGATGCACAGGCGCTGCTGCTGGCCGCCCGACAGGCCGAGCGCGCTCGCGCCCAGGCGGTCCTTCACCTCGTCCCAGAGCGCCGCGGCGCGCAGCGAGCTCTCGACGAGCTCGTCGAGGTCATGGCGCGCGAACTTGCGGTGGAGGCGCGGGCCGAACGCCACGTTGTCGTAGATCGACTTCGGGAACGGGTTGGGCTTCTGGAACACCATGCCCACGCGCCGCCGCAGCTCGACCACGTCGCGCTGCGGCGCGAGCAGGTCCTCGCCGTCGAGCTGCAGCCGCCCGCCGGCGCGCGCGCCGACGATGGCATCGTTCATGCGGTTGATCCACCGCAGGCACGTGCTCTTGCCGCACCCCGAGGGTCCGATGAACGCGGTCACCTGGCGCCGCGGGATCTCGAGCGAGATGCCCTTGAGCGCGTGGAAGTCGCCGTACCAGGCGTCGAAGCCCTGCGCGCTGATGGCGATGCCGTCCGGGGCCACGGGTCCCGGGACCTTCGCCGCGGGCGTGGGCGTTCGGACTTGCAGGTCGCCGTTGGGTCGTCCTGCGGCGGGTGCGCCCGGCGCCGTTGCGAGGGGCGGCTGCGGGGAGGCGGTGGCCTGTGCGGGAGTCGTCATGGTGGCGCTCGATGCGGCGGTCATGGCGTGTTCAGCCTGCGTTTCGCTGCAGCCGCTGGCGGATGACCACCGCGACGGCGTTGAAGGTGAGGAGGACGGCGAGGAGGACGAGGATGG
The DNA here is from genome assembly GCA_016873255.1 of Planctomycetota bacterium. Taxonomy (GTDB): domain Bacteria; phylum Planctomycetota; class Phycisphaerae; order Phycisphaerales; family SM1A02; genus UBA966. The sequence continues at coordinate 23,853 of VGXR01000009.1, forward strand.
CCGCGGCGGCGAGTTCGCTGAACCCTGCCTGCGGCCGGTTGGCCCAGTAGTAGATCTGGAAGGGGAGGACCGTGAAGTCGCTCGTCAGGTTGGTGGGGACGCTCCTGATGAAGAGCGGCACGCCGAGCACGAGCATCGGCGCGGCCTCGCCGATGGCGCGGCTGATGGCCAGGATGGACCCCGTCATCACCATGGGCAGCGCCGACGGGAGCGTGACGTTCCAGGTGGACTGCCACTGCGTGGCGCCGAGCGCGAGCGCGCCGCCGCGGAGGCTGCGCGGAACCGAGCGCAGCGCCTCCTGGCTGGAGACGATCACGATGGGCAGCACCACGAGCATCAGCGTGAGCCCGCCCGCGAGCACGCCGTTGCCGAACGGGAACTGGATGAAGAACGGGCCCTCGGGGTTGCCGATCGAGATCGGCTGGTCCGCATCCACCGCGCCGAACATGCGCGCGAAGGCGGTGAGGCCGAGGATGCCGTACACGATGGACGGCACGCCGGCGAGGTTGGCGATGTTGAGCTTGATGAACGAGGTGAGCCGCGACTTGCGCGCGAACTCCTCGAGGTAGAGCGCCGTGCCCACCCCCACCGGGATGGCCGTCAGCGCGCAGATGGCGCAGACCCAGACGCTTCCCCAGAGCGGCGCCTTCACGCCGGCGGCGTCGGGCTTGCGGCTGGTGAAGTTCTGCAGGAAGTCCCAGCCGAGGCGCTCGTGGCCCTGCCGCCACACGGTGATGAGGAGCACCGCGAGGATGCACACCGCGAGGCCCGTGAACGCAAGGCACGCCACCAGGAACGCCCGGTCCGCCGCCGCGCGCAGCGCCGCCGAGGAGCGCGGCGCCGCGTCCACGATCTCGGCGGGGGATCGGACCTGCGCGGCCGCGGGCGACATCAGTCGTACTCCTCGCGGAAGCGCCTCAGGACGAGGTTCCCGAGCAGCGTCAGCCCCAGCGTGATGGCGAAGAGGACCGCCGCCACCGCGTAGCTCGACTTGTACTCCACGCTCGGAGCCGGCGCATCGCCCGAGAAGATCTGGGCCATGTAGCCGGTCATGGTCTGCACCTCGTCGGCCGGGTTGAGCGTCATCTGCGGCCGGATGCCGGCCGCGAGCGCCACGATCATGGTCTCGCCGATGGCGCGCGTGATGGCAAGCAGCCAGCTGGCGACGATGCCGCTCAGCGCGGCGGGCACGACCACCTTGACGCTGGCGTCGAAGCGCGTGCTGCCCATGGCGTAGGCCGCGTCGCGCAGGCTCCTCGGGACGGCGCGGAGCGCGTCCTCGGAGAGGCTGATCACCACGGGCAGGATCATGATGCCCACGGCGAGGCCCGCGCTGAGCGCGTTGTAGGTGCCGAAGGACTCGCTGACGCGGTCGTGGAGGATCGGCGTGATCATGGTGACGGCGAAGTAGCCGTAGACCACGGTGGGGATGCCCGCCAGCACCTCGAGCACCGGCTTCAGCACCGACCGGACCTTCCGCGGCGCGTACTCGCTCAGGTAGACCGCGACGGCCAGCCCCGTCGGCAGCGCGAGCGCCGCGGCGATGGCCGTGATGAGCAGGGTGCCCGCCACCAGCGGCCAGATGCCGAACTTCTTCTCGGCGCCCAGGAGCGGGGTCCACTCCGAGCCGGTGAGGAAGTCCCACAGCGAGGCCTCCGGCATGGCCAGGAACTGCCCGGACTGCCACAGCAGGATCGCGAGGATCGTGAAGGTCGACGCCACCGACAGCATGGCGCACGCGAAGAGCGATCCCTTGACCAGGCGCTCGGTCGCCACGATCCCGCGGCGCGAACGCTCCTTCCCGCGCCGGCTCGCGGCGGCGGCGGACTGGGCGGCGGCGGAGACGGCGGCGGCGGTCTGCATGGCAGGGGCCCGTCGGGGCCCGGATCCTACCGGGCCGCCACCGGGGTCAGGTCACTTGTAGATCTCGGCGAGCGGGCCGTGGCGGTCCTTGCCGTCGGCATCGAGGAACTGCGAACCGGTGCGCCTGGCGGCGAGGTTTGCCTTGGCGCGGTCGATGATGGCGGCGGGCAGCTTCACGTAGCCGACCTCGCCGACCAGTTCGGACGCGTGGTCGAGCGCGTACCTCGCGAACGCCGCCGCCGCGGGCTTGTCGAGCGAGGCCCGGTTGACGTAGATGAAGAGCGGGCGGCTGAACGGCGCGTAGCTGCCGTCCTCGATGCTCTCCGGCGTGGGGCCGACCGCCTTCCTGGTGGCGGGGTTGACCACCGGCACCGCGCGCAGGCGCGACTTGTTCTCCGCGTAGTACGCGTAGCCGAAGAAGCCGATCGCGTTGCGGTCGCCCTCCACCCCGCGCACGAGCACGTTGTCGTCCTCGCCCACCGACATGTCGGCGCGGATCTTCCCTTCCTTGCCGGCCACCACTTCCTTGAAGTAGTCGAACGTGCCGCTGTCGGTGCCCGGCGAGAAGACCCGGATGGGGTCTGCCGGCCACGAAGGGTCCACGTCCTTCCAGGTCTTTGCGGCGGTGCCGGCGAGGAAGATCGCCTTCACCTGCTCGATGGTGAGTTCCTTGACCCAGGTGTTGCCGGTGTTGACGACGATGGTGAGGCCGTCGAAGGCCACGGGCAGCTCGATGAACTCGATCCGCTTCGCCTTGCACGCATCCGCCTCGCTCTTCTTGATGGCACGCGATGCGCTGGACATGTCGATCTCGCCGGCGCCGAAGCGCTTGAACCCGCCGCCCGTCCCGGATATGCCGACGGTGACCTCGACGCCGGGGGCGGCCTTGGAGAACTCCTCGGCCACGGCCTCGGCGATGGGGAACACGGTGGAGGATCCGTCGAGCTTGACGGTGCCCTTCAGCGCCTTGGTGTCCTGGGCGGGCGCGAGCGCCAGCGCGAGGAGGGCGCCGGCGGAGACGAGGAGGGCTTGCATCTTCATGGGGTGTTCTCTTCGTGCCTCAGGCGGTGCGGCGTGACTCGCCGCGGTCGTTCGGTCCGGCCTCCGGCAGGGGGAAGTTCCGGGCCGTGGATTCCACCACAAGCGGCAGGCGGATGCGGAACGTGCTCCCGTGCTGGGAATCGGTGCGGCTCTCCACGCTCACCGACCCGCCGTGGACCTGCGCCACGTGCTTGACGATGGCCAGCCCCAGGCCCGTGCCGCCGGATTCCCGGCTGCGGGCGCGGTCGACCCGGTAGAAGCGCTCGAAGAGGCGCGCGCGGTGCACCTCGGGGATGCCGGGGCCGCGGTCGGTCACCGCGATCACGGCGGCGTCGCCCTCGGCAGCGGCGTCGACGCGCACGACCGAGTCGGACGGGCCGTACTTCACCGCGTTCGACACGAGGTTTCCGACCGCGTGCGCGAGCAGCCCCGCGTTGCCGTTGACCCAGAGGCACGGGTCGATGTGCGGCTCGATGGTGATGCCCTTGTCGCGCGCGCCTGCGGTGGCCTGCTCGACGGCCTCGGCCACCACGCCCGCGAGTCGCACCGGCGAGGTGGTGATGCTCTCGCGCGCGGAGGGTTCCTCCAGCCCGGAGAGGAGGAGCAGGTCGTCGATGATGGCGCCGAGGCGCGCGGAGCTGCGCAGGATGGTGCGCGCGAAGCGGGCTGCCTCGGGCTGGAGCTCGAAGCTCTCGACGAGCGTCTCGGCGTAGCCGCGGATGCTGGTGATGGGCGTGCGCAGCTCGTGGCTGACGTTGGCGACGAACTCCGTGCGCAGGGCCTCGAGCCGGCGGAGCTCCGTCCGGTCCTCGAGCACGAGGAGCAGCTGCGCCGAGCCGACGGCATCCGAGAGCGGCACCACCGTGCAGCCGGCGCGGTGCATGCCGGCCTCGGAGGAGAGCTCGAGCTCCGATTCCGCGCTGCGGGCGGCGGCGCGCGCCTGGGCGATCAGCGACGCGAGTTCGGGGCTTCGGGCGATCTCGCCGAGGAGGCGTCCCTCCGCCGGCCGGCCCTCGGTGCCGAGGAGCCCGGCCGCGGCGGGGTTGATGGTGATGATGCGGTCGAGCCCGTCGATGGCGATGATCCCCGCGGGCGCATGCTCGAGGATGGCGCGGAGCTCGGAGAGCGCGGTGTCGAGCCGGGCCGCTTCGTCGGCGGCCTTGCGCGCGCCGCGCACGGGGTCGGCGTGGTCGCCGCCGAGCGTTCCCAGCGCCGCGCGGATGCGGCGGAGCTCCGTGGCGCGCCGGGCGAGGAGCCACGCCACCGCCGAAAGCGCCGCCGCGGCCACCGCTGCGGCAAGGAGGAACGGCACGAGGTACGAGGAGGCTTCCGGGCCCGTCTCCATCGGCGCCACGCTACCCGACCGCCACCGGCGTCTCGCAGAAGCGGTAGCCGATGCCGCGCACCGTCTCGACGCAGCCGGAGAGGCCGCCGAGCTTCTTGCGCAGGGCGGTCACGTGGACGTCGATGGTGCGGCTTGAAAGCACCACGTTGCGGCCGTGTACGGCGGCGATGATCTGGTCGCGCGTGCGCACGAAGCCGGGGCGCTGCGCGAGGTGGTTGAGGATGCCGAACTCCGTGACGGTGAGGTCGGTCTGCTGGCCGTCGATGGTGATGACGTGGCGGTCGGGGTCGATCACCAGGCGGCCGTCGATCCGCTCCATGCGGTTGTCGACCGGGATCTGCTGGAGCTCGGCGCGGCGGCGCAGCACGGCGCGCACGCGCGCCATCAGGACGCGCGGGCTGAAGGGCTTGACCACGTAGTCGTCGGCGCCCATCTCCAGTCCGGTCACCACGTCCGACTCCTCGCCCTTGGCGGTGACCATCACCACCGGGATCTCCCGGGTCTCGGGCCACTGCTTCAGGCGCCGGCACACCTCGAGCCCACCCACGTCCGGGAGCATGAGGTCGAGGACGATGACATCGGGCGCGTTCTTCTTGACGAGGTCCACGGCGAGCTTGCCCGCCCCCACGATCTCGGTGCCCATGCCCTCGCGCTCGCAGTGGAAGCGGATGAGGTCAGCGATGTCCGGCTCATCTTCGACGATCAGGACTTGGGGCTTCGTCATTGGACTTCCGTGTGCCAGAGGGACGAGTACTCGGGCAGGAGTGTGCCGGATGCGCGTTCAGTATCTGTTCAATCCGCATTCATCCGCGGTGCGGATTCGCAGCCACGTGCCCGGAATCGGCCGTGGGAGCGCGGAATCGGGGGTCGTGGCCGGGCGGTGGGTCACCTGCGGCAGGGAAACATCGGTGCCGTCCTGCGCGAGGGCTCCCAGGACCGCCCATCCGAGCGCCTCGCGGGCGGCCACCGGAATGCCCAGCCGGTCGGAGGGCTGCACGGCGACCCCGGCTGCGTGCGCGATGGCCCGCGCGAGCCGCGCGTGCCGGGCGCCGCCGCCAGCGAGCACCGCATCCGACACGCCACGCGCGGCGAGCGCCCGGCCGATGGCCGTGCCGATGGCGTCGGCGGCCGTGGCGAGGAGGTCGGCAGGGGCCAGCGCACCGAGGTGGCGGTCGATCCACGCGAACGCCTCGTCGCCCGTCCCCAGGCTGCGGGCGCCCGGCTGCGGCGCGAGCAGTGCGGAGAGCTCGGCAAAGGCGCGTTCGTGGCGCTGCCCGGAGGCGGCGACGGCCCCGTCGGCGTCGAAGTCGCGCCCGAGGGCGGCGCGCGCGGCGCGGTCGAGCAGCTGGTTGCATGCGCAGAGGTCCGCGCCGTGGATGGCGGCGACCTGGCGTGCCGGGGGCGCGCCTTGGTCGGCGGCAAGGATGGTTGCGTTGGCGAAGCCGCCGAGGTTGACGACCGCGCGCGCGTGCGGGGCGCGGTAGAGCACCCAGTCGCTGAGCGGCGTGAGCGGGGCGCCCTGGCCGCCGAGCGCCAGGTCCTGGCCGCGCAGGTCGAAGACCACGTCGCAGCCGAGCGCTGCCGCGATGGGGTGGGCGTTCAGGAGCTGGAGGCTCGTGGGCGGTCGGTGGAAGACCGTCTGGCCGTGGATGGCGGCGAGGTCGATGCGGGGCACCGCGGCCTCGCGCAGGAGCTCCGAGGCCTCGCGCGCGTGCAGCTCGCCGAGTTCGCGCGAGAGCTCGGCCAGTTCGCCCGCGGTGATCGGCTGCTGGTCGGCGGCCGCGCGCAGGCGCATGGCAAGCGTGCCGAGCGGGGCGCCCCGGAACGCGGCCAGCCGCGCGGACATGGACAGACCGGTGCCGCGGACCTCGGCGAGCGCAAGGTCGATGCCGTCGATGCTGGTGCCGGTCATCGCGCCGAGGACCAGTCGCGTGCGTTCCATGCGCGGATCGTCCCCGTGCCGGCGTGCGCGGTCAAGCGCGGGGGCGAGCGCCGACGCTCGGTGCGCGCGGCGGCCGAGCTGCGTGCCCGGCGCGCGCGGCCGATGCGGGGACGGGGCCCCGTACAATCGCGGGATGCCTCGTTCCCTCGTCACCGGCGGCGCCGGATTCCTGGGCTCGCACCTCTGCGACTCGCTGCTTGCCTCGGGACACTCGGTGGTCTGCCTCGACAACCTGTTCACGGGCACGAGGCAGAACATCCGGCACCTCGACGGCACGCGGGGCTTCACGTTCGTGCACCACGACGTGATCCACCCGTTCGACTTCGACGTCGACTACATCTGGAACATGGCGTGCCCCGCCGCGCCGGGGCACTACCGGTACGAGCCGGTGAAGACCACCATGACCTCGGCGCTCGGGGCGCTGCATTGCCTCGAGCTTGCCAAGCAGAGCGGTGCGCGCCTGCTGCACGCGTCCACCAGCGAGGTGTACGGCGACCCCGAGGTGCATCCGCAGCCCGAGAGCTACCGCGGAAACGTGAACCCGATCGGGCCGCGCGCCTGCTACGACGAGGGCAAGCGGGTGGCCGAGACGCTGTGCTTCGACTTCCGGCGGCTGCATGGCACGTCGATCAAGGTGGCCAGGATCTTCAACACGTACGGTCCGCGCATGCACCCCTACGACGGGCGCGTGGTGAGCAACTTCATCCGCCAGGCGGTGACCGGCGAGGCGATGACGATCTTCGGCGACGGCACGCAGACGCGGTCGTTCTGCTACGTCGGCGACCTCATCGATGCGTTCCGCCTCCTGATGGACACGCCCGAGGGGTTCACCGGGCCGGTGAACCTGGGCAACCCGCACGAATTCACCATGAACGAGCTGGCCGAGGTGGTGGCCCGGCACGCCGGCGTGCAGGCCACCGTGGACCGGCGCCCGCTGCCGATGGACGATCCGCTGCAGCGGCAGCCCGACATCACGCTCGCGAAGAAGGCGCTCGGCTGGGAGCCGGTCGTCGGACTCGAGGAGGGCATCCCGCGCACGATCGAGTGGTTCCGGTCGGTGCGCCTGGAGGACTACCCGCCGCCGAGCCCCAACGTCATGCAGCCCGAGGCGCAGAAGCGGTAAATCCGTTCCTGGTTGCTGAGGCACCAATGTCTCCCGGGGGCGGGGGGGCTGGTTCACGCGCCGGTGGCCGGGTGGGGCGGTGACCGACTCGGACGCGCGGCGGGGCGCGTTCCGTCGATCAACCCGATTGAATTTTGCCCGAATGTCGCAGGTGCTTCACCGGGGACCCGTACTGTGCGCTTCGTCGAAAGCCCGGTTCGGGGCTGGCGACCGGGTCTCGGAGCGAGATACCGAAAAAATACCGAACAGGTCTTGACAGGACCGATGGGATCGAAGAACCTACCAAACACCGAACAAGGCACTGAAACAACTGGATTCTGAGGCTTTCCCCTCAGGACAGTGCGCAAGGAACGCAGCACGGCCGCCCGCAACCAAGAACAGGGCTGCCCCAACCGACGGAGCGAACACCATGGCAACGACCCCCACCACCAACGGAACCTCGGCCTCGGCCGCACGCACCTCCTCCGCCCCGGCCGTGCCGGCCGCGCGCGAGAACTTTGGGAAGATGGCAACCATGCCTAGCCCTTCCAGGCCCAGCCCTTCGAAGCCCTCGGACGCCCGCGTCGACGTGAAGCCTGCCGTTTCCCCCGCGAACTCGGCCGCCAGCTCGGCCGCCAGCTCGGCCGCCAGCTCGGCCTTGGCTGCCGCCAAGCCCTCGGCCCCGGCGAAGCCCGTGCTCGATCCGGCCGCCCGCGCGGCGAAGGCCAAGGCCCTCGAGGCCGCGGTCGGGCAGATCGAGAAGAACTACGGCAAGGGCAGCATCATGCGCCTCGACAACGAGGCGGTGCCCGTCATCCCGTCCATCTCGAGCGGCGCGCTCAGCCTGGACCTTGCCCTCGGCGGGAAGGGCCTGCCGCGCGGCCGCATCATCGAGGTGTTCGGGCCGGAGAGCTCGGGCAAGACCACGCTGGCGCTGACCGTCATCGCCAACTGCCAGAAGTCCGGTGGCGTCGCCGCCTTCATCGACGCCGAGCACGCGCTCGATCCCTCGTGGGCGAAGCGGCTGGGCGTGAACCTCGACGAGATCCTCGTCTCGCAGCCCGACACCGGCGAGCAGGCGCTCGAGATCTGCGAGATGCTGGTGCGCTCGAACGCCGTCGACGTGATCGTCGTGGACTCGGTGGCGGCGCTGATCCCGCGCGCCGAGATCGAGGGCGAGATGGGCGACAGCCACGTGGGCCTGCAGGCGCGCCTCATGAGCCAGGCGCTGCGCAAGCTGACGGGCGCCATCGCCAAGAGCGAGTGCATCGTGATCTTCATCAACCAGCTGCGCGAGAAGATCGGCGTGATGTTCGGGTCCCCCGAGACCACCACCGGCGGCCGCGCGCTGAAGTTCTACGCCTCGGTGCGCGTCGACATCCGCCGCATCGGCGCCATCAAGGACGGCGACCGCAACGTGGGCAACCGCGTCAAGGCCAAGGTCGTCAAGAACAAGATCGCGCCGCCGTTCCGCGAGGCCGAGTTCGACATCATGTTCGAGGAGGGCATCTCGATCTCCGGCGACGTCCTCGACCTGGCCGTGGCGGACGAGGTGGTCGACAAGAGCGGCGCATGGTTCAGCTTCGGCGACGTGCGCCTGGGCCAGGGCCGCGAGGCGAGCAAGACGTTCCTCCGCCAGAACCCCACGCTCATGGAGGAGATCCGGTCCGAGGTGCTGAAGAAGCGCCTCGCGAACCCGGGTGCCGTGCCGGCCAAGGCCGCCGCGGCACGCGGCGACGAGGACTGACCGGGCCGGCGGCTGGGTCGGACCGCTGCCATGCCACATTCGGGCGCCGGACATCCCGCGACGGGGATGCCCGGCGCCCGGTACGTTCGTGTCCGCGTGTCCGCGTGTCCGCGTGTTTGCGTGTCCGCGTGTTTGCCTGCCGTCGGGGCGGCGCCTCAGCCGGCGGCGATGCGCCCGAGCGTCGAGTGCGGCTGGGGCGCGAGCGTCAGTGCATCGTGGCTGCCCTCGGCGTGCCGCCAGTGCGCGAGTGCGGCGATCATCGCAGCGTTGTCGAGGCAATAGGCGAGGGAGGGCAGGCGCACCTCGATCGAGTGGCGCGTGCCGAACGCATGCAGCCGTGCGCGCAGGTGCCGGTTTGCGCTGACGCCGCCGCCGACGAGCAGGGTGCGCGGCGAGCCCGCTGCATCGGCCTCGATGGCGCGCTCGAGCACGTCCAGGACGTGACCCACCGCCGCGGACTGGAAGCTGGCGCAGAGGTCGCTGACCCGCTGGCCCGAGAGCGGCACCGGAGGCGTGGGGGCAGGGCGCCCGGGCACCGCGGGCACGCCGCGCACCGCGTAGAGGAGCGCGGTCTTCATGCCGCTGAAGCTGAAGTCGAGCGTGCGTGCGTCAGGGTCGGCCGCGTCGCCCGCCCCGCGGACGCTCCGTGCCGTGAGGCGCGGGATCGGGAAGCGCACGGCGCCCGGGTCGCCGGAGTCGCTGCGGGCGTCGAGGAGCGGACCGCCGGGGTAGCCAAGGTCGAGCACGGTCGCGGCCTTGTCGAACGCCTCGCCGATGGCATCGTCGATGGTGCGGCCGAGGAGCCGCATGCGCAGCGGGCCCTCCATGGCGAAGAGGTGCGTGTGCCCGCCGGACACCACCAGCCCCAGCGCCGGGAAGGCCGCGGGAGGCGCATCGATGAGCCCGGCCGCCAGGTGCGCCGCCACGTGGTCGATGCCGATCACCGGCACGCCGAGGCTCCACGCGTAGGCCTTGGCCGCGGCATTGCCGACCAGGAGCGACCCGATGAGGCCGGGCCGGTTGCCCACGGCCACCGCCGCGATCCGCTCGCGTGGGCAGTCGGCGGCCCTGAGCGCCTCGCGCACCGCCGGGACGATGCGCTCGAGGTGCGCGCGGCTCGCAAGCTCGGGCACCACGCCCGCATAGCGGCGGTGAAGCTCGTGCTGCGTGCTCACCACGCTGGAACGCACGCGGGGCGCGCCGTCGCGCCACTCGACGACGCTTGCCGCGGTCTCGTCGCAGCTGGTCTCGATGCCCAGGATTGCGGTCCCCTCGGTCACTTCGACTCCGGCTCGCCGGCGGGCGTGAACTCGGGTGCCGGCACGGCGCTGCGCCGGATGGCCTCGAGCAGCGCGGCCGGGTCCTTCGCCGTCCAGCGTCCGATCACGCGCCCCTCCCGGTCGCGCAGCGTGAGCTCGCCGTCGACGAGCGTGGCATCGACGCCGAGGAGCGGATCCTCCACGCCGGCGGCCGCGCCCCGCAGGCCGCTGATGCGCCGGTTGAGTTCCTGCATGCGCTCCATGAGCATGCGCCGCTCCTCGATGGTGGAGCGGAGCTCGTCGCTGCCGGCACCCACGTCACCGGACACCGCGCCGACGACCGGCCACTCGCCGGCATCGAGGTAGCCCTGCATCGCCTCGAGCGCGGCAGCGAGCTGCGGGTCGCAGGCATCCTTCCGCACCGACTCCGGCGAGGCCCAGCGCACCGCGGGCGCACGCGCCGAGGCCGGCGAGCCGGGAGGCGCCTCGCGTGCCTGCCGCGCGACCGTGGCCGCGCGCTGCTGCGATGCGTCCATGGGGACCCGGAAGCCGGTGTCCGGCTCCACGCCCCAGCGCGTCGCGCCGGGCTTCCGCGAGACGCTGTCGCCGCTGGGGAGGAAGTAACGCTCCACGCTCAGCTTCACCGCGCCCACGCCGTCGGGCATCGGAAGCACCTCCTGCACCGATCCCTTGCCGAACGAGCGGGTGCCCACCAGCTTGGCGCGGCCGTGGTCGCGCAGCGCGCCGGCCACGAACTCGGTGGCGCTGGCGGATCCCTCGTTGACGAGGACCACGAGCGGCACCTGCACGTCATCGGGCGACGGCGCGGCATCCCACGTGCGTCCGTCGCCGCCGCGGCCGCGCGTGCTGACGATGGCGCCCTGCTGCAGGAAGCGGTCGGCGGTGCCGATGCCGGCGGGCACCGATCCGCCGCCGTTTCCGCGCAGGTCGAGGACCAGTCCCGACACGCCGCCCGCGCGGATGCGCGCGAGCGCCGCGTCGAGCTCGGGCAGCGTGCCGTCGTTGAACGCGCCGATGCGCACGTAGGCGATGCGGCGGTCCGGGTCGAGGACGTGCTGCCATCCCTCCTCGCCCCGGGCGACGCCCTTGACGCCGGGCGTCTCGATCAGCCTTCGCGTCACCGCCACCGAGCGCGGCGTGCCGTCGGCACCGCGCAGGTCGAGGCGCACCGGCGATCCCTCGTCGCCGACGAGCAGCGAGTCGAGGCCCGTCCACGTGGTGCCCGCGGTGTCCCGGCCGTCCACCGCGACCACCACGTCGCCGGGAACGATGCCTGCCTCCATGGCCGGCGAGTCGTCGTGGGCCGTGATGACCACCGGCCGCCCGTCGGTGGGCGCGAGCTCGACGCCGATACCGACGTAGCTGCCCTTGAGCCGGTCGCGGAAGCTGCGCTCCACCTCCGGAGGCATGTACTCCGAGTACGGGTCGCCGAGCGCGCGGACCATGGCATCGAGCGCCGCCCGCTGCATCGAGGCCGGGTCGCCCCCGTCGACGTAGCGGTCCACGATCAGCGCGCGCAGCGTGATCAGCGGGTCGAACCACGAGTACGGGTCCTGGCGCGGCGCGGGGAGGTCCCGCTGCGAGGCGCCGTCCGGCGGGCGCTCGTCGCGCCGTTCCTGGGGCACGGCTCCCGCGGAGGCGACCATGCACGCGGCGGCGACCGCCGCTGCGAGCGACGCGCGCGCCCGGGTGCCGCGACCTCGGGAATCCGCTGGAACGGGGAACACGCCGCGATGATAGGTGCGCCCGGGCGGGTCCTACAATCGGCGTTCCATGGAGACAGGCCGTCACGGCGAGGTTGACATCCGCGCGGAGCCCGCAGTGCTGGTGTCGGTGCGCCTGCGCGACGACGATGCCGACGCGGACGCGTCCGTCCGCGAGCTCCAGGCGCTGGCCGAGACCGCGGGCGTGCGCGTCGTCGGCACGCTCGAGCAGCGCCGGGCCGCTCCCCGCGGCAAGACGTACATCGGCAAGGGCAAGGTCGAGGAGCTGGCCGCCATGTGCCGGGAGCTCTCGGCGAAGGTCGCCATCTTCGACAACGAGCTCGCGCCCAGCCAGATCCAGGAGCTCGAGAAGGCGCTCGCCGTCAAGGTGATCGATCGCAGCGAGCTGATCCTCGACATCTTCGCCAACCGCGCCACGACGCGCCAGGCGCAGCTGCAGGTCGAGATCGCGCAGCTCGAGTACACGGCGCCTCGCCTGCGCGCCATGTGGAGCCACCTCGGCCAGGTCACGGGCGGCGCGCCGGTGGGCGTGGGCACGCGCGGGCCGGGCGAGCAGCAGCTGGAGATCGACCGCCGGATCGTGAAGGCGAAGCTCGACAAGCTGCGGCGCGAGCTCGGCGAGATCGAGGCGCGGCGCTCGCGCGAGGTCCTGCAGCGGCGCGAGGAGCACTTCACGGCCGCGCTGGTGGGCTACACCAACGCCGGCAAGAGCACGCTCTTCAACCGGCTGACGCGCGGCGGCGCGTTTGCCGCGGACAAGCTGTTCGCCACGCTCGGCACGCGCGTGGAGCAGTGGAACCTCGGCGGCGGCAACGCCGCGATGCTCTCCGACACGGTCGGCTTCATCCAGAGGCTTCCGCACCACCTTGTGGCGAGCTTCCGCGCCACGCTCGAGGACGCGATCGCAAGCCACGTGGTGCTCATCGTGCTCGATGCCTCCGACCGCAGTGCCCTGATGCAGCACGAGACCGTCACCGAGGTGCTCGACGAGATCGGCGCCTCCACGCAGCCGCGGATCCTGCTCCTCAACAAGTGCGACCGCATGCGGGAGAGCTGGATCCCCGAGGACGGGGCAGACCGGCGCCTCGAGGAGTGGATGGCCCGCGTGCCGGATGCCGTCCCGATCTCCGCGGTGACGGGGCAGGGCCTCGACGAGCTCGCTGCCCGCGTGCTCGCGCTGATGAAGGGCGACACGCGCACCTGCGTGCTGTCGCTTGCGCTCTCCGAGGGCCGCGCCGTCGACTTCCTCGAGAAGCGGGTGCCGGTGCGCGAGCGCCGCTGGACCGATGACGGGCGCGTGGAGCTGACCGTGGAGATCGGGCGCAGGCAGCTCGAGCAGCTCCTCTCGGGCGGTGCGCGCATGACCGTCGACGGGCTGCCCGCGCACGAGGGACTGCGCTCGCTGTGGCCGCCGCCGCCGCGCGCCGCGCCTGTGCGGGAGCGCCCGCACGACTCGTTCGCGGTCGGGGAGTGAGTTCAGGGCTCATCCGCGGCTTTCAGGGCTCATCCGCGGCTTTCAGGGCTCATCCGCGGCGCGGAGCACCTCGCGCAGCACCTGTGCCGCGTGCGCGTCGCGCGAGTCCGGTGCGGCGGGCGCCGACCGCTGCCACACGCGCGCCGGCGCGCCGGCGTCCACGGGGAACCAGCACACCACCGAGCTCATCTCGCATTGCCCGCCCGACCAGAACCCGTCGTCGGCGCGGCCGTGCGCGACGCGGTGGCCCCGCGGCGGGAAGCGGTCCCAGCGCTCGATGACGCTGCCGAGGAGCGCGGTCTCCACGGCTTCGCAGGCGGCGGCGGTGTCGCTGGCCACGCAGATCACGTTGGCCGCGCCGGGCATGAACTGCGAGTAGGCCTTGCGCAGCAGGCGCTGCACGCGCGGGATGGCCGACTCCCAGCCGGCGTCGGCGCCGGTGCGCACGCTGACGGTGCCGCTTGCGGTCGGTGCCGCGATGCGCGCGGAGCCGAGCCAATGCCCGGTCTCGTCGCGCACCACCACCTCGTCGCCCACGCTTGCCTGGAGGACGAACGGCTCGAGCGCGCCGCGCAGCTCGACCAGCGCTGCCGGCGCCAGCCCCGGCTGCCACCGCACGGCCACGGCCACCGGCCGGCGCAGCGACCCGAGTGCATGGAGCTCTTCGGGAAGGGGCAGCGCGGGCGTGGGCGCGGGCGGGGCGCCGACGCGCTTCACGTGCACCCAGAACTCGGCGCCTTCCCGGCGGACGTGGAAGTCGGCGTGGCGGCCGCCGGCCGTCGGTCGCTCGATGTCGATGGAGCAGCCGCCCTCGAGGAGCTCGCGGGCCAGGACGGCCTCTGCCACGGTGCTGAGGAAGAGGTCCTCTCGCCCCACGGGGTGGTCGAGGGCCCCCGCGAGCCGCCGCACCTGTCGTCCGGCCACTCGCCCGCCGAGGTCGCCCTGCGGCGGGGTCATCCAGCGGAGGATCTCCTCGCGGAGCCGGCGGACGTTGACGGGTGAACCCACGGGCCCAAGCGTAACGGGGGAAGCGTCACGGGGGCCGAAGGCAGACGCGCCGCCCCGGGAGCGGGGCGGCGCGTCAATGGCAACTCGCGGACTTGAACCGCGGACCCGCGCATTTTCAATGCGCTGCTCTACCAACTGAGCTAAGTTGCCGCGCTCGGGCAGCGCCGTGAAGGCGTCGCCGGGCAGTGATTCGGATGTCGCCCCGCGGGGGGCACCCGCCCACCGGCGGTGGCCGGTCAGCCGTGGCGCGTCTCGGCGCCCGCGGCCAACTGGGCAGGGAGTCGAAGGGTACGCACTTCCTCGACGGTGTCAAGGCGCTCGGCGGCGCTGGCAGCGCGTCCGAGTTCCAGTTCCAGGCTGCCGATCAGGCGCTCCGCCAGCCAGTAGCGCAGCGGCCGCGTGGCCGGGAAGGCACGGAGGTCGGGAACCCGGGCGCCCTTGGGGCGGCGAGGGGCCGCGTTCCGGCCGCGGCGCGCCGAGCGCGGTCCGAGGGTCGATTCGCGCAGGTCGAGCCAGAAGCGCCGGGCGAACGCGATGCCGTCGTCGCCTCGCAGGCGGCCGATGCAGGCGCGGTCGAAGCCCGGCCCGAGCGCGGTGACGAGGTCGGCCCATGCCTGGGCAACCCCGAGGCAGAGCGCTGTCGCGTGCACGGCGCAGCGGATGTTCTCGATGGCGCGGTCGGGGCGCGGCGAGCGCGCAAGCCCCGCGCGCTCGAGGTGATCGACGACGTCGCCGACGCCGATGCCGTACCGCACCGCAAGCTCACCGGCCTCCGCGAAGTACGCGGCGCGGATCGCGGCGGCCACTGCATCATCGAGCGCCGGCGCGCCATCCGGATCGCACGCGAGGCACGCGGTGCTCTCGATTGTCTCCCACAACGTTCCTTGCGCTTCGTCCATGGCCATTCGGGCTTCGCCTCCTGCGATTCCGTTCGCGGCTGCGTGCACTGAGCAGCCGCCGCATGCATCCGATGCGTGGCGCGGAGTGTAGGGCTCGCCGTGGAGGCGTCAATCGCGGCGCGGGTTTTCCATGGCGATTTCAGTCAATGCGGACGTTGCCGAGGAGCGACCTCCGAAGGTCGCGCAGGGCCGGGAACTTGTCGCGCCAGCGGAGGAACTCGCCGCGGTCGAGCGATGCAACGAGCACGTTCTCGGCATCGCCCGCTTCCGCGATCACCTCGCCGCTCGGAGCGACCACGAACGAGTCGCCCGCATGGTCCGAGTTTGGATCGCGTCCGATACGGTTGCACGCGACCACGTATGCCTGGTTCTCGATGGCGCGCGCGATGGCGAGCGCGCGACGGTGCGCGGCACGCGGCGCCGGCCAGCATGCGCCGACGGTGAACACCTCCGCTCCCGCAAGTGCCGCGAGGCGAAAGAGTTCGGGAAAGCGGAGGTCGTAGCAGATGGCCGGCGCGATGCGCCACGTGCCGTCGTCGGCGGCCACGTCGACGAGCGTCAGCCCGTCGCCGGGCACGTAGTGGCGGTCCTCCCGTCCGAGGGAGAAGAGGTGCACCTTGCGATAGGTGGCTCGGGTCGAACCATCGGGAGCCACGATGGTTGCGGCGTTGCGCTTGCCTGCAGCCACTGGCTCGGCATGGCCCACCTGGAGCCAGACCCCGTGCCGGCGGGCGCGCGCGGCCGCGCTCGTCACGGGCTCCGGCCCGGAGGCCGGCGGGTCGTCCATGGTGAAGCCGGTGTCGGCGAGTTCGGGGGTGAGGACAAACGCCCCGCGCGGCAGGTTCGCGGACCCAAGGAGCCGGTCGATGGTCCGCCAGTTCGCTGCGCGATCCATCCACGCCACGTCGTACTGGAGTGCCGCCACCTGCATGCGGGGCACCATAGCGCCAAACGAACCGCCCCCGCCGAAGTGGCGGGGGCGGACGGGACGGGCGACCGACGGGATTTGAACCCGCGACCCTCAGGACCACAACCCGATGCTCTGCCAACTGAGCTACGGTCGCCGTGCGAAGGCGGGGAATGGTATCGGGAGGCCCCAAAGCGGTCAATCCAAGCGGGGAAAGGGCGGGCGGCAGGAGGCGGGGTGCGGGTATCCTGATTTGCTTTACTCCGCCTTTTCGGAGACGCCACAGCCATGACCACCGCAGCCCCCGTCGCCCGTCCGAAGATCGACTTCGGCTCCGCCACCGTCCACGCCAACCTGGCCGCCGCCCGGCTGGTGGAACTGGCGATCGCACGCGGCGAGGGCATGCTCGCGGCCAACGGCGCCCTGAACTGCGACACCGGTGCGCGCACGGGCCGCAGCCCGGAGGACAAGTACCTCGAGGACACCCCGAGGATCCATCCGAACATCGCCTGGGGCAAGGTCAACCAGCCCATTTCCCCCGCGCACTTCGACGCCATCCTCGCCAAGGTGATGGACCACATGCGCGCCCGGAAGGACGTGTTCCGCTTCGACGGATACGCCGGCGCCGACACCAAGTACCGCCTGAAGGTCTCGGTCTTCACCGAGGAGGCCTGGCACAGCCTGTTCGCCAAGACGCTCTTCATCAACGCCGAGCCCAACGAGCTGCCCAACTGGTCCAACGACTGGACCATCATCGATGCCTCGCGGCTCGAGCTCGAGGACCCCGCCAGGTACGGCGTCCGGAGCAAGCTCTGCATCGTGCAGAGCCTCGAGCGCAAGACCGTGCTCATCGTGGGCACGCGCTACGCGGGCGAGATCAAGAAGTCGATCTTCTACGCCATGAACTACGACCTCCCCGAGGTCGGCGTGTTCCCGATGCACTGCTCGGCGAACGTGGCGAAGGACGATCCGTCGAACGTGGCGGTCTTCTTCGGCCTCTCCGGCACGGGCAAGACCACCCTCAGCGCCGACCCGAAGCGCCGCCTCATCGGCGACGACGAGCACGGCTGGTCGGACCGCGGCGTGTTCAACTTCGAGGGCGGCTGCTACGCCAAGTGCATCAACCTGAGCCAGGAGGGCGAGCCGCAGATCTGGAACGCCATCCGCTTCGGCAGCGTGATCGAGAACGTGGTGGTCGACCCCGTGGCCCGCGTGCCGAACTACGACAGCGCGACGCGCACCGAGAACACGCGCGTCACGTACCCGCTCGACTTCGTGCCGGATGCGGTGCTGCCGTCGGTGGGCGCTCACCCGAAGAACGTGATCTTCCTGTCGGCCGACGCCTTCGGCGTGCTGCCGCCCGTGGCCAAGCTCTCGCCCGAGCAGGCGCAGTACTACTTCGTCAACGGCTACACCTCGAAGCTCGCCGGCACCGAGGCGGGCGTCAAGGAGCCCACCCCGAACTTCAGCGCGTGCTTCGGCGGCCCGTTCATGCCGCGCGAGCCGATGGCCTACGCGGCGATGCTGGCGGACAAGATCAAGCAGCACGGCAGCGCCGTGTGGCTCGTCAACACCGGCTGGACCGGCGGGCCCTACGGCGTCGGCCACCGCTTCAAGCTGAGCTACACGCGCGCGATCCTGAGCGCGGTGCTCGACGGCAGCCTCGCGAACGCGAAGTTCGCGGAGCACCCGGTCTTCGGCCTGCACATGCCGACGGCGGTGCCGGGCGTCCCGACCGAGGTGCTCGACCCGCGCAACACCTGGGCCGACAAGGCCGCGTACGACGCGAAGGCCAAGGACCTCGCCGCGCGCTTCCGCGCCAACGACGCCAAGTACACGCTGAGCGACGCCGTCCGCAAGGCCGGCCCGCGCGCCTGACGCGGCGGAACGCATGGCAGCCACGCAGGCCGTTCCCGAGATCGACGTGCGCTTCGAGGACATCCTCGCGGCGCGCGAACGGATCGGCGACGGCGTGTTCGTGACGCCGTGCGTTGAGAGCCCGACGCTCTCGGCCCTGACGGGCGCGGAGATCTTCTGCAAGCTCGAGTACGAGCAGCGCACCGGCAGCTTCAAGGAGCGGGGCGCGTGCAACGCGCTGCTGCAGCTCTCCCCCGACGAGCGCCGCCGGGGCGTGATCGCCGCGAGCGCGGGAAACCACGCGCTGGCGCTCGCCTACCACGGGAAGCGCCTGGGCATCCCGGTGACGGTGGTGATGCCCGTGCATGCGCCGCTCGTCAAGCAGCGGCGCTGCCGCGAGCTGGGCGCGCGCGTCGTCAACCACGGCGACAACATCGCCGAGGCGAGGCAGCGCGCCGACGAGCTGGTGGCCTCCGAGCGGCTTGTCTACATCAACGGCTTCAACGACGCGGCGATCGTCGCCGGCGCCGGCACGGTGGGCCTGGAGATCCTCGAGCAGGTCCCCGGCGTCGAGGCGATCGTGGTGCCCGTGGGCGGCGGCGGCCTGGTCGCGGGGCTCGCGCTCGCGGTGAAGGAGCGCCGGCCCGGGGTGCGCATCGTCGGCGTCGAGCCGGCGCGCTGCGCGAGCTACGGCGCCGCGCTCGCCGCGGGCCACCCGGTGCCGGTGACCGCGAAGTCCACGCTCGCGGACGGCCTGGCGGTGCCGGAGGTCGGCGCGCGCAGCTTCGCGATCGCGCGCACCCGCGTCGACGAGGTGGTGACGGTCGAGGAGGACGCGATCGCGCTCTCCATCCTGCGGCTCGCGGAGCTCGAGAAGGGCGTGGTCGAGGGCGCGGGCGCCGCGCCGCTGGCGGCGATCCTCGCGGGCAGGCTGCCCTCGCTCCGCGGCAAGCGCGTGGTGCTGGTGCTGTGCGGCGGCAACATCGATCCGCTCGTCTTCAGCCGCGTGATCGAGCACGGCCTGGCCGTGGACGGTCGCCTGGTGAAGTTCGACGCGGTCATCAGCGACCGGCCGGGCGGGCTTGCCGACCTCGCGGGCACCATCGCCCGCTGCGGCGCGAGCGTCCAGGAGATCAACCACGAGCGGACCTTCGGCGGCGCGGATGTCTCCATCGTGCGCGTCGAGTGCATCGTGGAGGTGCGCGACCGGGC
The DNA here is from genome assembly GCA_016873255.1 of Planctomycetota bacterium. Lineage (GTDB taxonomy): Bacteria > Planctomycetota > Phycisphaerae > Phycisphaerales > SM1A02 > UBA966. The sequence goes on from VGXR01000009.1 coordinate 43,254, forward strand.
GCATGCGGAGGAGCTCTTCGAGGCCCTCCTCTCCCGCGGCATCCGCGTGGTTTCCAGGGCGGAACCCTCGGTCTAGCCACGGCTTCCGCGCAAGGCGGGCCGGCGCGGCGCCCTTCGTGGCGGATTTTCGGGTCGTTCGCTTCAGTCGGTCCCTGCGGGGGCCGATGGGCTCCGTGGCCGGTCTCAGCGGCCATGGAGGAGAAGGCAGTGGCACAGAACCCATTCGGCATCGAGAAGGAAGCGCTCACCACCGGCGAGGTGGCCCGCATCTGCAACGTGGCGGCGCGCACCGTCAGCAAGTGGATCGATGCCGGCAGGCTCGAGGGCTACCGCATCCCCGGCTCGCGCGACCGGCGCGTGCACTTCACCGCGCTCGAGGCGTTCATCGCCGCGCACGACATCCCCGTGAGCCGCGGTGCGTTGACCACCTCGGCATCGGTCCGCGTGCTGCTGGTGGACCGCGACCGCGCCGCGACCGAGTCGGTCCACGAGGTGCTCGCGGGCCTCGGCGGCCTCACGGTCGAGGATGCCTCCGACGCGCTGTCGGCCGCGATCGCGTGCGGTGCCTGTGCGCCGGATGCGGTCATCTTCGACTGCTCGGCCGGCGATCCGGTGGCGTTCGTCACTGCGCTGCGCACCAACCCGAACTTCGCCGCGACGACCTTCATCTGCACCGGGCCCGTGCGCGCCGACGCAGGGGCCCAGTTCGTGCGGGCGGGGTTCGTGGCCTACGTGAACAAGCCCTTCAGCGTCCGCACGCTGCTCGAGTGCCTGCCTGCGCGCGCCGATTCGCGGCGCGCGGGCTGATCGCCCGGGACGGCACGCATCGCCCTGCGCCGGCGGGGCAGTGCGCGCGCTGCCTAGACTGCGTAGCCCATGCGGATCGCGCTTGCACGCTTCGATGCGATGGTCGGCGACATCGCGGGCAATGCCCGCGGCATCGCCGATGTCGCCGTTGCCGAGGCCGTGGCCGGCGCGGACTGCGTGGTCCTTCCCGAATTTGCGCTCTGCGGGTATCCGCCGCGCGACCTGCTGCAGCGCGCCGGGTTCGTTGCCGCGTGCGAGCGTGCGCTCGAGGCGATGGCCGCGGACCTCGCCGCGCGCGGGGCGGGTGCGGCCGCGGTGCTCGTGGGTGCGCCGCATCATGCGCCCGCTGGGTCCTGTGCCGCGTTCTCGAACGCGGTGGCCCTCCTCCGCGGGGGGCGGGTCGAGGGCCGCTACCTGAAGCGCCTGCTCCCGGATTACGACGTCTTCGACGAGCCGCGCCACTTCGCGCCGGGCAGCGCGCCGTTCGTGTTCGCGTGCGCCGGCGCTCGCGTGGGGGTCCTGGTCTGCGAGGATCTCTGGCGTGCCGAGGATGCGGCGTCGGGCGGTCACGCGTACTCGGGCATCGACCCCGCGGCCGAGTCGGTCCGCGCAGGTGCCGCGGTGCTCGTGTGCCCGTCGGCAAGCCCGTTCGCGGCCGGCAAGCACGTGCGCCACGGCGAGATCCTGCGCGCGGCCGCGCGCCGCGTGGGCGTGCCCGTGTGCTCGATCAATGCCTCCGGTGCGGACGACGACCTGGTGTTCGACGGCGATGCGCGCGTGGCGCTGCCGGATGGCCGCGTTGCCGAGGGCGGTCGGTGGGCCTCGGGTGCCTTCGTCTTCGAGCTGCCGGGGACCGCGGGCGGCGAGCCCGTGCGCGTTGACCCGATGGAGGAGCGCTGGGATGCCATCGTCAGCGGCATCCGCGGGTACTTCCGCAAGACGGGGCATGGGCGCGCCGTGCTGGGCCTCTCGGGCGGCATCGACAGCGCGCTGGTGGGGGCGTTGGCCGCGGCCGCGATCGGCGGCGACAACGTCACGGGCCTCCTGATGCCGAGCCGGCACTCGAGCCCGGGGTCGATCGACGACGCGAACGAGCTTGCCCGGCGCACCGGGATCCGTGCTGCGGAGGTGCCCGTGGGGCCTGCGCACGATGCGCTCGCCGCGCACCTGGCCCCGCGCCTTGCGGCGGCGGGCAGCGCGCTCGCGGGGCTGGCCGACGAGAACCTGCAGTCGCGGCTTCGCGGCCTGCAGGTGATGGCGTGGTCGAACGCCACGGGCGCGCTGGCGCTGACCACCGGCAACAAGAGCGAGTACGCCGTGGGATACGCCACGCTCTACGGCGACATGTGCGGCGCGCTTGCGCCCATCGGCGACCTCCTGAAGACCGACGTCTGGGCGCTCTCGCGCTGGGTGAACGCCAACCACCGCCGGTGCGGGTTCGGCGTGCCGCCGATTCCCGAGGCAAGCATCGAGAAGGTGCCGAGCGCGGAGCTCCGCCCCGACCAGACCGACCAGGACACGCTGCCTCCGTACGCGGACCTCGACGCGATCGTCCGCGGGTGGGTGGAGGAGGAACGCACGGCCGAGGACATCGCGCGGAGTTCCGGGCTGGAGCTTGCCGTGGTGTCCCGGTGGACGCGCGCGATCGACGTGGCGGAGTTCAAGCGCCGCCAGGCGCCGGTGATCCTGCGGCTCTCCTCACGCGCGTTCGGGCCCGGGCGCAGGATGCCCGTGGTGGCCCGCGACGGGCGCTGACGCTCATCGCGTCCGGAACGCCGACGGGACTTCCATGCCGGGCATCGGGAGCCCGCGCGCCTCGACCGAGAGCAGGCGGTCGGCCTCGATGCAGTAGCCGGTGAGCCGTCCGCCGTAGGCGCAGCCGGTGTCGATGTTCACCGCGTAGGCGCGGCCGTCGGCGTTGCGCAGCACCACCGGCTCCTTCACCGGCCGATGGCCGACGATGATGAGCCCGTCGCGACCGTCGTAGCGGTCCCACCAGTTCGGCTCGCCCTCGAAGGCCTTGACGTGGATCTTGAGGGAATCGGGCGTGCGCTCGAGGCCGAGGTCCGGGTCGATGCCGCCGTGGACGACCGTCCATCCCTCGCGCGCGTTGCGCACCTCGACGCGGTCGCACGCCTCGGTGAGGAGCCACGTGGCCTCTCGCAGCAGTCCCGCGCGCTGCAGCAGCTCGATCGCCACGCGCTCGGTGCGCGGCAGCAGGTCGACGCTCGCACCGGACTGCAGGCGCACGATCGCGCCGAGGAGCTGGAGGTCGTGGTTGCCGCACACGAGTTCCGCTCGGTGGCCCGCCGCGCGACGGTCGAGGATGGCCCGGACCACGCGCCCGGGCTCGGGGCCCTTCGTGAAGAGGTCTCCGACGAGCACCACGCGCGCACCGGGGAAGTCGGCGTCGATCGCCGCGAACAGGCGCTCGAGCTCGGCGCCGCAGCCGTGGACGTCGCCCACCGCCACCGTGTGGCGGCCTGCGGGCGGCGGCGCGGGGCCGGGCGGTGCGGCGGGCGTGTCCATGGCGGGAAGTGTCGCCGCGCGCGCGTGCCGTGTCCATCGCGGATGCCCCTACAATCGCGTGGATGCCGATCCGGCCCCTCCCGCGCGAGCTCATCGACCAGATCGCCGCCGGCGAGGTGGTCGAGCGGCCGGCGAGCGTGGTGAAGGAGCTCGTGGAGAACGCCCTCGATGCGGGTGCCCGGCGGATCGAGGTGTCGGTGGAGGGCGGCGGCGTCGACCGGATCGCCGTGGCCGACGACGGCGGCGGCATCCCGGCCGATGAGCTTCCGCTGGCCGTGGCGAGCCATGCCACGAGCAAGGTGGCCTGCGCCGAGGACCTCGCGGCGATCGGGACGATGGGCTTCCGCGGGGAGGCGCTCGCGTCGATCGCAAGCGTGTCGCGCCTGTCGATCACGAGCCGCGTCGCGTCCCTCGATGCGGGCGCGAGGATCGACGTGGAGGGCGGGGTGGCCGGCGAGGTGCGGCCCGCAGGCGGCCCGCCCGGCACCGCGGTCGAGGTGCGCCAGCTCTTCTTCAACGTGCCGGCGCGGCGGAAGTTCCTGCGCGCGGCGGCGACCGAGCTCGGCCGCATCGAGGAGGTGATCGAGTCGATCGCCCTCTGCCGGCCCGGCGTCGAGTTCAGGCTGGTGGCCGACGGCCGGCGGCGCGTGGAGCTGCCCGCGACGGATGACCCGCGGCGCCGTGCGCTGGCCGTGCTCGGCGAGTCGATCGAGGGCGAGATGCTCGAGGTGTCCGCCGACATCGAGCTCGAGGGCGGCGTCCCGATGTCGCTCTGGGGCCTGGTCGGGCGGCCGTCGGTCGCGCGCGGGTCCGGGCGCGCGCTGCGATTCTCGCTCAACGGCCGCGCGGTGCTCGACCGGACGCTCGCGCATGCGGTGAAGGAGGCCTTCCGCGGGCTGGTCGACCCGGGCCGCACGCCGCTTGCCTTCCTGGCGATCGAGATGGATGCGTCGATGGTGGACGTCAACGTCCACCCGGCCAAGACCGAGGTCCGCTTCCGGCAGCCGAACTTCGTGCATCGGGCGGTGATGCGCGCGGTGCGCGATGCGCTGAGCGCGGCGGACCTTGTGCCGGCGTTCGTGCTGGCGCCGCACGCGCACGCCATGACCGCGGCCCCGGCGGCGTCTCCGCTCCGGGAGCCGGCCGGCGCGCGCGTTCCCGTGCCCGCGTCCGCCCGCTTCGACGGATTCGCGGCGGCGGCCGTCGCCGCCGCGTTCCGGCCGCCGGTGATCGAGGCCGCCCCCGTCGCGGAGCCGTCGCTCCATGCCAATCGCACGGCGCGGCGCGTCATGCAGGTGCACGGCAGCTACCTGGTGGTCGAGGATGCCGACGGCATCCTGGTGGTGGACCAGCACGCGCTCCACGAGCGGGCGATGTTCGAGCAGCTGAAGGACCGCGTCGCGTCGGCGCCGCTCGAGTCGCAGCGCATGCTGGTGCCGCTCACGGTCGAGGCCGACGCGCGCGCCGCCGAGGCGATCGCGGAGGCCGCGCCGCTCCTGGAGCGGCTGGGCATGGAGCTGGGTGCCATCGGGCCGCGTGCCGTGGCGGTGCATGCGTTCCCGACGTTCCTCTCCTCGCGCGGCGTGGACCCGGGCCGCTTCGTCCCCGAGCTTCTGGCGCGCATCGCCGACGAGGGCTGCGCGGACCTCGAGGCGGCGCTGCACCGCACGCTCGACATGATGGCATGCAAGGCCGCGGTGAAGGCGGGCGATCGCCTGGCGCCCGCGGAGATCGAGGCGCTCCTCGACCTTCGCGAGCGAGTCGAGCGCGGCACGGCGTGCCCGCACGGGCGCCCGACGGCGCTGCGCATCAGCATGCGCGACCTCGAGCGAAGCTTCGGGAGGGCGTGACCGATGCCCGCGGGCGCGGCCATCACCAGCGAGTGGGCACGCGGCGCGCGCGAGGCGCGCTCGTTCACCGTGGTGGGAGGCTGGGGCCAGGCCACGGGGATCGTCGCCATGCCCGCGGAGCGCCGGGCGTGGCTTGCGGGTGCCCGTGCGCCTTTGGCGCCGCGCACCGTGGCGCTGGTGGCCCCGCAGTGGCCGGGGCTTGAGGACTCGGACCGGTCCGCGCTGGTCGATGATGCGCTCTGCGTCGGGCTGCTGCGCGGTGGCGTTGCGGCGGCTCGCATCGAGTCGCTCGAGCTTGCGGGCGATCCCGATGCGTCGGCATGGATCGATGCCATCGTCGACGCGACGCAGTCTGCGTCGCACGGGGCGCCCGCGGCGCTCGCGGGTTCGTGGCTTGCGGGAACGGCGTGCGCCGTGGCGAGCTCGCGCCTTCCCGAGCTGCAGTTCCTGGCGCTGGCGTGCACGCCGAGCGCGGAGGTGATGAGCCGCCGGACCCCGGAGAACGAGGACGACCCGCAGTGGACCTCGTCGCCGACGCTCCGCCTCGCCGACCGGCTTGCCGAGCTCTCCCCGCTGGAGGCGGTCACGGTGCAGGCCCGCCCGGTGTTCCTGGGGCAGGGCGCGGTCGACGGCGTGCTGCCCGCGGCGCACCTCGAGGCGTGGCGCGCTGCGCTCTCCGCCGCGGGTCGTCCCGCGGACGCGCTCGAGGTGGCCTTCGCGGATGCGTTCTTCCGGCCGGTGGGCGCCGACGGATCCCCGGCGGACGACGACGACCGCGGGCTCGAGGTGCTCGCGGGCGCGGTCGGCGCGTGGGTCTCGCGCGCGGTCAGCCGCGGGGCTCGTCGCGGTCGATGACGATCTCGGTGAACACCACCTGCCCGGTGCGCATCATCCGCCGCACGTAGGGTTCGCACAGCCCGCAGCCGGTGCTGCAGCCGAACTCGCGCTGCACCTCCTCGAGTCCCGCGCACGGGTGCTTCGTGCACCAGTCGCGCACCTCGGCGAAGGTCACCTTGTGGCAGACGCAGCGGTCGATGCGCACGTCAGGGGCCCCCGTAGGCGGCATCGTCCTCGGAGAGGAAGCCGTTGTCGGGATAGCCCGTGACCCAGCGCGCGAGCTGGTCGTTCATGGCCGGGGAGCGGCGCGGCTCGGTTGCCTGCGCGACGTGCCCGTCGAGGTATGCGCAGCACGAGCACCCGCCCCAGTGGCGGAAGGCCTGCGTGCCCGCGCAGACAAGCGGCACGTCGCCCTCGGCCGCGGCCGAGGGCGCGCGCATGAACTTGTTGGCGCCGCCGCGCCATCCGCCATCGCCGAAGACGGCCGTGGAGGACGGGCGGGCGATGGCGGTCGGCGGCGTGCCTCGGCGAGCCGTGGCCCAGCCGTCGAGCGCGGTGCCGTCGTCGGCGACGGTGGGGTAGGTGCCCTCGTGGCCGAGGTAGCTGGTGTTGTAGTTGTAGCCCGTGTACGGGTCCGCGCCGAAGGTGCTCGGCCCCTCGAAGTCGGGGCATTGCTGCACGGCCATGGCGCCGCCGGAGTACGACCAGAGCGGGCCCGGCCCCCACTCGCCCGCGCGCTGCTCGAAGTCCCATGCGACGGTCCGGACCGTGCCGCCGTCGCGGAAGTAGAGCACGGCCGCCGGCATTGCGCCGTTGGATGCGACGTAGGACTCGCATGCCACCGCGATCTGCCGCAGGTTGGAGGTGCAGGCCGTGGTGCGCGCAAGCGCCGACGCCGCGCGGAGGCCCGGCAGCAGCACGCCCACGAGGAGTGCCACCACGCCGACGGTCACGGCGATCTCCACCAGCGTGAATGCGCGCCGCATCACGACCACGCTCCGAGCAGGAGGCCGAGGTCGGCGCCGTTGACCTCGCCGTTGCGGTCGAGGTCGGCGGGGCAGCTGGCGCATGCGCCCCACGCGCCGAGGAGGAGTCCGAGGTCCGCGCCCGCCACCGCGCCGTCGCCGTTCAGGTCGGCCGGATGCGGCGCCGGCTGCACGGCAACGACCGCGTCGACCTCCGGGACCGCAGGCGCGTCCGCGGCCACGCGGATCCGGATGAACCGGGCGGAGGAGAGGCCGACCGATGCGAGGTCGATGCCCGTGCCGCCCGCGGCGCCGCCGTAGGCCGCGACGAGTTCCTCCCACGCGAGTCCCACGATGGACTCGGCCGTCACCGCGGGGTCCACGGGGCGGGACACGTCGGTGGGATCCTGCCCCGGCGCGGTGGAGTAGGGCATCGAGTCGGTGAAGCCGAGCGTCGGCAGCCCGCCGTCGGCGGCGGCGTTCGGAACGGTGGCCCAGGTTGTGCCGTCGGCGCTCAGGTCGATCGTGCCGCCTTCGGCGAAGGTGAAGCCAGCGATGCCTGCGGGGTACGCAAGGTCGCCGCAGAACGCGTTGCCGTAGACGATGAGGTCGATCCCGTGCGGGTTGCGCGGGTCGTCGTGCACCGCATCGGCGAAGGCCAGGACGAGGTGCCCTCCGCGACCGATCGACACCACGTCCGTCGGGAGGAATGCCGGCCGGAAGGGCGTGACCGCGCCGGGCTCGATGCCAGTGCCCGTGAAGCGGGTGGGTTCGCCGAGCGCGGACGCCGGCTGCTGGTACGCGGCGCCGGCGCCGGAGCCCGGTGCGTAGCTCACCACCGCGCTCGCGCACCGCGGCGGCGCCGAGTGCGCCTGGAGCGCGCATGCGGCCGCCGCGACCAGCGCGCAGCGCGCGAGGTCGCCATCCATGGCGAGTGCGGTCGGGCGTGGCATGTCGTGCCTCTCGGGGCCGTGCGGCCGCCGTGCGTTCGGTCCGATGGCGGTCGTGGGCCCAAGTCGCGTGGGCAGGACCGTTGCGCAGGCCGGTCTTCCGGCTTGGGGGCTCCGGACCCGCCTTCCCGGCCTGCCGCATTGCACGGCGTGCCAGTGGCTTCAAGGGTCGCGGCGGCGGGCATGGTGCCCGCGGCCCCACTCACGGCGGCGCGTCCGCGGCGGTATTGCACCGCCTTCCCGAGCCGAGCCCCACGACGCCGAACGGACCGGTCCGGCGGGCGTGGCGACCCGGCCTTCCGCAGCCACGGGGCTGCGGACGCCTGCGCGGCGGAGAGTGTAGCGAGCGCCGGGGAACAGCGTCCCGGAACTTTCGTTGACACCCTGCCGCCGGGTGGCGTAGATTCGCGCCTCTTTCCGGGCATCCCGGGGGGGGTTGGTTGCGTAGCCGTCCCGGATGGCGGCGCGCCGAACCCCGCCAGGATGCCCCTGTCCGGCCCTCGGGGCCGGGCGTTCATGGACATGCCCCCGGCGCTGCCGGCGGCGAAGAACTGAGGTCCCGACGTGCAGGTCACGACGCGCTCGAAGCTGATCCTCCCGCTCGCACTCGCCACCGCCGTCGGCGGATGGTCGATGCCGGCCTTCGCCCAGGACGACTCCGGCGCGGCCCCGGCCGCCGCGTCGAGCGGAGACCGCGCCAAGCTCGTCGAGAGCGCCACGCTCTTCGTGCACAACGTGATGATCGCCAAGCCCGAGTCCGCGGTCGCCGCGGCCAATGCGCTGCTCGCCGAGGGCGTCGAGCCGAGCGCGCTGGCGATGGCCGTGGACGGTGCCGACCTCGGCAAGCGCATGGACGATGCGTTCCGCCGCAGCCGCCGCATGGCGGAGGTGTCGGACGCGTCTGCGGCGCTCGAGACCAAGCTCGAGGCCGGTCGACAGCTGCTCGCGCGCAAGGTCGAGCGCATCGACGAGGCGGTCGGCATGCTCGTCGGACCGATGCGCGGCCAGATGATGGCGCACGAGCGGCTGATGGCCGCCGGCGAGTACGCCGTGCCGGCGCTGCTCAAGCGCGTGGTCGATGGCCGTGACCTGGGCATGGAGGCGGCATGCACGCGCATGCTGATCGACCTGCGCCGCCAGGCCGCGCTTCCGCTGTCGCAGGCGCTCGCGTCGGTCGATCCGGCTGCGCAGCGCAAGGTCGCCGCGATCCTCGGCCAGCTCGGGTACCCCGTCGCGGTGCCGTTCCTCCTTGACATCGCGCAGGCCAAAGGCACCACGCCGGACGTGGCCGAGGCCGCGCGGGACGCGGTCCGTGCCCTCGGCGGGACCGAGCAGCCGGCGCACGAGGCCTACGCATCGATGGCCATGGGCTTCCTCTCCGGCGACGTGTCGCTGGCGGCGTTCCCGTCGGAGTCGAGCCAGAACTTCTGGCGGTGGACCGAGTTCGGCGGCCTCGCCGGCGACAAGGTCTCGACCCGCGTGTACTACGACGTCATGGCGATGTCGCTCGCGCGCCGCGCGCTCGAGCTCGATGCCGCGGACGAGCGCGCGCTGGCGGCGTTCGTCGCCGCGGACCTGCGCCGCGAGTTGAACATGGGCAACGGCGTGGCCGACCCGCTGTTCGCCGACCAGGGCCGCTCGGCTCAGTTCTACGCCACCGCCTCCGGCCCCAAGGCCATGCAGGACGTGCTGCAGATCGGGATCGACCTCGGCGACGCCGGGATCATCCGCTCCGCGCTTGCGGCCCTGCGCGAGACCGCCGGGACGCGCGCGATGGTGGGCGACGGCACCACGGCCGTGGTGAGGGCGCTCGACTTCGCCGACCGCCGCGTGCGGTTCGAGGCGGCGCTGGCGCTGGCCTCCGTGAACCCGTCCGCGGACTTCCCCGGCAGCGAGCAGGTGGTGCCCGCGCTTGCGCAGGCCGTTCGCGGCGGCGCTCAGACGTTCGCCGGCATCATCGCCCGCGGCGGCGAGGATTCGCAGCGGATCGCGGGCGTCCTCCGCGGAATGGGCTTCGTGCCGCTGACGGCCGCCGCCGATGCGGACGAGTTCGGCGTGATCGCCGCCCGCAACGCCGGCGCCGACCTGGTGGTCGTGGCCGGCAGCGCGGCGCAGGTGCGCGAGCAGTTCATGGCCCTGCGCGAGATGCGCGCCGGTTCGTCCATCCCGGTGGTCGTGGTGGCGCAGCCGGCCGACAAGGGCTCGCTCGACGAGCTCGCCGCGGACGGGCGCACGGTGGTGCTCGGCGCGGACATCTCCGATGACGCGTTCAAGGCCGGCGTGGACGCTCTCTCGCAGAAGGCGCTCGGCGGCCGCGTCGGTGCGGCGGACAGCTCGCGCTACGTGGCCGAGGGACTCGATGCGCTCACCCGCATCGGCCTGTCGGGCAGCCGCGTCTACAAGATCGCCGATGCGCAGGGTGGATTGATCGATGCGCTCCGCACGCAGGAAGGCCCGATGCGCGCGTCCGTGGCGCAGGTGCTCGCGCTGGTGAACACCAACCGCGCCCAGCGCGCGGTGATCGACGCGGCGCTTGCCGCGCAGGGCGATGACCAGGCGATGCTGCTCGGCGCGGTCGCGCAGGGCGCCCGTCGGTTCGGCTCGAAGGCCACCTCGACGCAGGCCGACGCCGTTCGCGAGCTGGTGCGCACGTCGACCGGTGCGACCGCCGATGCCGCGGCCGCTGCCTTCGGCGCGCTCAGCCTGCCCTCGAGCGAGGCGGTCGACCTGATCGTCAAGTCACGCGTGCCCGGCAAGAAGGCCGAGTCCTCCGGCGAACCCGCCTCGCAGGGCGATGGCGACGCAGGCGGATCGATGTCCGGCGACGGCGCGCAGCCCGAGGCGGCCCCGGAAGGCGCAGAGGGCGGCTGATCCCCAGGATTGCTGATCCCCGGATTCATGGGGCGTGCGGCAATCGGTATGATGGTCGCCCGGTTTGCCACCCTAGCTCAGCGGTAGAGCAGTGCTTTCGTAAAGCACAGGTCGTGGGTTCGAATCCCATGGGTGGCTTCGCTGCATGGCGGGCGGTGCCCTGACGGGCAGCGCCCGCCATTTCGCTTCGCCCCCCGCTGTCCGGCGGGGCCGGCCAGCCCCTCCCGGCGGAGCCGGTCGGGTGGTCTTCGCGCTCGCGGCTCGCGTCGAATCCCTTTGATTCCTCCGGAGAATTCAATTGGTGCCAAACGAACCAGGAACGGATTTACCGGGGTTATCTGCCTGCGTTGCGTTTGGTTTCTGCAAGGATTGCCACGGATATCCCTGCGGCGGCTGAAGTGGGTTGCGGATTGCGGCGACAATGCCGGTCGCGGTGAGCAGTGCGCCGCGGACTCCAGAAGGCGAGGTCGTCCGTGACAGGCACTGCCACCGATCGCTCGAACGCTCTCCGCACCGCCTCATCCGTCCGCGCGGAAACGAAGCCGCGCGCCATGGACGATCGATCCCGCGACTCGCGGGTGATCCGCACGGCGCTTCGCGATCTCCGCGCGGTGTCCTTCTGCGGGACCACGAAGCGCTCGGGTGCGGATGCGCCGTTCATCTGCGGGTGAGTCCGATACCATTCCGACGTGGGAGTTTCCCCCGAGAAGTCCGCTGCTCGGACGATGGTGCTGCTGGTCGATGACCAGCCCATCGTCGAGGCGGCCCTGCGGCGCTTGCTGGCGCCCTACGAGGATCTCGAGCTGATTGCCGTCCGCGACGCGGGCGCAGGTTTCGAGGCGGCGCTCGCCCGCCGTCCGGACGTCATCCTGCAGGACCTCAACATGCCCGGGGTGGAGGGCATGGAGCAGATCCGTCGCATCCGGGCGCACGAGGATCTCGCCGACACGCCGCTCGTGGTGCTTTCCGCCGATGCGGACGCACAGACCAAGGAACAGTGCTTCGGGCTGGGTGCCAACGACTACATCGTGAAGCTTCCCGACGCGCTGGAGCTCGTGGCGCGCATCCGCTACCACGCGCGCATGGGCCGCGCGCAGCGCGACCGCGACCGCGCCATGCGGTCGCTGGCGCACAGCCAGGCCGAGCTTGTGCGCCGCAACGCCGAGGTGGATGCCGCCAACCGGCGCCTCTCGGCGATGAACGACCTGCTCGGCCAGGAGAGCCAGGAGCAGCGCGAGCGCATCGCCGAGGTCGCCGCGCTCGGCACCAAGCTCGGCAGCGCGCAGGATCTCGGCGAGGTGATGGACCAGGCGCTGCGCCTCGCGCGCAGCTTCACCGACGCCGATGCCGGGAGCATCTGGATGGTGCAGCCCGAGGGCCTGCGGCTCGTCTACACGCAGAACGACACCCTGGAGTCGCGCCTCTCGCCCGGCGAGCGGCTGCCGCTTGCCGACGTGCTCATCCCGCGCGACTCGGCCTCGATCGCAGGACACGTGGCGGTCACGGGCCGGCCGCTGCGCATCGACGACGTGCACGCGCTCGACCCGTCGCTGCCGTACCACTTCCGCGGCGACTTCGACCGGAAGATCGGCTACACGACCCGCAGCATGCTGGTGTTCCCGCTCCGCGACGCGCGGGACTGCGTGGTGGGCGTCCTGCAGCTGATCAATGCACGCGGCCGCGGCAGGGCCGGTGCCTCGCCCCCGGTGTTCACCGCCTCCGACGAGGCGGCGGTCGAGCTGTTCGCCGGGATGGCGTCGCTGGCCGTGGAACGTGCCAAGCTCGTCCGCGGCGTGATCATGCGGACCATCGCGACGGCCGAGATGCGCGACCCCACCGAGACGGGCGCGCACGTCCAGCGCGTCGCCGAGTGCGCCGTCGCCATGTATGACCGCTGGGCGGCGATCCACGGCGTGGATCCCACGGAGCGCCAGCGGCGCCGGGACGAGCTGCGCATCGCCGCCATGCTGCACGACGTGGGCAAGGTGGCCATCCCCGACAGCATCCTGAAGAAGCCGGGCAAGCTCGACGACGCCGAGTATCGCCGGATGCAGACGCACTCGCTCCTCGGCGGCCGGCTGTTCGCGTCGGCCACCACGCCCTACGACGAGGCGGCCCGCGACGTGGCCGTCCACCACCACGAGAAGTGGGATGGCTCGGGGTACCCGGGCCGGGTGCCTGCCGATTCGCTCGAGGACCTTCCCTCGGAGATGGTCGCGAACCCCGAGGCTCCGCCGATGCGCGGGGAGGAGATCCCGCTGTTCGCGCGCATCGTGGCGGTGGCCGACGTCTATGACGCGCTCACCAGCCGCCGTGCCTACAAGGAGGCATGGTCGCCGGAGCAGGTGGCGGAACTCCTCCGCAAGGAGTCCGGCCGGCACTTCGACCCGGAGCTCGTGAACATCGCGCTGGAGCTGCAGCCCTACTTCCAGTCGGTCCGCGCGCGCTTCGGCAGCGACGGGCACTGACGGCCGCCGCTTCGGGGATCACCCGCACTCGCCGAGCCGCCGCACGATCGAGCGCACGCACGCGCTCCGGGACGCTGCCTCCATGGCCGCGCGGTATGCCCGCGGGTCGGCACCGACGCGTTCCGGGCAGGAGAGGATGAGCGACTCCACCAGCCCTTCGTCGCCGGTGTCCGCCGACATCTCCAGGCAGCGGTCGATCCAGAGGTCGGCGAGCCGCTCGCATGGGTAGCCGTAGCGCGCGTGGCGGAACAGCACCAGGTCGAGGATGCGAGGGGGCACCGCGGGACGCCGTACCCAGTCCTCGAGCGCGTGACCGAGCTGCCCGCGGTCGCGCAGGTGGAAGAGCGCCACGTCCAGTGCGTCGTGCCAGCGCGGGGCGAGCCGCAGCAGGTCGAAGTCGAGCCCGGCGACGGCGGATGCGAGCGGGCCGGCAGACGCGGCCGTGCCGTCGCCGGAGCGCAGGTTGAGCGGTGCGTCGTGCGGTTCGCCGTCGATGTCCGCGAGCATTCGCCGGAAGGCGAGCGTCCCGCAGTCGGTGCAGCCGGCGGTGAGGCACAGGCCTTCGTCGGCCGCTCGCCACACGGCGTCGAGGAACGGGTTGGCGCGCGCGAAGAGGTTGGTCGCCGGGCGGATCCACGGATGCGCCTGGCCTTCTCCCTGACGATGGCACCGATGGTGCGGGTTCGTCGACATGGTGGGCCTCCTGCCCGAATGGCCGTGCACTCCAGCCGGTGACAGGGTGCATTACGCCGGTTGGGCCCGCGTTGTTCTTCGGTTTTTTTTCGGCGAAACCTGCCGTGCGCGGGAGGACCGGGTCAGGACCGCAGGTCGGCCCCGCGCAGCGGTGCGGAACCGCCGCTTGCGGCATGCCATGCGTACTCGATCACCACGCCGCCCATGCCCCCGAGCAGGATGCCGATGGCCGCCTGCGACGCCGGCACGCCCGTGGTGATGGTGCGCCCGGCGGCGGTCGCCAGCCCCAGCGCAGCCCAGAGCGGCCAGCCCCGCGGCTGCCAGAGGCAGAGGGTGCACGTCACGGCCCCGATCGTGGCGGTACCCGCCGCCTCCCCGCCCACCGCGATGTCCGCGAGGCCCGCCCAGAGCACCGCGAAGGCGAGCATGCCCGACCAGCGGGCCGTGTTCGGCCAGTTCATGCCGCTCGCGGTCCCGTACCCGATGATCGCCACCAGGAGCCAGGCGAGCGGGCCGCCGATCACCGACAGCGTGCGCCAGAGCGAGGCATCGGCGGAGGCCCGATGCACCTCCGCCCATCGTGCGACCAGCGGGTCGCCCCGGGATGCGAGCACGCCGACGGGAATCAGCGACCCGACCGCCACCGCCAGCACGGCGGCGCGTCCGCCGCCCATTCCGAGGATCGGACGGCGCGCGCGATCGCCCTCCGCTGCATTCATCTTCCGCCGCCCGCGGCGCCGCCGAAGCCCGCACCGCCTGCGGCGCCGCCGAAGCCCACGCCGCCCGCGGCGCCGCCCGGGAACATCCCGAACGCGGGGTACACGTTCGGGCCGAGTTCCCAGAAGGCCGGCCACGCGCGGTAGGTGTATGCCTCCGGGGCGTAGCCGTAGGTCTTGGGGTCGTCCGCCATCGGCACGCTGAGGTTCGGGTCGCGGCCAGGGAAGCCCGAGGTGTCGTAGTAGGGGTCGGCGTAGCCGTTCCACCAGGAGTTGCTGTAGACGCTCCGCGCCGGCGACGCACCGAGGTCAACGGGCGCCGGTACCACGCCGTTCTGGTCGGGCACCGCGGGCGGTGCGCCTGCGGGCAGCTGCGTCGCCACGATCGCGGGAGGTGCCGACGCGGCTTGCGCGCGTCGCTCCCGCTGCGCGCGGTCCCACTCGAGCTGCACGCCGCGCTTGCGGACGGCCTCGGGATCGGGATCGGTGCCCGGCGCGGGCGGGGTCGGCTTCCATCCCATGGAGCGCATGAAGCCAGGGGCCCACCCCATGTAGTCGTCGAGGAGGTCCTCCTTCAGGAGGAACGCCGTGAGCGCGTCCACCGTGCGCCGGTTGCGGTTGAGGAGGTTCCACGAGCTGCGGGCGACGCCCGCCTCCACCGCCACGGCCTGCTCGAGGTGGTCGACGTCGTTGGTGCCGGGCGCGGGCGCGGTGCCCGCCCCGTGCGACTTGGCGCGCGCCACGGCATCGTCGAAGGTGAGCTGGTCGAGCGTGGGAACGTAGCCGCGCGAGAACTGCGACCATCGCGACTCGAGGTCGCGGCGATCGATGAAGGCATGCATCGCGCCGATGCGCCGCGACGACTCCTCGACCCCAAGCCGCGAGGCGTGGTCGACCATCTCGAGTGCCTCGCGCTCGGCCTCGAGCGCGACGAGGGCGGGGTCGTGCGGCCAGACGACGGTGCCCGTGGGAACGGCCGGCGCAAGCCTCGGCGTGCCTGCGGGCACCGCCTGTTCCGGCGGCCGCGGCGACGGCGAGGGTGCCTGCGGAGCGGGCTCCGCCGAGCCCGGCGCCGCGGGTGCGCCGAACGAGGTGGTCGACTGCGGGCAGGCTCCGGCGGGGAGCACGGTCAGTGCGCCGGCGGCGATGGTGATGGCGGCGTGGCGTGTTCGCATGCGGAGCCGGAAGGGTAGCGGGCGGGGGTATCCTCGGCTGCCATGCTCGACCGGCGCTCCGAGCCCACGACGATCGTCCCTGTCTCGCGCCGCGCCGCGCTCGGCACCATCGGCCTCGCGGCCGCCGCGGTGGCCGCCGGGTGCGCCCGCACGGGGAGCGGCGCGCGCGCGGCGGGCGCGGCAGCGGACGGGGCGCGCGGGCTCCGGCGGACCATGACGCTCGCGGAGTGGTCCGTGAATCGCATGATCAAGGCCGGCACGCTGACCACGCTCGACTTCCCCGCACTTGCCCGCCGCGAGTGCGGGATCGGGTCCGTGGAGTACGTGAGCACGCTGTTCGCGGGACGTGGCCTCGAGGCTTCCTACCTCGGCGAGCTGCGGACCCGCTGCGAGGGCGAGGGCGTGCGCAGCGTGCTGATCATGATCGACGGCGAAGGCGACCTCGGCGCGCCGGAGGCGGGCGCCCGGCGCGAGGCGGTCGAGCGGCACCTCCGCTGGGCCGAGTCCGCCCGCGTGCTCGGCTGCTCCTCGATCCGCGTGAACGCGCGCAGCGAGGGGACGCGCGACGAGCAGCTCGCGCGCTGCGCCGACGGGATCGGCACGCTTGCCGACCGCGCGGCGGGCCTCGGCATGGACGTCATCGTGGAGAACCACGGCGGCATCAGCTCCGACGGGTCGTGGATGGCGGCGCTGATGCGTGCGACGGCGCGCCCGAACTGCGGCACGCTCCCCGACTTCGGGAACTTCCGCATGGAGGGCGGTGGGCAGTACGACCGGTACCGCGGCATCGCCGAGATGCTGCCGTGGGCGCGCGACGTGAGCGCCAAGAGCTACGCGTTCGATGCGGACGGGAACGAGACGACCATCGACTACGCGCGGATGTTCCGCATCATGGACGACGCGGGGTACTCCGGCTGGGTCGGGATCGAGTTCGAGGGCAAGGGGATGCCCGAACGCGAGGGCATCCTCGCCACCAAGCGCCTGCTCGAGCGGATGGGCGTGCGCGCCTGAGCGGATGGGCGTGCGCGCGTGAGCGGATGGGCGTGCGCGCCTGAGCGGATGGGCGTGCGCGCCTGGGCGCCCGTACACTTTCCGCCCCAATGAACCCAGATCCAACCACCCCGTCGGGCATGCGTCGCGAGAAGGTCGTCCTGGTGACGGGGGCCGGCGGCGAGATGGGCCACGGGCTGATCGGCCACCTGGCCTCGCAGGGCACGCAGGTGGTGGCGATCGACGTGCGCGAGGTGGATGCGGGGCTGCGGAGAAGCTGCCGGGACGCGTTCGTCGGCGACATCTGCGACGCGGGCCTGCTCGAGCGCATCAACGCGCAGTACGAGATCGATGCCGTGTACCACCTCGCCGCGCTGCTCTCCACGCGCGGCGAGTTCGCGCCCGAGACGGCGCACCACGTGAACGTGGGCGGCACCCTCAACCTGCTGCGGCTTGCGGCGGAGCAGGCCGGCAGCCACGGGCGCACGGTGCTCTTCATGTTCCCGAGCTCGATCGCGGCCTACGGCATGCCCACGCTCGACGCCAAGCGCGGCAACCGCACGGTCACCGAGGACCAGTTCACGCACGCGCACACGATGTACGGCGTGAACAAGGTGGCGGGCGAGGAGCTCGGCCGCTACTACCAGGACCACTACCGCAAGCTCGCCAAGGACCGCATGTCGCGGCCGGTCGACTTCCGCTCGATCCGGTTCCCGGGCATCATCTCCAGCGACACGGTGCCGGCCGGGGGCACCAGCGACTACGGCCCGGAGATGATTCACGTGGTGGCGCAGGGCAGGCCGTACGAGTGCTTCGTGCGGCCGGACACGCGCATCCCGTTCATGACCATGCCCGAGGCCATCCAGGCGCTGGTGGGGCTTGCCGCGGCGCCGAAGGACCGCCTCTCGCGCACCGTCTACAACGTGTCCTCGTTCAGCCCGACGGCGGCCGACTTCGAGCGCATGGTGCGCAGGGAGTTCCCCGACGCGCAGGTGACGTTCGTGCCGGACCTGGGCCGGCAGGCGATCGTCGACAGCTGGCCCGAGGAGTGCGACGACTCCGCCGCGCGCCACGACTGGGGCTGGTCGCCCACCTACACGTTCGAGACGGCGTTCGGCAGGTACCTGATGCCCAAGGTGCGCGCCCGGTACGGGCGCTGAGCGGGGCTGCACCTGCGGCAGCGGAGCGCGTGCCGGGAGCCTCGGCGCCGGCAAGGCCGGGCGCGGGCGGAGGTAAACTGCGCTGATGACAACCGCCGTCGCCAGCCCGTTCGAGCGCCGCACGCAGCAGATCCTGGAGTCGCTGAGGCAGTCCGGCCAGCTGAAGCACCTGCAGACCATCGAGGGCACCATGGGCGCCACGGTGACGCTCCGCGGCTACGGCACCGTGGCCTGCTTCTGCTCGAACAACTACCTCGGGCTTGCCGACCATCCCGAGGTGGTTGAGGCCGGCATCGAGGGCCTGCGGCGCTACGGCGCGGGCACCGCGAGCGTGCGGTTCATCTGCGGGACGTTCGAGTGCCACGAGCGCCTCGAGGAGACCATCGCGCGCTTCTACGGATGCGAGGCGGCGTACACGTTCACGAGCTGCTGGAACGCGAACGAGGCCATCTTCCCGACGCTCTGCGAGCCGGGCGACCTCGTGATCAGCGACGAGCTGAACCATGCCTCCATCATCGACGGCATCCGCCTGGCGGCCGTGATCAAGAAGGGCCTCCACAAGGGCGTGTTCCGGCACTCGGACCTCGCGGACCTCAGGCGCAAGCTGGAGGCGGCGCGCGCCAACCCCGAGGTGACCGGCGCGATCTGGGTGGTGACCGACGGCGTCTTCAGCATGGAGGGCGACATCGGCGACCTGCCGGGGCTGCGCGCGGTGTGCGACGAGTTCGGCGCGCTGCTCGTGGTGGATGACAGCCACGGCACGGGCGTGATGGGCCGCACGGGCCGCGGCACGCACGAGCACTGGGGCATGGACCCGGCCAGGGTCGATTACTTCACCGGGACCCTCGGCAAGTCGCTCGGCGGCGCCGCGGGCGGGTACGTGGTCGGGTCGCGGCGCGCGATCGACCTCCTCGTGCAGCGCGGCCGGCCGACCCTCTTCTCGAACGCGCTGCCGGCGACCGTCGCGTGCAGCGCGCAGAGGGCGATCGAGGTGCTGATGCGCGAGCCCGAGCGCGTGCAGCGCCTGCGCGACAACGTTGCCTACGCGCGGCGCACCATCCGCGAGGCCGGGTTCGAGGTGCTCGAGAGCCCCACGGCGATCTGCCCGATCATCGTGCACGACACGGCGAAGGCCATCGCGATGAGCAGGCGGCTCCTCGAGCTCGGCGTGTTCGTGATCGGCTTCGGCTATCCGGTGGTGCCCGAGGGCCACGCGCGCCTGCGCTGCCAGGTGAGCGCGGCGCACGGCAAGGAGCACCTCGACGCCTTCGGGACGGCGCTCCGCCAGCTGCGCCGCGAATTCGCGTGATCTACCGGCGGATCTACGACCACGCGCTCGCGCAGGCGAGCTACCTCGTCGGCTGCGACGAGACGCGCGAGGCGGTGCTCGTCGATCCCGAGCGCGACATCGACCGCTACGAGCGCGAGGCCGAGGATGCGGGCGTGCGGATCGTGGCCGTGGCCGAGACGCACCTGCACGCGGACTTCGTGAGCGGGGTGCGGGCGTTCGTGGCATCGCGTCCGGTGACGGCGTACATGAGCGGAGTCGGCACCCGTGCGCCGTGGACCGCGGAGGGGCCGTTCCACGCAGGTGCTTCGCTGCGGTTCCTCGGCGACGGCGAAGAGTTCCGCGTGGGATCGCTGCTGTTCCGCGCGCGGCACACGCCCGGGCACACGCGCGAGGCGCTGAGCTTCGAGTTCGTGGGCGAGCAGGGCTTCCCGATCGCGCTGTTCTCGGGGGACTTCCTCTTCGCGGGCGATGTCGGGAGGCCGGACCTCGGGTTCCTCGCAAGCGGCGGCATGACCGTGGAGGAGAGCGCCGACGCGCTGCGGCGCAGCCTGGCGCTGCTCGACGACATGCCGGACGCGACGGTCGTCCTGCCGGGGCACGGCGCGGGCAGCGCGTGCGGCAAGATGATCTGCCGGCTCCCGGAGACGACGGTCGGCATCGAGCGCGTGATCAACCGGCCGCTTCGATCCAAGGACGACGGCGCGCGCTTCGTGGAGGGGCTCCTCCGAGACCAGCCCGACCCGCCGCCGTACTTCGGGCGCGTGAAGAAGGCGAACGAGGCGGGACCGGCGGTGCACGGCTGCGTGCCGTCGCCGCCGAGGCTCGGGCCCGAGGCCTTCGTGGCCGCGTCCCGCGAGCTGGCGCGCGTGGTGGTCGACACGCGCGAGTGGGGTGCCTGGGTGGACGGGCACCTGCCGGGGTCGATCTTCGCCATGCTCGACCCGTACTTCGGCCCGACCACCGCCAACTACCTCGAGCCCGGCGACGAGGTGCTGCTGGTGGTGGACGAGGACCGCGTCGAGGAGGCGGTGCGCGTGCTGTACCGCGTCGGGATCGACGGCTTCGCCGGCTGGATCGCGCCGCGCGACTTCGTCCGCATCGACGAGGACGCGTTCGAGGCATCCGGGTGCGAGGAGATCTCGCCGCGCGAGGCCAACCGGCGCATCCTCTCCGGTGCGCTGGCGCTCGACGTGCGCAGCAGGCAGGAGTTCGCCAAGGGCCACATCGCGGGTGCGTTGCAGGTGCCGTTCATCCAGCTCTCGGCGCGCATCGGCGAGCTCGACCGCGCGCGGCCCGTGGTTGCCTACTGCCGAAGCGGCAACCGCAGCGCGCGCGCGTGCGCGTTCCTGCGGCGCCATGGCTTCGAGGTCGCCAACCTGCGCGGCGGCTACTGGCCCTACGCGGGCCGCGGATTCTGACCGAAATCCGCTCCTGGTTCGTTTGGCACCAATTGATTTCTCCAGAGAAATCAGGTTGTCGCTTCGGTCGCGCGGGTGGACGGGCGTGGACGCCTCGGCGACCGGTGGTGGGGACGGTTGCGCTCGCGGTGCGCGGTGCGCCTGGACGCCTCGGCGACCGGCGGTGGCCTCAGTCGCTCGGACAAGTTGCACGCGGCGGGTGCATCTGCGGCGGGGCGCGCGCGGCCGGGGCGTGCAACAACTCGCTTGATGAGGCCACCACCGTTCGCTGTCGGCTCGGGGCGACGAACGTCGGGAGGGGGTCGGGCGCTGGCTGTCGTTCATTTGCGTGCGACCGAATCCGGGGAACGCAACCCGTCATTCGGCGCGGCCGCCGCCGGAACCACCGCAACCCGTCAACCAACCACCACCCGCTCCCAGATTTCTATTGAGAAATCAATTGGTGCCAAACGAACCGGGAGCGGATCTAGCGCACGCTGAGGGTCGGTTGCACGAAGCCGCCGAGCGACTGGATGCTGACCTGCGATGCAAGCCGCTGGCAGAGCCCGTCGATGTCGCGGCCGAGGGCCGGGGTGTCCCAGTTGCGAAGCGGGGTTCCCGCGTCGCAGTTGGCGCGCAGCTGCATGTGGATGGGCATGCCGCCGATGAAGGGCAGTCCCATGGTCTGGGCCATCATCTCCGCGCCGCCTCGGCCGAAGAGGTCGTACTCCTTCCCGTCGTCGCCCACGAAGTGGCTCATGTTCTCGACGACGCCGAGGATCGGGATGCCGAGCTGCTGGAACATGCGCACCGCGCGGCGCGCGTCGTCCTGTGCCACGCGCTGCGGCGTGCACACGACCACCGCGCCGGTCAGCGGCAAGAGCTGGCTCATGGTGAGCGGAACGTCGCCCGTGCCGGGCGGCAGGTCGATGATCAGGTAGTCGAGCGCGCCCCAGTCGGTCTGCAGCGCGAGCTGCTTGAACGCGCCGTGGGCCATCGGCCCGCGCCAGATCAGCGCCTTGTCCGGGTCGACGAGCTTGCCGAGGGTCATCGCCTTGATGCCGTGCACCTCGAAGGGGAGCAGCATGTTGCCGCGCGCCTCGGTGGGCACGTCCTCGAGGCCGAGCAGCGTCGGGACGCTCGGGCCGTAGATGTCGCCGTCGAGGAGGCCGACCGTGGCGCCGAAACGGGCGAGGCCCACGGCCAGGTTCGCGCTGACGGTGCTCTTGCCGACGCCGCCCTTGCCGGCGCCGACCGCGATGATGTTCTTGACGAGCGGCAGGGGGTTGCCGCCCTCGCGGGTGCGCTCGTTGGCCTTGCGGACGTCGGCCGTGAACTCGATCTCGAGCTTGCCGAGCGGCTCGCCGGTCTCGACGGCCTTCTCGCGGACGGCCGCGTCGATGTCGCCCCTGATCTTGTCCTTCATGGGGCAGGCCGGGGTGGTCAGCTCGATCACCAGGCGCACGTCCGTGCCCGACACGACCACGTCCTTCACCATTCCCAGGGTGACCAGGTCCTTTCCGAGGTCCGGGTCCTGGACGGTGCGGAGGGCGTCGTGCAGGTGCTTGCTGGAGAGGGCCATAGTCGGGCAATCCTAGTCGCCCCCGCGCGTTGGGCCACCGGGCCGCCTGCGCCCGGAGGACCAGCCATGCAACCAACCGCCGCCGCCATCGTCCCTGTTGCCATCGTGCTCGCCGCCGTTCTGGGCCCTGCCGTGGCCGCCGACGGAACCTCGGCCGGGCCGGCCGCGCCTGCGGCCGGAACCTCGCCGCCGGCCGCCCCCGCGCAGCCGGCGGCGCCCGCTGTTCCCCCGAAGGCCGGGGACGCGGGTTCACCCGGGCCCCGGCAGCGTCCGTTCGCGGCGCGCGGGGCGTTTGCGGCGGAGCGGAAGGAGCTGGAGTTCTGGCGCCAGGCACTCGAGGAGACCGCGACCGAGCTCTCCCCCGAGGTGCTTGAGAAGGCGCGGTCGTTGCGCACGGACTTCGAGGCGCGCGTCCAGTCGTGGCGGCAGGAGAACGCCGAACGGCTTCGTGCGCTCGAGGCCGCGATGCGCGGCGAGCGTGATCCGGAGTCGATGAGGGAACTCAAGGAGGCGCTCGACTCCGCGCCGCGCGTCCAGGAGCTCAAGGACGCGTTCCTCGCGCTCCTGACGCCCGAGGAACAGCAGCGGTTCAAGGCGCGGGTGGCGGAGATCCGCAAAGGTGCGGAGAAGATGGGCGCAGGCGGCGCGAAGGCGCCGGCAGGTCAGGCGGCGCCCAGGGCTTCCAAGCCACGGGAAAAGGGGGGCGACGGGCGCACGGCCACGCCCGAGGATGCGCCCGACGTCCCGAACCGCAAGGGCG
>VGXR01000010.1 GCA_016873255.1 Planctomycetota bacterium
CGGCGCGATGCCGGTTCTCTCCATCGACGGCGTCGACGCATTGTTCGCCAACCGTGCCGCGACCGGCATCTCGGTCGCGTTCCTCGCCTGGTCGCACGCTGGAATCACCATGGACTGCCGCGTCGACGACTTCAAGGCCTGGGGCGACCTGTACGACGACTCCAACGATTCCCTCGCCGACGACGCTGACTCCGCCGACGACGACGATGACAAGGACGGCTACGACGACAGCCCGGACGGAGATGACGACGGCGACGACAACGCGGCGCGGTCGGTTTCCGTGGCTCAGTTCAATGCGTCGCTGACCGCCGCGCTGGCTTCCTCGCCGCTGCCCATCCTCGAGGCCGAGGTCGAGCGCCAGGGCTCCGCCAGCCTGGTGTCGGTGCTCCAGTGGAACGCCCCGGCCTCCCGCCTCGTCGAGGTGCGCGTCAATGCCGCGACCGGCGCCGTCGTCGGCTCGCGGACCTGGACCCCCTCGGCGATGCAGCTCTCCAACTACCAGGACGAGATCCACGCGCTGGGTGCGGTCACCGTCCCGGCACGCAACGCGGTCACGAGTGCGGTCACGGGCGGTTCCACGGTCGCCGAGGTCGAGCTCGAGTCCGAGGACGCCGGGCCGGTTTGGAAGGTCAAGTTCGTCACGCCTGCGGGGGCCGAGGACGAAGCCGAGGTCGACGCGTCCTGAGCGCACTCGGCTACGCGCCGGGTGTCCGTCACCGCTCCAGGAGCCACCACCGCTTCCGCGGCGCCGGTACGCCCTTGCGCAGGCCGAACCGCCGCTGCGCGGCCTCGGCGATGAAGGCAGCCGCCTCGGCCGGGTCATCGGTGAACTTCACCAGTCCGCGGTCGCCGGGACTGATCGTGGCATCCGGGATCATGCGCTTGAGCACGAAGTCGTCGAGCTCGTCCCAGTAGTCCTTGCCCATCATGACGATCGGGAAGTCGGTGATCTTGCCGGTCTGCACCAGGGTGAGCGTCTCGAACAGCTCGTCCATGGTGCCGTAGCCGCCCGGCAGCACCACGAATCCGTACGAGTACTTGAGGAGCATCACCTTCCGCACGAAGAAGTAGCGGAACTCCACGCAGCGGTCGCACCACGGATTGGCCGACTGCTCGTGCGGCAGGATGATGTTGCAGCCGAGGCTGGGTGCGCCCGCGTCCTTCGCCCCGCGGTTGGCGGCCTCCATGACGCCAGGTCCGCCGCCCGTCATCACGGTGAAGCCGCGTGCGCCGAGCTCACGGCCCACCTCGCGCGCCATCCGGTACCACCGGTGGTCGTCCTTGAAGCGCGCGCTGCCGAAGACGGTGACGCACGGACCGACGAAGTGCAGCTTGCGGAAGCCTCGGATGAACTCCGCGGCGATGCGGATGACACGGAACAGCTCCTCGAGGCGGCCGCGCGGGCCGGCCAGCATGAGGCGCTCCGGGGGGCGGGATGCCGCGGACGCGTCGCGGCCGTCGGCGGGGGCGGGCATGGCCGGGATGCTAGGGCGTTCGGCCCGCCTGGCACCGAAAGCACGCCCGCCGGCGTGCTTCGCACGGCCGGCGGGCGGGGGGCTGGTGATGGGATGGCCTGCGGTCAGGCCGGCTGCGGCTCGGCCCTCGGGGCCTCGCCCTTGGGCTCCTGCGTTCCTTCGAACGTCAGGTAGTCCTTGCCTTCCTCGCGGGTCGCCCGGATGGACGTCCCGTCGGCGAACTCGCCGCTGAGCAGGCGCTCGGCCAGCGGGTCCTCGATGAACTGCGCCAGCGCGCGGCGCAGCGGACGGGCACCGAAGTCGGGGTTGTAGCCCTTGTCGATGAGGAAGTCCTTGGCGGCGTCGCTCACCTCGAGGGTCATGCCGCGGGCCTTCAGGCGGTCGCGCACCTTGGCCAGCTCGAGGTCGATGATGTGCGTCAGGTCCGTCTTGATGAGCGGCCGGAACACGATCATGTCGTCGAGCCGGTTGATGAACTCGGGACGGAAGAACTTCTCCGCCTCGCCGTGCAGGGACTTCTTGATCTTCTCGTAGTCCTGCACCTCCTGGCGCTTGCCGAACCCGAAGTTGGCGCCTCCCTTGATGATGTCGGAGCCGATGTTCGAGGTCATGATGATGATGGCGTTGCGGAAGTCCACGCGCCGGCCGAACGAGTCGGTCAGGTGGCCGTCGTCCATCACCTGCAGCAGCATGTTGAACACGTCCGGGTGCGCCTTCTCGACCTCGTCGAACAGCACGACGGAGTAGGGCCGCCGGCGCACGCGCTCGGTGAGCTGGCCGCCCTCCTCGTAGCCCACGTAGCCGGGGGGCGCGCCCACCAGGCGGCTGACGTTGTGCTTCTCCATGTACTCGGACATGTCGAGGCGGATCATCGCGTCCGGGTCGCCGAACATGAACTCGGCGAGCGCCTTGGCGAGCAGCGTCTTGCCGACGCCGGTGGGGCCGAGGAACATGAAGCTGCCCATCGGGCGCTTCGGGTCCTTGAGGCCCGACCGCGCCTTGCGGATGGCGCGTGCCACCTGCCTGACGGCCTCGTCCTGGCTGATGACCGACTTGTGCAGCTCGGCCTCGAGCTGGAGCAGGCGGGCGCTCTCCTCCTTCTCCAGGCGGGTCAGCGGCACGCCAGTCATCTTGCTGACGACCTCGGCGATGACGTTCTCGTCCACGACGGCGTCGACCTCGTTCATGCGGTCGCGCCACTGCTGCTGCATGCGCTCCTTCTCCTTGCGCATCTTCTCGGCCTGGTCGCGCAGCTCGGCGGCCTTCTCGTAGTCGGCGTTCTTGACCGCCTCGTCCTTCTCGATGGAGAGGCGCTCGATCCGGCCCTCCATCTCGGCGAGGTCGGGCGGCTTGGTCATGCTCTTGAGGCGCAGGCGCGCGCCGGCCTCGTCGATGACGTCGATCGACTTGTCCGGCTGCACGCGGCCGGTGATGTACCGGCCCGAGAGGTCCACGGCCGCCTTCAGCGCGGCGTCGGTGATGCGCACCTTGTGGTGCTTCTCGTACTTCTCGCGCAGCCCCATGAGGATCTGCACGGTCTGCTCCGCGTTGGGCGGCTCGACCGGGATCGACTGGAAGCGGCGCTCGAGCGCCGAGTCCTTCTCGATGTACTTGCGGTACTCGTCGAAGGTGGTGGCGCCCACGCACTGGATCTCGCCGCGGGCGAGGGCGGGCTTGAGCACGTTGGACGCGTCGATCGCGCCCTCCGCGCCGCCGGCGCCGACCAGCGTGTGCAGCTCGTCGATGAAGAGGATGATGTTCTTGGCGCGGCGCACCTCGTTCATCACCGCCTTGATGCGCTCCTCGAACTGGCCGCGGTACTTGGTGCCCGCGACCATGCTCGCGAGGTCGAGCACCACGAGCCGCTTCTCGAACAGCAGGTCGGGGACCTCCTGCGCGATGATGCGCTGCGCGAGACCCTCGACGATGGCGGTCTTGCCGACGCCGGCCTCGCCGAGGAGCACCGGGTTGTTCTTGGTGCGGCGGCTCAGGATCTGGATGAGGCGCTCGATCTCGTGCTCGCGGCCGATGACCGGGTCGAGCTCGCCGTTCTTGGCGAGCTCCGTGAGGTCGCGGCCGAAGCTGTCGAGGGCCGGGGTCTTGCTCTTGCCGCGGCGCGCGGTGGCGCCGCCCTCGGCCGGGGGCTCCTGGGCCTGCGGCTCGGCGGGCTGCTGCGGCGACTCCTCGCGCTCCTGGTCGGCGCCGGCGCCGAGCAGGCTCAGGACCTCCTCGCGCACCTCCTCGAGCTTGAGGCCGAGGTTCATCAGGACCTGCGCGGCCACGCCGTCGTGCTCGCGCAGCAGGCCGAGCAGCAGGTGCTCGGTGCCGACGTAGTTGTGGTTCAGGTTGCGCGCCTCCTCGATGGCGTACTCGACCACCTTCTTGGCGCGCGGGGTCTGCGGCAGCTTGCCCATGGTCACCATCTCGGGGCCGCTCTTGACGAGCTTCTCCACCTCGAGGCGCACCTTGCGCAGGTCGATGTCCAGGTTCTTGAGCACGTTCGCGCCGACGCCCGAGCCCTCCTTGACGAGGCCGAGCAGGATGTGCTCCGTCCCGATGTACTCGTGGTTGAAGCGCTGGGCCTCCTGGTTGGCCAGGGCCATGACCTTGCGGGCGCGATCGGTGAGTCGTTCGAACATGCCAGCCTCCTTCGCGATTGCGGGTCCGGGAAATCGGGCCCTGCACAGACCAACCCTACGAATCCAACCGCCGCAATGCTAGGAATGCCTGGGCGGGTTCGAGGGATAACGGGCAAACGGCTTGCCACGCCGCGGGCCCGGGAGGGGAATCGGCGCCGAAGGGCGCGACAATCACCGCGGGTCGCGTTTTTCGCGGGATTCGTGCCGCGCGGGCAGGCCCGCAGGCCGCCTCGACGCGCCGTATCCCGGCGTAACCCGTTCCTCAGCCGCCGGTTGCGTGCCATGATTGCGGGGTTCGCTAGCCTGTCTCCCGATGACTGCCGCTCGATGCGTCTTCCGTCGCCTCGCTGCCATGCTGGCAGTGCTGGCGGCGCTCCTGGCGGCGCCCCGTCCCGGCTTCGCGCAGGGAACGCTCGAGCGCCCGGTGGAGGTGCGCGCGCGCACCGTCACCGGCGCGACGTTCGTCGGCAAGCTCACGGCGTGGACCGAGGACGGGTTCACCGGGTCGTTCGGCGACCGCCGGTGGAGCGACCTCGTGGCGCCCGACCTTCGGCGCGTCTACGCGCAGGTGATGGACAAGGCGAGTGCCGCGCAGTGGCTGCGGCTCGGGGAACTCCTCGCCGCCGCGAAGGACGGCAGGAAGCTCGCCGACGATGCCTTCGGGCAGGCGAAGCGTGTCGGCGCGACCGCCGAGCAGGTGGACGCAGCGCGCGTCCGTGCCTCGGGCGCGGCGAAGCTCCGCGAGGAGCGCGACCGCATGGACCGCGAGCGCCAGCTGCAGCAGGACACGCTGCCCGACGATGCCACCGCCAGGCCGTGGCCGGTCCTCTCGGACGGCGACCGCACCGCAGCCGTCGACCGCATGCGCGGCGTGGCCAAGGAGGCGATGGACGTGGCCGGCGTGCGTGCCGACACGGTGGAGACGGAGTTCTTCATCGTGACCGGCGACCTCCCGAAGGCCGACCTTCAGCGCTGGGGGCGCGAGCTCGACGCCATGTACGCGCGCGTCGCCGAGATGCTGCAGGTCCCCAAGGGGATCAACCTCTTCTGGGGCAAGGCCGTGGTGCTCCTCTACGAGCGGCAGGAGAGCTTCCGCCTCTCCGAGGCCGCCGTGTTCCGGCACAAGGCCCCCGCCACGCTCCGCGGCATCTGCCACATGACCGGCCCGCAGGTGGCCATCTCCGCGTACCGCGGCAACACCGAGGCGGAGTTCGCGTCGACCCTGGTGCACGAGACGCTCCACGGCATCGTGCACCGCTACGCCACGCCCGCGCGCCTGCCGGACTGGGCCAACGAGGGCTTCGCCGAGTGGATCGCGCGCGCCTGCGTGCCGAACGGCCGCGTCGACCAGAACCGCCGGCCGCAGGGGCTCGCCTTCTTCCGCCAGGGCGGCGATGCCGCCAAGGTGATGGCGCTGAGCGGTGCGGAGGGCACGTGGCCCGGCGACAACGCGATCGGCTACTCGGTCGGATTCCTGCTCGTCGACCTGATGATCGCCGACCGGCCGCAGAAGTTCGGGGCGTGGGTCAAGGCCGTGAAGGGCGGGAAGCCCTGGCAGCAGGCGCTCGCCGAGGACTTCGGCGTCGACGCGGGCCGTCTCGCCGCCAGCGCCTCGCAGTGGTACCGAACCAACGACGGCGCGCCGCGCAGGTGACCGCGCGCCAGTAGCATTCCGCGCCCCACATGGCACGGAACACCGCAACGCGCACGAGGAAGCACGCACGCAAGGGATGGCGCACCGCCAAGGGCAGCGACCGGCACGAGCTCTACGAGCTGTCCGTGCAGGATCCGTCCGCGGAGATCGCCTTCATCGACCGCCGCTACCGCGAGCTCCACGGCCGTGCGCCGAAGGTGCTGCGCGAGGACTTCTGCGGCACGGGGTTCCTGAGCTGCGAGTGGGTGAAGCACCGCTCCGGCAACGAGGCCTGGGGCATCGACCTCTGCACCGGGACGATGGCGTGGGGCAAGGCGCGCCACGGCGTGCGCCTCACCGCGGCGCAGCGCGCACGCATGCACTGGGTGAAGGGCGACGTGCGCGGCGGAGGGGCACCCGCCGCGGACGTGATCGCGGCGCTCAACTTCAGCTACTTCATCTTCAAGTCGCGCACCGCGCTGGTGGAGTACTTCCGGGCGGCGTTCGCCAACATGAAGCCGGGCGGGCTGTTCGTGCTCGACTCCTACGGAGGGTTCCAGAGCTTCTCGGTGACCAAGGAGGAGCGCGACCTCGACGGGTTCACCTACGTCTGGCACACCGAGCGCTACAACCCGATCAACGGCGACGTGCTCAACCACATCCACTTCCGCTTCCCCGACGGCACCGAGCTGCGCAAGGCGTTCACCTACGACTGGCGCCTGTGGACGCTTGCCGAGATCCAGGAGGCGCTCGTCGACGCCGGGTTCGTGCGCCCCGCCGCCTACTGGGAGGGCACCACCGAGGACGGCGAGGGCGACGGCAAGTTCCGCCGCACCGCCGTCGGCGAGGCCTGCGAGGGCTGGATCGCCTACATCACGGCGCAGCGTCCGCGGCGCTGAGGGCCGTCGCGCGCCCGCCGCCTACCATCCCGGAATGCCGTTGACGCCCGAGCACGCTCCCCCGCTCGCGAACCTCGCCTCCCTCCTCGACGAGGTCGGCCGCACGTTCGAGCGGCAGCTCGCGCGCGACCTGCCGCCCGTCAACACGCTCTGCCGGCACGTGGAGCGCTACCGCGGCAAGATGCTGCGACCCACGATGGTGTTTCTCTGCGGCAGCGCCTTCGGGTCCGTGGGCGAGCGCCATGTCTCCGTGGCCGCCACCTGCGAGATGATCCACATGGCCACGCTGGTGCACGATGACGTGCTCGACGAGGCCGACGTCCGCCGCAAGGGCCAGACCGTCAACCGCCTCCGCGGCAACGAGGTGGCCGTGATGCTCGGCGACTACCTCATCTCCAACGCATTCCACCTGTGCAGCCGCGTCGGCGACCCCGCGCTCAACCTGCGGCTTGGCGAGGTCACGAACACGCTCTGCGAGGGCGAGCTGCTGCAGCTGAGCCACCG
Organism: Planctomycetota bacterium; assembly: GCA_016873255.1. Lineage (GTDB taxonomy): Bacteria > Planctomycetota > Phycisphaerae > Phycisphaerales > SM1A02 > UBA966. The sequence continues at coordinate 7,151 of VGXR01000010.1, forward strand.
AGACGACCTGTCGCTCGACGAGCCCACCTACTTCGAGATCGTGCGCCGCAAGACCGCCGTCCTGATCGGCGCCTGCTGCGAGCTCGGTGCGCGCCTGAGCGGCGCACCCGAGCCGGCCGTGGCGGCGCTGGGGCGGTTCGGCGAGGGCCTGGGCATCGCGTTCCAGGTGCAGGACGACCTGCTCGACCTCGAGGGCCGGGAGGACGTGGTGGGCAAGAGCCTCGGCCGCGACCTCGAGAAGGGAAAGCTCACGCTCCCCGTCATCGTCCACCTCGCCGGCGGGGCGGGGGCGCGGCGCGAGCGGGCCATCGAGGTGATCCGCGCGCGCGACGGGGCGGGGCTGCTCGCCGAGCTCCACGAGTCCGGTGCGCTCGCGGAGGCGCGCTCGCGTGCGCTCGCGATCGTCGCCGATGCGCGGCGCGAGCTGGCGCACGTGCCGCAGGGACCGGCGCGCGATGCCCTTGACGCGGCCGCCGAGGCGATCGTTCAGCGCGACTTCTGACCGGCGCCAGACGCCACCCAGCCGCGGCCGCCGCCCGTGCCCGGCGCGGACTTCGAGTTCGCCCGGTTGGCGGCGACGAGCTTCTGGATGTCCTCCTCCTGCAGCGACATCGGGTGGCCCTGCCACCGCACGATGCCGTCGGGCGAGAAGATCGCCATGTGCGGGATGCCGGAGATCTGGAAGAAGCCCTTCATCGTGCTCTTGGAGTCGAGCGCCAGCGAGTACCTGAAGTCCGCGGGCTTGAGCTTGTACTTCTTGAGGCCCTGGTTGTACGCAGGTTCCTTCTCGTCGCTGATGCCCACGAAGAGGATGTCATCGCCGAACTTCTGGTGCAGCTCGTTGAGGTGCGGGATGGAGGCGCGGCAGGGCGGACACCAGGTGGCCCAGAAGTCCATCGCCACCAGCCGCTTGCCGGGGTCCGGGCGGGCCGTGAGCCACTTCTCGACGTTGAACGCGGGCACCTTCTTGCCGCGCATGTCGCTGCCTCCGGAGACCGGCGCCAGGAACTCCGGCCACTTGACGTCCTCCGCGGGCTTGGCCTCGGGCGCGCCGGCGGGCGCGGGGCGTTCGCGGCCCTGCACGCTGTCGTCCACTTCCTCCGCCATGAGGAGCGGGACCTTGGCCTTGAGCCCGGCCTCGGTGAGGCCCGCGAAGCGGACGACGCCGGCCTTGTCGATCACGATGTTGACCGGCTTCTTCCAGACGCCAAGCGCGTCGCACCATGCGCCGTCCGCGTCGATCGCCACGATGCACGGCGGGTTGCCCTTGAGCGAGTCCTCGCCGCGCCCGGCCTGGTCCGGCGTGTGCAGGCCCAGCAGCACGGCGCCCTCGGGGAACGACTTCTTGACCTTCTCGAGGGCGGTGCGCGCGCTGGCCTTGCCTCCAACGGACTGGATCACGGTCACCTTGCCCCGGAATGCCTCGCGGTCCATGGCATCGCCGCCGAGCCACACGAGCGTGTCGGTGGGCTTGGCCACGAGGAACCCGACGCCGGCCTTCAGCGCCTCGCGGTCCTCCTTGTCGAGCTTCTCGTAGAACTTGGCCTCGCTCGTGGCATTGCCCTCGGGCTTCTTGGCCGCGGGGTTGGGGGCATCGTCGTCGCCGCGGGGGGCAGCCCAGGCGCCAAGGGCGCCGAGCGCCGCTGCCAAGGCGAGGATCCGGCACGATCGGCAGGCCAGGGGGTTCATGCCTCCGATCGTACCCCTACCTGCAGATGGGAAGGGCCATGTTGTCGATCAGGCGCACGGTGTCGAGCCTGGCCGCGATGAGGCCGCGCGTGGGGCGCTCGAACCCCTGGACCGGCAGCAGGGTGCGCGCATCCCGCACAACGGCGTAGTCCACGGCCAGCCCGTGGGCCTCGAGCGTGGACCGCATGAGGGCCTCTGCGGTGGCGGGCCGCTGCGCGCTTGCGGCCATCTGCAGCGCGCGAACGAGCCCAAGCGCCTGCTCGCGCTGCTCCGGGCGGAGGTAGCCGTTGCGGCTGCTCATCGCAAGGCCGTCGGGGTCGCGCACGGTGGACGCAGGCTCGATCCGCAGCCCGGGCCATCGTCCGGCAAGCCCCTCCGCCATGGCCGTGATCACCCGCAGCTGCTGCCAGTCCTTCTCCCCGAACACCGCGACCGCCGGCCGGCAGAGGTCAAAGAGCCGCGCCACCACCTGACACACTCCCCCGAAGTGCCCGGGGCGGCACGCGTCCTCGAGCCCGGGTTCGCAGGCGACGGGAGGCAGCGGCCATGCCTCGGCCTCCTGACGCGAGGCTTCGGGGCCCGCGGGGTAGACGTCCTCGGCCGCAGGGGCGAACACCGCGTCCGCGCCGCACTGGGTGGCCAGCGCGACATCACGGTCGAGGGTCCGGGGGTACTTGCCGAAGTCCTCGTGCGGGGCGAACTGCGTCGGGTTGACGAAGACGGTGACCACCACGGGCAGGCCGTGGAGCCTGGCCCGGCGAATCAGCGACCCGTGTCCGTCGTGCAGCGCGCCCATCGTCGGCACCAGGGCGCATCCATGGAAGGCGGCCATCGAACGCGGTTCATGGACGATCTGCATGCGCGCCGCAACATAGCCAACCGGCGAGGGTTGCGTCAGGGCTGCCAGCGTCCGAGAAATCGCGGAGAACATGTCTGAATTGACCTTGTTCCACCGACCGGTGCTCCTACACTGCGGTGCTGCAAGGAGCAACTGACACCATGGCCACAAAGCTCCCCATCTACTTCGACAACGCCGCCACCACCCGCTGCGACCCCCGCGTCGTGGAGGCGATGCTCCCGTACTTCTCCGAGAAGTTCGGCAACGCCTCCAGCCGCAACCACAAGTTCGGCTGGGAGGGCGAGGACGCCGTCGAGCTGGCCCGCGAGCAGGCCGCCGCGCTGGTCGGCGCCAACCCGAAGGAGATCATCTTCACCTCGGGCTCCACGGAGAGCAACAACCTGGCCATCAAGGGCGCCGCGCAGATGTATGCGAAGGCGCCCGCCGGCCAGCAGGGCCGCGGCCACGTCATCACCGCGGTGCACGAGCACAAGGCCGTGCTCGACCCCTGCAAGCGCCTGCAGCGCGAGGGCTTCGACGTCACGTTCCTCGAGCCGGGTGCCGACGGCATCATCACGGCCGAGATGGTGGCGGGCGCCATCCGCCCGGACACCATCCTCGTGACCATCATGTGGGCCAACAACGAGATCGGCACCATCAACGAGGTGCCGCAGATCGGCCGGCTCTGCCACGAGAGGGACATCGTCCTCCACACCGACGCCACGCAGTGGGTGGGCAAGATGCCCACCGACGTGGAGCGCGACTGCGTGGACCTGATGAGCTGGAGCGGCCACAAGATGTACGGGCCGAAGGGCGTCGGCGCGCTCTACGTGCGCCGCCGCAAGCCGCGCGTGCGCCTCGAGGCGCTCCTCGACGGCGGCGGGCACGAGCGCGGCATGCGCTCGGGAACCATGAACGTCACCGGCATCGTCGGCTTCGGCAAGGCGTGCGAGCTGTGCCGCGAGTCCATGGAGCAGGAGCGCGAGCGCCTCGTGCGCCTGCGGCGCAAGCTCGAGACCGAGCTGTCCCGCCGCATCGAGGTGACCCAGGTCAACGGGCACCCCGACAAGCGCCTGCCGCACATCGCCAACGTCTCCTTCGGCTTCGTCGAGGGCGAGAGCCTGATGATGGGCGTCAAGGACGTCGCGTGCAGCTCGGGCAGCGCCTGCACCAGCGCGAGCCTGGAGCCGAGCTACGTGCTGAAGAGCCTCGGCGTCGGCGACGAGCTGGCGCACAGCTCGCTGCGCCTCTCGCTGGGGCGCTGGACGACGGAGGAGGAGGTCGACTTCGCGATCGAGCAGATCGTGAAGGCGGTGGAGCACCTGCGCACGATGAGCCCGCTCTACGACCTCCACAAGGAAGGCATCGACATCAGCAAGATCCAGTGGCAGGCCCACTGACATCCACGGACACACCACCATGGCATATTCCGACAAGGTCGTCGATCACTACCAGCACCCCCGCAACGTGGGCAGCTTCGGCACGTCCACCGACGTGGCCGGGCGTCCCGACGTGGGCGTGGGCATCGTCGGCGCGCCCGAGTGCGGCGACGTGATGCAGCTGCAGATCAAGGTCAACGAGCAGGGCGTCATCGAGGACGCGAAGTTCAAGTGCTTCGGCTGCGGCAGCGCCATCGCCTCGAGCAGCCTCGCCACCGAGTGGATCAAGGGCAAGAGCCTCGACGAGGCGATGTCCATCAAGAACACGCAGATCGTCGAGGAGCTGAGCCTGCCGCCAGTGAAGATCCACTGCAGCGTGCTCGCCGAGGACTCGATCCGCGCGGCGATCGCCGACTACCGCAAGAAGAACGGCCTGGCCGCCGAGGCTCCTGCCGCGCCGGCCGCCGCCCACTGACGCCCCCGAAGGAGAGGATCCCAGCCATGTCAGTCATCGTCACCGAGAGCGCCGCGCGCGAGATCAACGCCATCGTCCACCAGCAGGGCCTCGACCCCGAGAAGATCCGGCTCCGCGTGGGCGTGAAGGGCGGCGGCTGCAGCGGCTTCAGCTACATCCTCGACCTCACCGAGGTCCAGAAGGACACCGACGAGCTGTGGGAGTTCACCTACCGCATGTCGGAGGACGGCAAGGTCATCACCCGCATCGAGGGCGCGGCCGCCGGCGGCGTCGCGACTGCCGAGAAGGGCACCTTCACCGTGCGCGTGGTGTGCGACCCGAAGAGCTACCTGTACCTCAACGGCACGACGATCGACTTCAAGGACGAGATCATGGGCCGCGGCTTCGTGTTCAGCAACCCGAACGCCACCACCACCTGCGGCTGCGGCTCGAGCTTCAGCGCCTGAGCCGGAGGACGAACTCATCCGCGGCCCGTCCCCCGAGGGGCGGGCTGCTGTATTTTTCGCGCATGCGCACGCCCGCCACCGCAACCCGCCTGATCCTCGGGACCTCGCTCGCCGCCGCGATGGCCGCATGCTCCGGCGCCCCCCGCGCGCAGGCGCCCGGCGGGCCGGCGCCGGCACCGCCCGTCCCGCGGCAGGATCCGCACGTCGTCCGGAGCCCGCACGGCGACCGCGTCGACGAGTACTACTGGCTCCGCGACGACCATCCCTCGCGCAAGCGCGACGACGTGATGGAGCACCTGCGCGCGGAGCAGGCGTACACCGAGGCGATGCTGGCGCGCCTGCAGCCCCTTCAGGATCGCCTCCTCGCCGAGATCCGCGGCCGCATCAAGGAGGACGACTCCACGCCGCCGCAGCACGACCGCGGGTGGTGGTACTGGACCGCGTTCCGGCAGGGCCAGGAGTACCCGGTGCTCATGCGGCGCACGGGCGACGCGGCCGCCCCGGCGCCCGGTGCGCCCGAGCAGGTCATGCTCGACGGCAACGAGCTCGCGAAGGGCCACGACTACTTCCGGATCTCCTCGGCCGAGGTGAGCCCGGACGGCTGGATCGTGGCGTGGACGCAGGACACCGTCGGCCGGCGCGGGAATTCCCTGCGGCTGCGCGACCTGCGCACCGGCGCGGACCTGCCCGACCGCATCGAGGGGACGCTCGAGCCCATCGTGTGGTCGGCAGACGGCAAGAGCGTCTTCTACGTGCGACAGGACCCGGTGCTGCTGCAGAGCGGGCCCGTGTGCAGGCACGTGCTTGGCACGCCCCCGGAGTCGGACATGGTCGTGCACGACGAGGCCGACAAGACGCTGTTCACGGGCATCGAGGCCTCCTCGGATGACGAGTTCCTGCTGATCACGATGGAGGGGTTCGACACCAACGAGCTGCGGACCGTGCCGCTGGCGCGTCCCTCCGAGCGTCCGTCGGTGGTGCTGCCGCGGGAGCCAGGTGTCCGCAACTACGCGGACCGCCTCGACGGCCGCTGGGTGATCCGCACCAACCGCGAGGCGCGCAACTTCCGCCTGCTGCAGGCGCCGGCCGGCGCCGAGGGCGATCGATCGCGCTGGCAGGAGCTTCTGCCGCATCGCACCGATGCCGCCATCGACGGATTCGCGCTGCTGCGCGGGGGCATCGCGGTGCAGGAACGGTCGGATGCGAACGCCCGGGTCCGCGTCCTGCCCTGGGGCGGCGGCACGGGTGCGGCCATCCCCTCGCCCGAGGAGGCCTCGAGCATGACGCTCGGCGGCAACCCCGATCCCGCCAACGCCTCCGTGCGCGTCTCGTACACGTCGATGGTGACGCCGCGGCGGACCATCGACGTCGACCTGCGGACCGGGGCGCAGCAGGTGCGCAAGGAGCAGCCCGTGGTCGGCTACGACCGCTCGCTCTACGACAGTGCCCGCACGTGGGCCCCGAGCCGCGACGGCAAGCGGATCCCCGTGTCGATCGCCTGGCGGCGCGACGCGTGGGCGCGCGACGGTGCGCACCCGATCCTCCTCGAGGGCTACGGCGCGTACGGCTCCCCCTCGGACGCGCAGTTCGACCTCGCGGGCGTCTCGCTCATGGACCGCGGCTTCGCGCTTGCCACGCTGCACGTGCGCGGCGGCGCGGACCTCGGGCAGGACTGGTACGAGGACGGCAGGCTGCTGCGCAAGCGCAACTCGTTCAACGACTTCGTCGATGCCACCGACTTCCTGGTGCGTGAGCGCTGGGCCGACCCGCGGCGCGTGTTCGCCACCGGGGGATCCGCGGGCGGCCTGCTGATGGGCGCGGTGGCCAACATGGCCGGCGACCGCTACCGGGGCATGGGCGTGCACGTGCCGTTCGTGGACGCGCTCACCACCATGCTCGATGCCAGCATCCCGCTCACCACCAACGAGTGGACCCAGTGGGGCAACCCCCTCGAGTCGCGCGAGGCGTACGAGTACATCCTGTCGTACTCGCCCTACGACAACATCCGCGCTCAGCCCTACCCGGCGATGCTGGTGACCACCGGGCTGTGGGACTCGCAGGTCATGTACTTCGAGCCCGCCAAGTACGTGGCGCGGCTGCGGCGCATGAAGACCGACCCCAATCCGCTCCTGATGCACGTGAACATGGCGGCCGGCCACGGCGGCAAGAGCGGCCGGTTCGAGCGCCTCGCGCAGGTGGCGCAGGAGCAGGCGTTCTTCCTGGACCTTGCGGGCATCGACCGCTGAGCGGCGCGCCGTGGGCCCCCGCGGCGCGCGCCGCGGCCGGGTTCACGCGCCCTGGGCGCTGGCGGCGGCCGCCCGCACCGCAGGATCGCGCTGCACGAATCCCGGGATGTCGTTGCCGCCGAGCGGATGCGCCACCAGCCAGCCCTGCGCGGCATGCCAGCCGCGCTCGGCGAGGAAGGCCCACTGCGCGGGCTGCTCCACGCCCTCGGCGGTGCATGCGATGCCGCGTCCGCGCGCATGGCGGAGCGCCGACTCGAGCGTGGCGCGGTCCTCGGCCGACCCCGGCAGCCGCGCCACCACCGTCCGGTCGACCTTCAGCTCGTCCACCGGGTAGCGGTGCAGCAGCCCGACGCCGGCGATGCCCGTCCCGAAGTCGTCGATCGCGATGCGCGCCCCGGCCACGCGGATCCCCTCCAGCTGCGGAAGCATGGCTTCGCCGTCGCGCTCGAGGAGCCCCTCCTGCAGTTCGAGCGTGAGCAGCCTCCCCGGGATGGCGGCTTCGCTGAGCGCGAGGCGCACCTCGTCCTCGAGGTCGCCCCGGCGGAACTGGCTCGGTGCCACGTTCACGCTCACGGGCAGGTCCACGCCCGCGCGCGACCAGGCGGCGCACTGCCGGCATGCCTCGCGCAGCGCCCAGCTGCCGATCTCCGCCAGCAGGCCCGCGTCCTCGGCGATGGCCAGCAGCCGCGTGGCGGGGATCGATTCGCCGGTGGTCGGCAGGTTCCATCGGATGAGCGCCTCGGCGGCGATGGTCTCGCCCGAGGCGATGCTCACGATCGGCTGGTAGACGAGGCGGAAGTCGCCGCGTTCCAGCGCGTGCTGGAGCAGCGTGGCGAGGTGCACCTCGCGGAGGGTGCGCTCGGCATCGCCCGCCGAGTGCACGTGGAGCCGCGGCTGCGGGCCCAGCCGCGCCACCGCCAGCGCGTGCCGGCTGCGCGCCAGCGCGATCTCGATCGGCGGGAGCCGCTCGCCGTCGCCGACCTGGAGCACGCCGATGCTGCTGCGCAGCCGGAGCTCGCGCCCGCCCACGCGGACCACGGGCTGGCCGGTGCCACCGAGCGCCGCCAGCAGCGCGCGCGGTTCCGGGGTGGACCCGGGCAGGAAGACCGTGGCCGTGGACCGGCCGGCCGGGAAGAACGCGGCCTGCTCCGGGATCAGCGCCCGGATGCGGCCGCGCCAGAGTTCGCTGAGTTCCCGCAGTGCCTCGAAGCCCTCGACGGATGCCACCGCGTCGGCGTCCTCGATCTCCAGCGAGACGATCCAGAGCGGGCGCGGCATGGCCTGCGCCGCGGATTCCATGGCCGCGAAGCTGGGGACGTCCTCGGAGAGGGTCGGCCCCGCCGCGGGCGTCCGGCGCTCGCGCGCCCGGATGGCCTCGACGAGGTCCGCGGGATCGCAGTCGAAGGGCAGCGCATCGTCGGCACCGTCGAGGATCGCCTCCCGCACCGCGCGGGCGGTCTGCGCGGACTCGGGGAGCAGCGCGATCACCGACAGTGCACGGCCGCTGCCGGCGCTCCGCGCCGCGGCGCAGGCCTCGCGGAGGTCCATGCCCGTGGACATGGCGCCGACCACCAGCACGTCGGGATGCGCCTCGGGGAGGAGGCGGAGGCCCCCTTCGGCATCGGCCGCGGAGCGCAGCTCGAAGCGCGCCTTCCTGAGCGCCAGCGCGAACCGGTCGCGCCGCGCCGGGTCGCCTTCGATCAGGAGCACGCGGGTCATCGTGGGAAATGCTACTTGGCTGCCTCGAGCCACGACGCGATCACGGGCCATGCCATCCATGCCGCGGCGATCGGGAGGTACGAGGCAAGCACCCAGCGCACCGCGCGCCCGGTGACGCGGAGGTTGAGGCTCGCGCCGAGCCAGCTTCCCATGATGGCCGTGGGCACGAGGCATGCGGCGATCGCGAGCGTCGGCACGAGCGCCGATCCTCCGGAGGGAACCTCCGACCGCCACAGCGTGACGGCCTTGGTGGTTGCACCGACCGCGGTCAGCGGGACCATGGTGCACACGCTGGAGACGATCGCGCGCTTCATCTCGAGGTGCGCCCACGTGCGCATGAGCGGGAGTCCCACCACGCCGCCGCCGATTCCGAGCAGGCCGCTCAGGAACCCCATCGCCGATCCGATGGTCAGCGCCTGGTGGCGAGGCAGGTCCCGCTCGGCGGGTCCGCCATCCGGCGAGCGGCGGGCCAGCAGCCGGAACTCGCGCACGGCCACCGCCAGGAGGAAGGCGCCGAAGGCAACGCGGAACCACTCCGCGCCCATGAACACGCTGGCCGCCACGCCGACCAGCACTGCCACGAGCGCGGCGGGGACGAGCCTGCGCGCAAGCGTCCAGTCCACGGTGCCCGCCTGCCGGTAGCGGCGAAACGCGGTGAGCGCGACGGCGAAGTTCGCGATCATCGCCGCACCCTGAAGCTGCTGCTTGTCCGGGGCGAGCACGATGGTCGCGAGCGGGATGAACCCGATCGAGCCGCCCACCCCGAGCAGGCCGCCGATGGCGCCGCCGAAGAGCCCGAAGGCGGCATAGGCGGCGACGGAGGAAGCGTCCATCCGCGGAGGGTATTTGATTTCCCTTTGGCCGATTTGCCCGTGCGGAACCGCGGGCGTTGCCACCATGGGCAGCATGCTCATCACCGTCCCAAGCTTCGCCCTCGTCGGCATCGATGCCGTCCGCTGCGATGTCGAGGTCTCCCTGCAGTCGCGCGGGCTTCCGCGCGTCGTGCTCGTCGGCCTTCCCGACCTTGCCATCCGCGAGAGCATCGAGCGCGTTCGCAGCGCGATGGAGGCGAGCGGCTTCGAGCCGCCCCGCCATCGCACCACCATCAGCCTCGCCCCGGCGGACCTCCGCAAGCAGGGGCCCGCCTTCGACCTGCCGATCGCCGTGGGGCTGCTCCTGGCATCGCCTGCGGAAGGCGCTCCGCCGAGGCGGTCCGCACCCAGGGTCGGGCAGTGGATGGTCGCGGGCGAGCTTGCGCTCGATGGCGGGCTCCGTGCCATCAGGGGCGCGGTGGGAATGGCGCTCCTCGCACGGCGCCTCGGCCTGGAGGGCATCGTCCTTCCGCGCGACAACGCCGACGAGGCCGCGGTGGTGGAAGGGGTGGACGTCCGCGCTGCCGCGGGGCTGTCGGAGGTGGTGGCGTTCTTCCGCGGCGCGCTGGCACTGGATCGGGCGGCGCCGGTCGACCTCCGGGCGGCCATCGCCGGGGCGCCCCGGGCGGTCGACTTCCGGGAGATCCGCGGACAGGGAGCGGCCAAGCGGGCGCTTGCCATCGCCGCGGCGGGGGGCCACAACGCGCTGCTGATCGGGCCCGCGGGCTGCGGCAAGACCATGATGGCGCGGGCGGTTCCGGGCATCCTGCCGCCGCTCGAGCCGGACGAGGCGCTTGAGGTGACGCGCATCTTCAGCGCCGTGGGCGCCGGGCAGCCGAGGCTCGTGACCGAGCGACCGTTCCGCGCGCCGCACCACACCGCAAGCACCGTCGCCCTCGTCGGCGGCGGCGCCGCGGGGCTGCCGCGGCCGGGCGAGGTGACGCTTGCGCACCACGGCGTGCTCTTCATGGACGAGCTTCCGGAGTTCGGCCGCAGCGCGCTCGAGGCCCTCCGCGAGCCGCTCGAGGACGGGTTCATCACCGTTGCGCGGGCGCATGGGGCCGCTCGCTTCCCGGCGCGGAGCATCCTGGTCGCGGCCATGAACCCGACGGCGCGCGGCAACCGCCGCGACGGTGCCGGCGGAGCACGCGAGCAGGAGCGCTACATGGACCGGGTGAGCGGGCCCATCGTGGACCGCATCGACCTGCACGTGGAGGTGACGGCCGTGCCCTTCGACCGCCTTGCCTCCGCGCCCGCGGGCGAGGGCAGCGACGAGGTCCGCACCCGCGTCGTGGCCGCCCGCGGGCGGCAGCGCAAGCGTCAGGGTGCCGTGCTCAACGCGCACCTGCGCGGCGCGGCGCTCGACCGCGCTGTCCCGGTGCAGGGCGCGCTGCGGTCGCTGCTTTCGGACGCCATGCAGGGCCTTGGCCTCAGCGCGCGTGCCTTCGACAAGGTGCGGCGCGCGGCTCGCACCATCGCGGACCTCGAGGGTGCCGACTGCGTGGACGCGGTGCACCTTGCCGAGGCCATCAACTACCGCGTGCTCGACCGCCACGCGGCGTGAGGCGCGCGGTCACTTGACGACGATGACCTTGCCGCGCTCGGCGTCGCGCCGGCCCTCGATGCAGTCGAGGATGACCGTGGCCACGGCCTCGGGCGGGAGCGCGGCGTGCCTCGGCACCACGCTCTCCGGGAAGATGGTGCGCAGCAGCGGGGTCTCGATGGCGCCGGGCGCGATGGAGAAGGCGCGCATCCCGAACGAGCGGCCCTCGCGGTGCATGCTGCGGACGTAGCTGTCCACCGCCGCCTTGGATGCACCGTAGGCGAGGAACCCGTCGAAGGGGTCGATGCTCGCGAGCGAACCGACCAGCACCGCGCACCCGGACTTCCGCTGACGGAAGTGCGGCCATGCGCGCACGATCATGAATGCGGGCGCGAAGGCGTTGTGGAAGAAGGCGTCCTCGAGCACCTGCTCGCCCGTGTCCGCGATCGGCACCTTCGGCGCGACGCCGGCGCAGCACACCAGGTTGTCGAGCGCACCGTGGTCGGCCACGGCACGGTCGACCGCAGCGTGCGCGATGCCGCTGTCGGCGAGGTCGCCGTGCGCGACGATGGGCTCGGGGCCGCCAACCTCGAGGCACAGCCGGTGCGTGTCCTGCAGCTTGTGCAGCGATCTCCCGCACAGCGTCAGCCGGTGGCCGGCGCGTGCGAGCAGGACGGCCGTGGCGCGACCGATGCCGCTGCCTGCGCCGGTGACGATGGTGGAGGGTGCGTTCATCCGCCGGTGACGATACGCGTCACGTCGTTGTAGAAGGTGAAGACGAAGAGCGCGCCGAGGAACAACAGGCCGACGACCGTCGCCGCGCTCTGGAAGCGCAGCGACGGGGGCCTGCCCGTGAGGCGCTCCCAGAGCAGGTAGAGGAACAGCCCGCCGTCCACGATCGGGAGCGGCAGGAAGTTCAGGACCGCCAGGTTGACGCTGATCATCGCCAGGAAGAACACCAGGTACATGGCGCCGCGGTCCACCACGCGGGCGCCGAGGTGCACGATGCCCACCGGGCCGCGCAGCTGGTCGACCCCCACCGATCCGCGCACGATCCGGTCGATGGTGAGGTAGGTCATGGTGACGAGCGTGCGGGTCTGGTGGAAGCCCATGGACACGGCCGTCAGCGGGTTGCCGTGCGCAGTCAGCGTGGTCATCAGCGGGTCGAAGACCGCGCCCGGCACCGGCGACCGCCACCCCAGCGCATGGATCGCGCGGACATCGTCGGCCGGCAGCGCCAGGGTTCCCTCCAGCGGCTCGCGCCCGGCGGTCGGCGCCTCCATGCGCACATCCACCGACGTGCCCTCGTTGCGCGCCGCGGCTTCCGCGGTGGCCGTGGCCAGCGCGGTGCGGAGGCCCGTCCAGTCGTGCACCGGGATGCCGTCGACCGACACGATGCGGGTGCGGGGGAGGGGGTCGAGGCCGGCAGCCGCGGTGGCACGGGGCGTGCCGTCGGAGCCAAGCACCTCGCGAAGGGGCGTCGCGGTGAGCGGCAGCGCGAGCGCACGGCCGATCTGCACGCCGAGCAGTCCCTTGCCGCTGACCTCCGCGGTGACGGACAGCGGCGCGCCGTCGCGGAGCACGGTGAGTTCCACGGTGCGGCCGGCGTGCCGCGCGAGTTCCGCCCGCAACTGCTCGAAGCGCGGGCCATCCACCTGGCCGATGCGGAGGATCACGTCGCCGGGGCGGAAGCGCGCGGCATTCGGCGACTCCGCCGGGACGGCCGGGATCTCGAGGAGCGGCACCAGGCCCGCGATGCCTGGCTCGGCCTCCGCGGGCAGGCCGTCGTGCGGGGCGGTCCGCTGGACGGACAGCTCGGGCACGGGTTGCAGGGTGCGCTCGACGGTGCGCCCCGAGGCAGTGGTCCACTGCGTGCGCAGTGGGCGTCCGCCGGACTCGCGCGCCGCGGCATCGAGAGAGGTCCCGACGAGGGCCTTGAGCGGGTCGGGGCCGTCCGGCCCCGGCTCCGGGCCGAGCCCGGTGCGCGCAAGCGCCTGGTCGAAGAGCACGCGCTCGGCGGGCCGCACCTCGCCGATGTCGCCTGACAGCGCAGGCTCGATGCCGATCTGCTGCAGCCCGCTGGCCGGGTCGCGCCGCGGCACCACGCTGAAGGCGAGGTACTCCGGTGCCTGGCCGGGGCGGGTGCGCTCGACCTCGATGGAAATGGGCTGGCCGGGGCGCGCCATGGCGCCCGCGATCTGGATGTCCGCGAAGGTCTGCACCGATGCGCCGTCGATCGCGCGGACCACGTCGCCCGGCTGAAGGCCGGTCGCCCCCGACTCCCCGGAACGCGCTTCGGCGGCCGGTGACCCGGGGACAACGGCCCCCACCACCGGCGCCTCGAAGCGGACGCCCACCATGAACGCCACCACGAAGAGCGAGACCGCCAGCGCCAGGTTCGCCAGCACGCCGGCCGACACCACCACCATGCGGCGCCCCACGGGCGCGCGCTGGTAGCTCCGCACCGCCGAGGAGACCTTGCCGGGGTCGAGGTCGTCCTGCCCGAGCATGCGGACGTATCCGCCGAGGGGGAAGAGCCGCAGCGACCACTCGGTCTCGCCGATGCCGTTGCGCGCCAGTTCCTCGTCGGACATCTCCAGCGCGGGCTTGCCGTGGCGGGCGATGGTGGATGGATCCGTGGATCCCGCACGGATGCCGATGCCGCGCCTCCATGCCACGAGCGGCGGGCCCATGCCGATGGCGAAGCTCTCGCAGCGGATGCCTGCCCATCGCGCGGCGAGGTAGTGGCCGAGCTCGTGGACGAAGATCAGGAGCCCGAAGCCCGCGAGGATCAGGAGGACATTGCGGCCGTCGGAGAGGAGTTCCATGGTGCAGGCGCGGGGCGCCCGCCCGAAGGATATGCGCTCACCGGGCGGCCGACGCGCGCTCGGCCGCGCGCTCGCGGGCCCACTCGCGCGCCTCGCGATCGGCGGCCATCACCTCCGCGAGCGAGCTGACGGGACGCGCCGGCAGCTCGTCCATGGCATTGGACACCAGCTGGCTGATGTCGCCGAACCGTATGGAGCCGGCCAGGAAGGCCTCGACGGCCACCTCATTCGCTGCGTTGAGCACCGCACCGGCGCTGCCGCCCGACTCGATGGTGCGCCAGGCGAGCCGGATGGCGGGGAAGCGTTCGTGGTCCACCGGCTCGAAGTCCAGCGAGCGCATCGCATCCCAGGCGATGGTGGGGCTGCATCCGTCGGTGCGCTCGGGCCAGGTGAGCGCGTACTGGATGGGCAGCTTCATGGACGGCGGGCTGAGCTGCGCGATGGTGCTGCCGTCGCGGAACTCGACGAACGAGTGCACGATGCTCTGCGGGTGCACGATGGCCTGGATGCGGGACGCGGGAAGGTCGAAGAGCCAGTGCGCCTCGACCACCTCGAGCGCCTTGTTCATCAGGCTGGCGCTGTCGATCGTCACCTTGCGGCCCATCTGCCACGTGGGGTGGCGCAGGGCCTCGGCCACGGTGGCCGCGGCCGTGCGCTCGGCGCTCCAGGTGCGGAAGGGGCCGCCGCTCGCCGTGAGGACGATGCGCTCCACCTCGCGCGGCGTGCCGGCACGGATGCACTGGAACACGGCGCTGTGCTCGCTGTCCACGGGAAGCAGCTCGACGCCCTTGCGCTCCACGGCCTCGCGGACGACGGCGCCGGCGGCCACGAGCGTCTCCTTGTTCGCAAGCGCGATGTGGCAGCCGCGCTCGATGGCGGCAAGCGTGGGGGCAAGGCCGGCGGCGCCGACGATGGCGCCCATCACCAGGTCGCCGGGCTGCGCCAGGCGCTCGATGAGCTCCAGTGCGGCGTCCGGGCCCGCGAGGCACTCCACGCCCGTCGGCATGGATGCGGCCGCATTGGGGTCGGACATGGCCACGTGGCGGATGCCGTGGGCGGCAGCCTGCGCCGCGGCAAGCGCGCCGTTTGCGCCCGCGGCGATGCCGGCCACCTCGTAGCGTGGCCCGCCGGTCTCGGCCAGGTGCCGCACCACCTCCAGCGTGGCGGTGCCGATCGAGCCGGTCGAGCCGAGCACGAAGATGCGTCGCGTGAAGCCCATGGCGCTTGGGTCAGCGGTCGTCACGGCTGCCCGAGGGCGACTTCAGGCGCCGCATCCAGCCGGTCACGCTGCGGATCGTCTTCTTGGCAGCGGACATGCCGTCGCGGGCACCCGCATCAGGCGCCGATGGCGCCGGTTGCTCGGTCGCCGCCGGTGCGGGCCGCTCGCGCGGCTCGCGGTTGCCTTGCTCGCGCGGTTCGCGGTTGCCTTGCTCGCGCGGCTCGCGGTTGCCTTGCTCACGCGGTTCGCGGTTGCCTTGCTCGCGCGGCTCGCGGTTGCCCTGTTCACGCGGTTCGCGGTTGCCTTGTTCGCGCGGCTGGCCGCCGTCGTTCGCCGCGCTGCCAGACTCGCGGTTTCCGTCACCGTCGCGATTGCGCCCGCCGCGCCGGCGACGTCGCCGACGCTTGCGTCGGCCGCCCTCGCCGTCTCCGCCGGACTGCTCGCCGTCGTCACCGCCTCCGGCAGGCTCGCCGTCGTCATCGCCCTCGGAAGCTGCGGTCTCGGAGCCTTCGCCGGCCGGCTCGCCGTCCTCGGCGGCGCCGTCGTCCGAGGCGCCTTCGCCGCCGGACTGGTCGCCGTCGCGGTTGCCCTTGCGTCGGCCCCGGCCGCCGCGGCGCCGGCGCCGGCGCTTGCGACGTCCGTCCTCACCGCCTTCGTCGCCCTCGTCGTCCGACGAGTGCCCCGCGAAGAACTCGCGGTCGGCGGCATCGAGCGCGTCGTCGGCAGCGTCGAGCGCATCGAGGTCCGACATGTCCTGCCCGGCCTCGACCCGCGCGGCCCGCTCGGCCGCCCGCGCCTCGCGCGCCGCCGCACGGGCCGCGAAGGCCTCGTTGCGCTGGCGCGCCTCTTCCTCACGGGCTCGTGCCGCCTCCTCGCGGGCGCGGGCCTCCTCTTCCTTGCGACGGGCATCTTCCTCGCGCCGACGTGCGTCCTCTTCCTTGCGTCGCGCGTCGTCCTCGCGGCGCTTGGCGTCGCGCTCGGCATCGGCACGGCGGATCAGCTCCGAGACGCTTGGCTCGTCGGCGCTGGGCGTCGGAAGGTCGTCGAACCCGCCTGCCAGCGCGATGGCCGTGGCATCGGCGGGCGCGGGGCGGCGGCGGCGGCGACGGCCGCGGCGACCGCCGGAATCCGGCGCATCCGTGCCATCATCCTCGTCCGACTCGGGCAGTTCCTCCAGGAGCTCCGCGAGGCGGGGCACCGGGATCCGGGGGAGGCGGTCCACCTCGACGTCCGCGCCGCGGTCGTCGTAGGCGTAGATGTCCACGCGGTCCATCGCGAACGCCTCGGAGATGCGGATGTCCACCCGCTTGCCCGCGCGCTCCTCGAGCTCATGCAGCGCGTTGCGCCGCGTGCTCAGGAAGACGCCCGCCACCCGCGAGCTGCACACCACCTCGGCGCGCATCACGCGGTCGTGGCAGAAGAGCAGGCCGATGCGGCGCAGGATGTCCGCCGCCACCGCGTCCGGCACGCGCACCTCGCCGCTGCCGTGGCAGTGCGGGCAGTCCATGAACTGCGTCTTGTGCAGGCCGGGGCGCATGCGCTGGCGCGTCATCTCCACGATGCCGAAGTCGGAGATCTCGAGCGTCGTCGTCTTGGCCCGGTCGCGGCGGAGGTTCTGGTCGAAGCGCGACTCGATCTCCCGGCGGTGCTTCAGCGACCGCATGTCGATCAGGTCGTTGACGATGATGCCGCCGAGGTCGCGCAGCCGCAGCTGGCGCGCGATCTCGTCGACCGCCTCCTTGTTGGTGTTGAAGGCGTTGGTCTCGCTGTCGCGTGCGCTGCGGCTCTTGCCGCTGTTCACGTCGATCGCCACCATCGCCTCGGTCTGGTCGATGACCAGCGCGCCGCCCGAGGGCAGGGGCACCTCGCGCGCGTGGATCTGCTCGACCTGGCGCTCCACACCGAAGGCCTCGAAGAGCGGCGCGGCGCGGTCGTAGAACAGGAGCTTGGGCGCGTTGATCGGCGCCACCACCTGCAGGAAGGTGCGGGCGCGCAGGAACGCGCTCTCGCTGTCGACCACGATCGCCTCGACGCTGTCATCGGCGATGTCGCGGATGGTGCGCACCAGCAGGTCGCTCTCGGTGTAGAGCGTGCAGGGCGCACCGGTCGAGTTCATGCGGCGCTCCATCGCCTCCCAGAGCCGCTGCAGGTAGAGCGCGTCGCGCTGCAGCTCGGTCTTGGTGCGGTCGAAGCCGGCCGTGCGCAGGATGAAGCCGAAGCCCTCGGGGAGCTCGAGGCTGTCGAGGATGCGGCGCATCTCGCGGCGCTGGTCCTCGTCGTCGACCTTGCGGCTGACGCCGACCTTGTCCATCTGCGGCATCATCACGAGCAGCCGGCCGGGGATGGAGACGTAGCTGGTGAGCGTGGGGCCCTTGGTGCCGATGCCCTCCTTGAGCACCTGCACGATGACCTCCTGGCCGCGCTTCAGCGCCTCCTGGATCGGCGGGCGGTCGCGGCGCGCGATCTTCTTGCCGACGCGCTCGGTCTTGTCGCCGCCCGGGAAGTACTTCGGGTGCAGGTCGCTGATGTGGAGGAAGCCGTTCTGGCCCTCGCCGAAGTCGACGAACGCCGCCTGGATGGCGGGCTCGACGTTCATCACGCGTCCCTTGTAGATGTTGCCGACGTTGGTCGCGGTGCTCTCGCGCTCGGCGAAGATCTGCTCGAGGCGGCCTTCCTCGAGGATCGCGATGCGGCACTCCTCGCCGGGGACGTCGTTCACCACCATCAGCTGCCGGCGCTTCGCGCCCGCGGGGGCCGCCGACTGCTGCGTCTCCTTCTTGCGGCCGCGCCCGCCCCGCCGGCGGCGGCGCTTGCGCAGTCCGCCGCCCTCGGCGGGGTCCTCATCGCCCTCGGCGGCAGGCTCGTCCTCCGCGGCGTCCGCGGGCTCCGCATCCTGCTCGTCGCCGGCGTTCTCGGCCTCCGCCGCTGCGCCCTCGGCGGGCTCGTCGGCATCCTCGTCGTCCTCGTCCTCGGCGTCATCCACCGCCCGAACGGGCAGGATGGGCGCGTCCTCGTCGCGCTCGATGGCCTCGAGCGAGGCGAAGGCCGCGGGGTCGTAGCCGGCGCCCTCCTCCTCGTGCTGGTCAGTCCCGCGATGGTCGGGGTCGCGATGGTCGGGGTCGTGATGGTCGGAGTGGTGGTGGTCCGGGGCGTGCCCGTGCGCCTCGTCATGGGCATCGGCCGCCGGCTGATGGGCCTGCGGTTCGTCGCGCCGGGTCTCGTCCTGGTTGTGCTCGCTGTCGTTCGCCACGATCAATCCTCTGCCGCATCAAGCGGCGGTTCGTGGCGGAACCTTCGTGCGCCGGGCGCGTCAGTGCGACGGCGGCGACAGCTCGGCCGGAGGTCCGGAGCGAGCTCCGGGTCCGGGCGACGGTCGCCCCATCGCAGTCAACTGGCACGCTCCGTTGGTGTGCACCGAGAGTTCCGCCTGGGTGCCGCCGTCTCGCGCGCTCCGCACTGGAGCGCTCCCGGGGCCCGCCTCGCCACTGCGCGGGGGAGGGCGCATGATGCGCCGACCCGCTTCGCGCTGTGGGGCGGACCGCGCTCATCGAGCGACGGGCAACCCGTTGTCCTGTCAACGCGCCTGGCACGCGCCAGACGCTTGATCCGTTACTCCGACATCCATTGGCCGAAGACTTCCGGATCGAGTTTCCTGAGTTCGTCGCGCAAGGCCGTCTCGACCTGGCGCTCCGAGTCGAACGACCCGACCCTGCGGGCGAGGCGTTCGCACTGTTCCATCGTCACCGACCGGACCACGCGCTTGATCACGGGGATCTGGTCGGGAACCATGGAGAGTGTACGCAATCCCAGGCCCAGCAGCAACATGCAAAACAGCGGCTCTCCGGCCATTTCCCCGCACACGCTGCAGTCGATGCCGCCGCTGCGGGCCGCCCGGACCACGTTCTTGACCAGGTACACCACCGCCGGGTGGGCCGCCTGGTAGAGGTAGGCCACGCGTTCGTTGCCGCGGTCCACGGCCAGCGTGTACTGCACCAGGTCGTTGGTTCCGATCGAGAAGAAGCTGCTCTCCGACGCCAGCACCCGGCCCATCAGCGCGGCCGACGGCACCTCGATCATCACGCCGATCGGCATCTGGCGGTCGAAGGGGATGCCCTCGTCCTCGAGCTCCTCCGACAGGTCCGCGAGCATGAGCTTGCCCTGCCGCAGCTCCATCGGGTTGGACACCAGCGGGAACATCGTCTTCACCGGCCCATGAGCGCTGGCGCGCAGGATGGCGCGCAGTTGCCGCTTGAACTCCGCGGGGTTGGCCAGCGAATGGCGGATCGACCGCAGCCCCAGGAACGGGTTGCGCTCGGGCTCCTCCATCTGCTCCTGCGTGTACTTGTCCGCGCCGAGGTCGCACGTTCGGATGGTGAGCGGCTTGCCCTTGAGCAGGCGGATGGCGCGCAGGTAGGCCTCGAGGTGGTCCTCCTCGGTGGGCGGCTCCTTGCGCGTGAGCCAGAGGAACTCGGTCCGGTAGAGGCCGATCCCGTCGCCGCCGTTGGCGAGCACGGCCTCGACCTCCTCGGGGAACTCGATGTTGCCCATCAGCGCGACGCGCACGCCGTCGCGCGTCACCGCCTCGGCGCCCGACAGCTCGCGCAGCGCCGCGCGCGAGCGCACGGAGCGCTCCTGCTTGCGCCGGTATTCCTCGAGCGTCCGCGCGTCGGGGCGGAGGATCACCACGCCCTCGTTCCCGTCGACGATCAGCTCGTCGCCTTCCTCCACTTCCACCGACAGGCGCTGGCACCCGACCACCGATGGCAGCCCCAGGGCGCGCGCGACGATCGACGTGTGCCCGGTGCGCCCGCCGAGGTCGGTGGCGATGGCGATCACCTTGGCCCGGTCCATCGCCGCGGCCTGGCTCGGGGTGAGCTCGTGCGCCACCACGATCGCGGGCGCGTCGAGCTGCGCGAGGCGGCTCTCCTGCGCGCCCATCAGGTGCCCCAGCACCCGTCGCTCGAGGTCCAGGACGTCGTTGGCCTTCTGCTCGAAGACCTCGTTGCCCATGCGCTTGAACTGGTCCACCAGCACCCGGAACTGGTCGGCGACCGCCTGCTCGGCGGTGACGAAGCTGCCGGCGATCCTGCGCTCGATGGACGTCACCAGCGCACGGTCGCGGAGGAGGCCCGCGTGGAACTCGAAGATCTTGGCAGGCTCGGTGCCCAGCTCGCGGCGCGTGCGCTCGCTGAGCGCGCCGATCTCGTCGCCGGCTGCGGCCAGCGCGACGCGCAGGCGCTCGTTCTGCCCCGTGACCTCGGATTCGGCGATGGTGCGGTGCGGGACCACCTGCTCGGCGGAACCCACCAGGAATGCGCGCCCGACGATGATGCCGGGGCTGACGGCGATGCCCTTGATGCGCTGCATGGCGTGACCGACGTTGCGCCCGGGTCGGCGTGCCGAGCGACGTGCGCGGCGGGCCGTGCGGAGCGGTGTCGAAGCAGGAAATGTATGGCAATTCCGGGCCGGCGCAAGCAACGGATAAGAACGTGCCTTGGGTTACCCTCTGGGCGATGATAGACCCGGCCTACTCGATCGCCGGCGCATGCACCGGCTTCGTCGTGGGCCTCACTGGCGTGGGTGGCGGTGCATTGATGACGCCGCTCCTCCTCTTGTTCTTCGGGGTGGCCCCGCAGACCGCGATCGCCACGGACCTGTGGTTCGCGGCCATTACCAAGCTCGTCGCGGTACCGATGCACCACAGGAAGGGCCAGGTCGACTGGCAGGTTGTGCGGCGTCTCTGGCTCGGGAGCCTGCCGATGGCACTGGCAACGGTGGTGTTCGTGGCGCGACACGGTGCGATCGGCCGGATCGACTGGTTGACGCAGGCCGTCGGCGCCGTGGTGCTGGTGGCCGCGGTGGGGATCGTCTCGGGGCCGGCGCTCCAATCATGGATGCGGGACCGCCGCATCGACGCGCCCGCGCGGTTCAGGCGCCAGCAGCCGCTGCTGTCGGTGGTGTCGGGTGGATTGCTGGGCCTCCTCGTGGCCCTGACTTCCGTTGGCGCGGGAGCCCTCGGGTCGGTGATGATGGTGGCGATCTACCCGCTGCGCATGACTCCGCAGCGCCTCGTGGCGACCGACATCGCGCACGCGATCCCGCTGGCGCTGATCGCCGGCTCGGGCTACCTCGCCGCGGGCATGGTGGACGGTTGGATGCTGGCCAGCATGCTGGCGGGGTCCGTACCGGCCGTGCTTGCCGGCAGCGCGCTTGCGCTCCGCCTGCGGGCCCGTTGGCTGCGGGTGGCGCTTGCGGCGGTACTGGTACTGGTTGCCGTGAAGACATTCATCTGAGATTCGCCGTTCTGAAGCGCACCGCGGCGGCCGCCCCTCGTGAGCGAAGGGCGACCGCCGCGGGAATCTCGCACGGGTCCGTGCCGTCAGGACTTCTTGCCGTCGTCGGTCACCTCGTACTCGGCGTCGATGACGTCGTCCTTCTTCTCGCCGCCGGGGGACGGGCCGCCGGTCGCACCGGTGCCCGCGGCTCCCGTGGCCTGCTGCAGCTCGCCGGCCGCGTTCATCAGGTTGTTGAGCGCGGCCTCGATGGCGGCCTTGTCGTCGCCCTTGAGCCGCTCCTCGAGGTTGGACACGGCGCCCTCGATCTTCGTGCGGCTCTCCGCGGGCACCTTGGCCCCGAGCTCCTCGAGCTGCTTCTTCACCTGGTAGGCCACCTGCTCGGCGCGGTTCTTGGTGTCGATGAGCTCGCGACGGGCCTTGTCGGCGGCCGCATGCTCCTCGGCATCCCTGCGCATGCGCTCGACCTCGTCCTTCGACAGGCCGCTCGAGCCGGTGATCTTGATCTCCTGCGCCTTGGACGTGGCCTTGTCGGTCGCCTTGACGTTGAGGATGCCGTTGGCGTCGAGCGAGAACTCGACCTCGACCTGCGGCACGCCGCGCGGGGCGGCGCTGATGCCGGTGAGGTCGAAGCGGCCGAGCACGCGGTTGTCCGCGGCCATCTGCCGCTCGCCCTGCAGCACGACGATGGTCACCGCGCTCTGGTTGTCCTGCGCCGTGGAGAAGATCTCCTTCTTCGACGTCGGGATGGTGGTGTTGCGCGGGATCAGCGTGGTCATCACGCCGCCGAGCGTCTCCACGCCGAGCGAGAGCGGGGTGACGTCGAGCAGCACCACGTTCTTCACGTCGCCCATGAGGACGCCGCCCTGGAACGCCGCGCCGATCGCGACCACCTCGTCGGGGTTGATGCTCTTGTCGAGGTTGTCGGTCTGGAAGATCTTCTTCGCCAGCTCCTGCACCTTGGGGATGCGGATGGAGCCGCCGACCATCACCACCTCCTGGACGTCGGAGGGCTTGAGCTTGGCATCGGCAAGGGCCTTCTCGCACGGCGCGGCGAGGCGCTCGAAGAGGTCCTTGCACATCTCCTCGAACTTCGCGCGCGTGACCGTCACCTGCAGGTGCTTCGGGCCGCTCTGGTCGGCGGTGATGAAGGGCAGGTTGACCGTGGTCTCCACCTGCGTCGAGAGCTCGATCTTCGCCTTCTCGGCCGCCTCCTTGAGGCGCTGCAGGGCCATCGGGTCCTTGCGGACGTCGATGCCCTCCTTCTTGCGGAAGTCCTCGGCCAGGAAGTCGATCAGCTTCTGGTCGAAGTCGTCGCCGCCGAGATGGGTATCGCCGTTGGTCGACAGCACCTCGAAGACGCCGTCGGAGATGTCGAGGATCGACACGTCGAAGGTGCCGCCGCCGAGGTCGAAGACCGCGATCTTGGCGTTGGTCTTCTTCTCGAGGCCGTAGGCGAGCGCGGCCGCGGTGGGCTCGTTGATGATGCGCTCGACCTTCAGGCCGGCGATCTCGCCCGCGTCCTTGGTGGCCTGGCGCTGCGCGTCGTTGAAGTACGCGGGAACCGTGATGATGGCCCGCTCGACCTTCTCGCCGAGGTACTCCTCGGCCTGGCGCTTGAGCTCGGCCAGGATCATGGCCGAGATCTCAGGCGGCGTGTAGTCCTTGCCGCGGATGCCGACCTTGACGAGCTCCTCGGGCGCGCCCTTCACCTCGTAGGGCACCAGCTTCTCCTCGTGGCCCACCTCGCTGTGGCGGCGGCCCATGAAGCGCTTGATGCTGAAGACCGTGTTCTTGGGGTTGGTGATCTGCTGGTGCTTGGCGGGCTGGCCGACGAGGCGCTCGCCCTTCTCGGTGAAGCCGACCACGGACGGGGTGGTCCGGCCGCCGAGGGAGTTGATGATGACCTTGGGCTGCGTGCCCTCCATGACGGCCACCACGCTGTTGGTGGTGCCGAGGTCGATGCCGATGATCGGGGACTGGTTGGACATGCCCACGGAGGTGCAAGCGGCGTGCCACGTCCCGCGAGCCCCCGGCGGGCCCCGCGGCGCAGGCTGGGGCTGTCCGTTCGGCGCGGCCGCGTGCCGGGTCTGCCGTTCTGGCAGCGAACGGATCCGCACGTGCCGGACCTACCATCCCGCGCTTCCCGTGAGCCAGCCTTCCCCCACGACCGAGTCGTTGCGCCGCGCCGTCGATGCCGTGCGCCCGGCGCTTCCCCTTGCGCGGCTCCTCGGCGACACGCTGGCTTCGGTGCCGCCCATCGAGAAGGGCGACGGGTCCCCCGTGACCGCCGCCGACTATGCGCTGCAGGCGGTGGTGGTGGCGGGCTTGCGAGCGGGCGCGCCGGACGGTCGCGTGGCGCTCATCGGCGAGGAGCATGCCGACGCGCTGGCGTCCGCGCGTCGACCCGACGTGGAGCGGGTGGTGGTCGACGCGGTGCGCGCCGCGCTCGGATGGCGGTCGCGCGCCGATGCGCTGCGGGCGATCGACGGCGATGAGCCGCGCGACGGCGAGCCGCGATGGACGATCGACCCGATCGACGGCACGAAGGGGTTCCTGCTGGGGGCGCAGTGCTCGGTGTGCCTGGCGCTCCTCCGCGGGCCGCATGTCGAGGTCGGCGTGCTCGGTTGCCCGCGGATGGGGCCGGCCGGCGACCTGTCGGTCCACGTCGGCGGTCCGGGCGTGCTGTACGCGGCCGCGCGCGGCGCGGGCGCGTTCGAGCTCGATGCCGCCGGCGAGGTGCGGCGCCGAATGCGGCTGTCCCCGCGGGGCGCGGGCGCCGTGCGATGGGCGAGGTCCATGAACCGGAGCGCAAGCCCCGTGCCCTCGCGGCTGGAGCCGCGGCTTGCGGCGGTCGCGGCGCTCGAGGAATCGCGCATGGACAGCCAGTGCAAGTATGCGCTCGTCGCGCGCGGCGATGCCGACCTGGTGGTTCGGCTGCCGCGGTCACGGGGTCACCGAGAGAGTGTCTGGGACCATGCCTCCGGCGTGCTGATCGCGGCCGAGGCGGGTGCGGTCGTCACCGATGCGGCAGGAGCGCCGCTCGACTTCTCGCACGGGCCTTCGCTTGCCGTGAATGCGGGCGTGGTGTGCGCGGCGCCGGGCCTCGATGGGCGCGTGCTCTCCGCGATCGCCGAACTCGCGCGGGGCGAGGCCGTGCCGGGTGCCGCAGGATGAGCGTGCGCGCAACCGGCCGCGGTGCCGAGCGGGCGGCGCAGCCCGTTGCCTTGGCTGCGCTCGGCGTTGCCGTCGCCCTCCCCGCGGCGCTGGCATCGGCGGCGTGGATCGTGGGACAGCTGGTGGTCGACCGCTGGGCGTGGGCGCAGTGGCTCTTCTGGACGCCGCCGTGGGCCATGGCGGTCGGCGCGTTGGCAGGTGCACTGGCCGCGCGCGCCTGGCTGCCGCGCGGCGCCTTCGCGCGCATCGCGTTCTGGTCGTGCGCGATGGCATTCGCGTGGTCGAGCGGGCGCTTCGCGCTGACCGACGTCGGGTGGGCGGGGCAGGCGAAGCCCGGGCCCGGCGACATCACGGTGACCCACTGGAACCCGCAGTGGCCCGGGGAGGACGCGCTCGGCTGCGGCCGGGCGCTGGCCTCGGTGCTCGGTGACGTGGCTGTCGTGAGCGGGCCGGGGTCGATGCTGCGTTTCGACGCGCGTTCGGCGTGGCTCCCGCCCGGATACGTCGCGCATGACCACGGGATGTTCGGCGTGATCTCGCGCCTGCCGGTCGTGGACCACCGGATCCTCGCGTCGGTGTCGATGCCGGACGTCGGCACGATCTGGCTTGCGTGGGTCGTCGTGCGCACCGAAGGCGGCGAGGACCTGCACGTCCTGGCCGTGGACCTTCCCTCGTCGCCTCGCCGCGCACGCGGGACGATCGCCGACGGGCTTCGGTCGGTGCTTGCCCAAGTGCGACTCCCGGCGGCCCCGGACCTCGTGCTCGGCGACCTCAACTGCACGCCCGGCAGCGTGATCCTCCCGGTGGCGGCACGGTTCATGTCGCCCGCGCCGCCGTGGCGCTCGTCGGGGTGGCTGTGCACGTACCGGCGTCCGTGGCCGGTCCTGCGCATCGACCACATGCTTGCGGGCTCGCGGGTTCAGTGGGTCGGGTATCGAACCGCGGACCTCGGCTACAGCGACCATCGCGCCCAGGTGGGCACGATTCGCATGGCCCCTCACAATCCCTGACTTCTCTGCGCGCCCGGCGCGTCAGCGCTTCTCGCCTTCAGACCCGCGTCAGCGCTTCTCGCCTTCAGACCCGCGTCAGCGCTTCTCGCCTTCAGACCCGCGTCAGCGCTTCTCGCCTTCAGACCCGCGTCAGCGCTTCTCGCCTTCAGAGATATCGCCCCACAACGAACTGATTTCCTGCGAGACGTCGCTCGACACCGTGGTGATGGGGTCCTGCGGAAGTCGGTTGCGGACGGCGTTGCGCTCGTCCGACCACCAGTCGGTGCTCAGGTCGCCGAACAGCCGGTTGAGGCCCGTGCCGTGGTTGAAGTCGAGTTGGCTGCGGAGGCCATCCGTCAGCAGCATGAGCCGGCTGCCATGGTCGAGCCTTACCAGTTCGCCGCGCTCGGGCGTGTTGGCGTGGTACTTGTGGCCGCTGTAGTGGAAGTTGGTGGCCAGTTCGTCCGTGGACCCGTCTCGGTAGCGGCTGGCGCACGCGTCGGACGGGTTCATGCCGTGATGGCTTGGGCAGTAGAGGCACTCGCACGAGTCGAGGTACGCGTTGGCAAGTCGGCCGAGGCCATCCCAGGCCTGGCCGCCGCTCGAGGGCGCCGCAAGTCGCGCGAGCATGAGCGCGCCGACGTCGGGCGGGGAGTTGTCGAGCACGCGGCTGTACGGAAGCCGGTCGCCGTTGCTCTGCGCATAGGCCGACAGGGCGATGCCGACATTGCGCATGTTGCTTGCGCAGACGAGGCGCCGCGACTGCTCCCGGGTGGCGCGCAGCGACGGCAGCAGCACCCCGCACAGCACGGCAATGACCCCGAGGCAGACGATGACCTCGACGAGCGTGTAGCCCGACAGCCGGCGACCGGCTGCGCCGGCGGCTGGCAACGACGGGTATTGGAAGCCGAGGACCTTCATTGGGCCTTGTCTGAGCGACCGTCCCATACGGCGTCCCGGACCCCGGGGGAGGGGGTCCGGTCACGCCAAGGGGTAGTTTGCCACCCTCGTGGGGCGTCTCAAGCGAAATCTGAACGAAATCGTCCGGAATGGCGATGCCAAGGGTGGGACGCATCGCAGAGTGTTCTTGGACCCCGCGCCCCGCCCCGCAACGAGGAACCCCGCCGTTGGACCCCATCGAGCGCCAGGACCGGATGCTCATGCAGCGCGTCGCCCACGGCGACGAAGCGGCCATGGAGGAGCTCTACGACCGGTTCGTTGGCCTGGTTTTCAAGGCTTCCCGGCAGGTCCTGACGCGCGCCGAGGCGGAGGACGCGGTGCAGGAGACCTTCGTCCGGCTGTGGCAGACGGCCGATCGATTCGACCCTGAACGCGCCAAGCTGGTGACCTGGGTCATGCTCATCACCCGCCGGCACCTGATCGACCGGCTGCGTCGTAAGGGCGCTCGCCCGGAGCAGTTGGGGTTCGATTCGTCCAACGACGCCTTGGGGCCGGTCGGCATGCCGCCCGTGGAGCCGGGGGGTCAGCACGATGTCGAGGTCCTTCGCCGTCGGGTGGCCGAGCTTCCTGAGCTGCAGCGCGTCGTGATCGAGCGGACCTACATGCAGGGCTTTACGCTGCGGGAGGTGAGCGAGCAGCTCGGTGCGCCCCTCGGAACCGTCAAGAGTGCGCTCAGCCGGGGATTGGCGAAGTTGCGCGACCGACTAGGGCCTGATAATCAAATCGGCAACTCGGATTCCCCGGCGTAGGGGAGCCGTTTGCATTCCGGCTGCGAACAGGGCGAGTGAAGTGAGGACGTGATGAACCAGTACGGCGGGAACAACTCCGGTGATCGTTCCGCAGGCGACCGGGCGCGCGGCGCGGACCTGCGCGCCGAGGCCATGCTCGATGCCATGGGCATGCTCGACGAGGTGGATGCGGCGGCATTCGAGCGGTCGTTCCGCGATGCCACTCCCGCCGTGCAGGCAGAGCTTCGAGAGCTGCAGGCCGCGGTGTCGGCGGACCCGGCGTTCCTCTCCAACAACGAGGATGAGCCCCCGGCTGGCCTCAAGGCGCGCACGATGGCGCGCGTGATGACGGCCATCGACCGCCAGGACGATGACTTCGCGCCGATCGCGCACATCGGACGCACCGCCACCCTCGCGCAGCGGCGGCGGATGCGCGCAGCCGGCGCGGCCGGCATCGGCGAGGCCGTCGAGTTGGCCGGGCTGCGCTCGGACCTCGACGCGTTCGTGCGAAGTTCGTACCGCTGGCGTGCCGCGGCGATCGCGCTGTCGGCGGCGCTCGTGGTGGCGCTGGTCTTCCAGGTGTCGAGCAATGCCTTCGTGGGCCGCGTCACCGAGGTGGTGTTCGGCGGCGCAACGCCGCTCCAGATGCTCGCCGCCATCGGCAGCGAGGATGCGGGCCTTCGCATCGAGCGGGCCACTTACCGCCGCGGCGTGGCAGGCATCCCGGGCAAGGGCCCGGCCGCCGGCCTCGGGTCGATGACGCTTGCGGTCTCGGAGCCGGACCGCGTCCTGACCTGCGTCGGCCTCGGCCTCGAGGTGCGCGGGAGGTACACCGTTCGGCATGTCGCGGACGACGACACCGTCACCGAGCTCGGCAGTTTCGTCGCCAACGGCGCGAACTGGGCCTACGAAGGTCAGCTGCCCGATGGCGCCGCGGGCAGGTTCCGCTCCGGACGGATCGAGGTGGTGGATGCGGCGGGCGACGTGGTGATGCGCGGCTGACCGTGGTCACTCGGCGCGGCGCGCCCATTCGAACTCAAGCGGCTCCAGCTCCTGCTGGAGCCGTTCTCGCTCCTGCGTGAGCTGACGCGACTTCTGCGGGTCGGCGTAGACCTTGGGGTCGAGCATCGACTCGTCGATGGCGCGCACGCGCGTCTCGATCTCGGTGATGCGACGCTCGATGCGGTCGGTCTCCATGCGCGCGAGCTTGGGGTCGCCGGTGGGGGCGGCCTTGGGCTTCGCCGCGGGCGTGGCGGCCGGCTTGCCGGCGGCGGGCTTGGCGGGCTCCGCAATCGGCTTGGCGCGCTCGGCGGCGGCCTTGGCGCGCTCGGCGGCGGCCTTGGCGCGCTCGGCGGCGGCCTTGGCGCGCTCGGCGGCGGCCTTGGCGGTGGCGTCCTGCTGGGCCTTCTCCTCGGCCTCCTTCTCCTCCCACTCGTCCCAGCCGCCGTCGAAGAGCCGCGCGCCGCCGTTGCCGTCCAGGATCACCAGGCGGTCGCAGCAGGAGGCGAGCAGCGCGCGGTCGTGGCTGATCAGGATCAGCGCGCCGTCGTAGCCGCCCTCCTCCGGCGGGGTGGAGATCGCGGTCTCCAGGCGCTCGGCGCTCGGGATGTCGAGGTGGTTGGTCGGCTCGTCGAGCACGATCAGGTTGTTGGCCGCGCTCACGAGGCCGGCGATCACCATGCGGCCGCGCTCGCCGCCGGAGAGGTTTCCGACGCACTTCTCCTGCTCCTCGCCGGAGAAGAGGAACGCGCCCGCGAGGTTGCGCGCCTGCTGCTCGCTCGCGCGCAGTCCGCCCTCGTTGGAGGCGATCACGCGCTGCAGGTACTGCCAGACGGTGAGCATCGGGTCGATGTGCTCCTGCGTCTGGCGGAAGTAGCCCACCTTGATCTGCGGGCTCACCTTGAGCTCGCCGGCGTCCGGCGCGAGGTCCCCGAGCAGCGCGCGCACGAGCGTCGTCTTGCCGGCGCCGTTGGGGCCGACGATGCCGATGCGGTCGAGCGGCTTGATGGCGAGATCGAGCTTGTCGAACAGCACCTTCTCGCCGTAGCGCTTGGAGAGGTGCTCGCAGCGCAGCACGTGGTCGCCGACGCGCGGCGCCTTCGGGAGCTCGAGCTGCATGACCTCGAGCTCCATCGGGCGCTCGACCAGCTCGTCCTGCTTGAAGCGCTCGAGCCGGGTGGCGCGGCCGCGGGCCTGCTTGGCGCGCTGGCCGGCCTTGTAGCGCATGATGTACTGCTCCTCCGCGCGGATCTTGTCGAGCTGCTTCTCGTGGTTGCGCTGGCTGGTGAGCATGCGCTCGCGGCGGAGGTCGATGAAGTCGCGGTAGTTGCCCGGGTACTCGCGGATGCGGCCCATGTCGACCTCGATGATGCGGTGCACCACGTTGTCGAGCAGGCGGCGGTCGTGGCTCACGAGGAGCACCGCGCCCGGGTACTCCTCGCCGAGGAACCGCTCGAGCCAGCGGCGGCCATCGATGTCGAGGTGGTTCGTGGGCTCGTCGAGGAGCAGCACGTCGGGCTGCTCGAGGAGCAGGCGGGCCAGGCCCACGCGCGCGCGCTGGCCTCCGGACAGCTTGCTGACGAGGGTGCCGAACTGCTCGTCGGTGAAGCCGAGGCCGTGCAGGGTCTCGTCGATCCGGTGGTCGATCGCGTAGCCGCCCGAGCGCTCCATCTCCTCCTCGATCCGCACCTGGCGCTTCATGAGCGCGTCGATGTCGGCGTCGGGCTTGGCCATGTCGTCGTAGATCTGCTCCATCTCGCGGTGGAGCTGGTCGAGGCGCTCGAATGCGCGCGCCGCCGCGTGGCGGAGGGTGTCCGTGGGCTCGAGGCGCGGGTCCTGCGAGAGGTAGCCCACGCGCGTGCCGCGGGCGAGCGACACCGAGCCGAAGTCTGGCTGCCAGATGCCCGCGATCAGCTTCATGAGCGTGCTCTTGCCGCCGCCGTTGCGGCCGACGAGGCCCACCTTCTCGCCGGGCTCGATGGAGACGGTGGCGCCCTCGAGCACGATGTTCGTGCCGAAGCCGTGGCGGACGTTTGCGACGCTGACGACGGGCATGTCGAGCCGTGCAGCGTAGGGCAAAGCCGCGCCTGCGCGCCGCGGGCGGTTCCGGGGCCGTCTACCCTTCGGGGATGCCGAACTTCATGCGCCGCTGGCTCCGACCGCGCGGGCTGATCCTCACGGTGATGATCGTGGCGGTGGGCGCGGTGATCTGGCGCAGCCAGCGGGTCCAGCGCGAGGCGGACGCGGCGCGTGCCGCGGACTGGGTGCGGTCGACCGTCGTCGCGGCGCAGGCCGACCGCGGCAACGCGTTCGAGGTGGCCGGCACCGAGCCCGTGGTGGCCGGGGTGGTTGCCTCCTGGGTGCGTGCGGTCGTGCCCGAGGGCAGGGCGGTCGAGCCGCGGGTGGATGCGGTGCCCGTCGGGGCTGGGCCGTTCGGGGCCGGCGACGGCGAGGCGACGCACCGGGCGACCATCGAACTGCTCGGCGCGCGCGGCGAGGCGGACGTGCACTGGGCGGAGGGCCGGCGCGCGATCGTGGGGTGGCGGGTGCTGGTTCGGGCTCCCGAGGGAGCCTCAGGGGCAGGTGCCCCACGCCCCGAGCAGTAGCCCGAGGTCTGCGCCGTTGACGACGCCGTCGCCGTTCAGGTCGGCCGCGTTGCCGGCTGCCGGGCCCCACGCCCCGAGCAGGAGTCCGAGGTCAGCGCCATCGACGCTGCCGTTGCCGTCGAGGTCCGCGCGGCACGCCGCGCGCTCGATCATCACCGAGTACTGCGCGATGTTGAGGCAGGTGTCCGGCCCGAACGCGAACAGGCTCCAGCTCGAGCCGTTGAAGAACGAGGCGTTGTTGGTGTAGTAGCCGGTGGTCTGCGCGGTGCAGGTGCCCACCTGGAAGCCGAACGAGCCGCCGTAGGAATAGTTGCGGCACTTCACCGACCAGCCCACGTTGTTGTAGCCGCCGGTCGTGTAGACGGTCGGCAGCGGGATGACGAGGTCGAAGAACGTCGCCTCGGTGCCGAAGGCGGCGGGAAGTTCGACCCCGGTGACGACCGTCGAGTAGAGGACTGCACCGTTGCCGAAGACCAACCCGCTCGGGTCGCCGTTGTTGAGCGTGAACTCGATGTCCGTCGTACCGGGGGTGGCGCTGCCGAACGTGGCGAGCCGAAGCGTGATCTGGCCGAGCGGGACGGGTGGCGAGGCCGGGCCGCCCAGCCAGCCTGAGTCGCCGTACTTGACGGCAGCGGCGTTGGCGGCGTTGAATGGCGCGAAGAACCCATTGTCGTTGCCGGTCTCGAAGACCACCTGGGCGGAGGCGGAGGCGGAGGCGCAGATGGCGAGGGTGGCGAGGAAGCTCTTCATGGATCGGGGGGATCTTAGGGTCAAGGGCCCGCCCAAAGTGATTACTGGCACTTGGTGCGGCGTTCCGATGAAACAATATGCACGGGAATCCGCGACAGTCACGCTTGACCGTGCCCGGGATTCGGTCATTCTTGAGCCGCTCTCCCGCGGCCTCCCTTGCCGCGCCTGAACCCTTTCCCTGAACCCTTTCCCTGAACCCTTTCCCGGAGCCGTCACGCCATGTCCGAGACCCGCGCCCCCGCGTCGAATGACGCCGTCCGTTCCCTCCGCGCCTCGTACGCCCTCGCCGCGGGTGCCGCGGCCGCGACGGCCGCCTCGGCCGATGCGGCGATCGTGTATTCAGGAGTCCAGGACATCTCGATCGCCCAGGGCTTCTCGCTG
This sequence comes from Planctomycetota bacterium, assembly GCA_016873255.1. Lineage (GTDB taxonomy): Bacteria > Planctomycetota > Phycisphaerae > Phycisphaerales > SM1A02 > UBA966. The sequence continues at coordinate 39,288 of VGXR01000010.1, forward strand.
AGCCTGAACCTCGACAACGATGCCAACGCCGACTTGAAGCTCAAGAACTACATTTTAGGGCTTAACTACATGGGCGCGCAGGTCATCTTCGCGCCCGGCAAGTTGGTGTCGTTCATTAACAGCGCGAATAACTACGCGTACGTGAGTGCGTTGTCTGCGGGCGCGGCGATCGACGCCTCTACCGTCGGCCCGAGCTTCCTCGGCTCGATGGCCTACGGGTATCTCAACCCGAACGCGCAGTTCAACAACGCGAGCAACGCCTACCTCGGCCTCTCGTTCGCCAGCGGCGCAGGCCTGTACTACGGCTGGGTGCGCGTCAGCGTGGACCAGGCCGCGGGCTCATTCATCGTGCACGACTGGGCGTACGATGACTCCGGCTCGGGCATCGTGGCCGGTGCCGTCCCGGCGCCCGGTGCGCTCGGCCTGTTCGCCGCCGGCGCCTCGGGCCTCGGGTTCCTCCGCGGCCGCAAGCGCTCCGCCTGACCGCCGGGCCGGTTGGCCCGTGCTTCTGAACTTCCCGCCGCGCGGCGCCACGTTCCCGGCGCCGCGCGGCGGTCGTTCACGGGCCGCCCGAGGCGCCGCAACGCCCCGTAGCCTAACGCCATGCGCATCGAGCGCCGCAACGACTCCGGCCGCCCGAAGCGCGTCCTCCTCGTCGGGTGGGACGCCGCCGACTGGCAGATGATCCGTCCGCTCCTGGACGCGGGGCACATGCCGACCCTGGCAAGGCTGCTCTCGCGCGGGGCGTCGGGCAACCTCGCGACCACGCGGCCCATCCTGTCGCCGATCCTGTGGAACACCATCGCCACCGGACGACGCGCCGACGCGCACGGCGTGCTCGGGTTCACCGAGCCCGTGCCCGACGGCCCCGGCATCCGCCCGACCGCGAGCACCAGCCGGCGATGCAAGGCGCTCTGGAACATCCTCACGCAGTGCGGGCTGCGCTCGAACGTGGTGGGGTGGTACGCATCGCACCCGGCCGAGCCGATCGCGGGCGCGATGGTCTCGAACCAGTTCGAGTTCCGCGCCGAGGATGACGCGCCGGGCGCGCCGCTGCCCGCGGGCGCGGTGCATCCGGCGGAGCTCGCGGCGACGATGGCCGAGTGCCGCGTCCACCCGTCGGAGGTCGACGCGTCCGCGGTCCTTCCCTTCGTGCCGGACGCGGCGCTTGAGCTCGCGCGAGAGGGCAACCGCGTCGGCAAGCTCATGCAACTCATCGCGCAGACCGCGTCGATCCACGCGATGGCCACGCGGCTCATGGAGCGCGGCGACTGGGACTTCACCGCCGTCTACTACGAGGGGATCGACCGCTTCGGGCACGAGTTCATGGAGTTCCACCCGCCGCGCATGGCCGAGGTCGACGAGCGCGACTTCGCGGCGTATCGCCACTGCATGAACGGGATCTACCGCTTCCACGACATGATGCTCGAGACGCTGCTCGGGCTCGCGGGCCCCGATACGGCCGTGCTCGTGATCAGCGACCACGGCTACTGGAACGACCACCGCCGTCCCGACCCGAGGCCGGGGAAGGCCGGGCCCGTGGATTGGCATCGCCCGTACGGCATCTTCGCGGGCGGCGGGCCCGGCATCCGCGCCGGGGCGCGCGTGCATGGCGCGAGCATCCTCGACGTCGCGCCGACGGTGCTGGCGCTCATGGGCCTGCCCGCCGCCGACGACATGCCCGGCCGCGTGCTCTCCGAGGCGCTCGAGGGCGTCGAGGCGCCGCAGCGCATCGCGACCTGGGAGTCGGTGCCGGGTGAGTGCGGCATGCACGCCGCCGAGCTGCGCGTCGACCCGGAGGAGGCGCGCGCGGCGCTCGCGCAGCTCGTCGACCTCGGCTACATCGACCCGCTCGGGGCCGACGACGAGGCGACGCGGCGCGACACCGTGGCGTCGAACCGGCTGCAGCTGGCGCAGTCGCACGTGGACTCGGGCCAGCACGCGCGCGCGCTCGAGGCGCTCGCCGGCATCGAGGGTCCGCTCGCGGCGACTGACGGGGTTCGCATGCTGCGCGCGACGGCGCATGCGGGTCTCGGCGACGCGGCGTCGGCCGAGGCCGAGCTCGCGGCGCTTCACGGGGACGCGCGCGAAGGTGCGGGGGCCGCGGTGCTGCGCGCGCGCCTGCGGCTCGTCACGGGCGACGCGGCGGGCGCGGTGGAGCTGCTGCGCGCGCTCGCGGCACGCCCGGAACCCGTGGAGGGGATCGACGCGATGCTCGGCCGCGTGCTCGCGGCCGCGGGGCGCGACGCCGAGGCCGAGGGTGCGCTTCGGCGTGCGCTCGACGCGGAACCCGAGGATGCCGGGACGCTCGGCGCGCTTGCGGCGCTGCGGCTGCGAGCGGGCGATGCGGAGGAGGCGCTCGAACTCGGGCTGCGCGCCGCGGCGCTCGATATGCGCCAGCCCAGGGTCCACATGACCGTCGGTTGCGCGCTGATGGCGGTCGGCGAGCACGGCGAGGCGGTGAACGCCTTCGCGGCATGCGTGGCGCACGCGCCCGGCTGGGCCGAGGCGCGCCAGGCGCTGGCGGCCGCGCGCGCCGCCGCGGGGCAGGGGGCCTGACGTTGGAAGGCGCGCCGCGCACGCTCCTGGTGTGCGTCGAGGGCGCGGACTGGCGCGTGCTGTCGCCCCGCGTCGACGCGGGAAGCATGCCCGCGCTCGCGGCGCTCGTCGAGCGCGGAGTGAGCGGCCGCGTCGCGCCGGTCGATCCCGCGGGCGGCGTGCCTGCGTGGGCCTCGGTGCTCACGGGCGCGTCCGCGATGCGGCACGGGGTCCTCTCGGCGCGCGTGCCGGGTGCGGACGGGCGCACGGTGCGCGCCGCCGCCTGCGGCGACCGCGCGTTGCCCACGATCTGGGAACGCGCGTCCACAGCCGGTCACCGCACCGCGATCGCGGGATGGGGCGAGCCGTTCGCGCCCGCCGACGGCGCAGCCGAGGCGATCGAGCTCGCGGTGCCGGCGTGGGCCGAGGCAATCGCCGAACCCGCGACCGCGTCGCATCCCCGGCTGGCGGCGCTGCTCCGGGCGCTCGCCGCGGCGTTCGAGCGCGAACTGCGCGCCACCATGATGGCGTGCGGCGCGCGGCCGTGGGACCTCGCATGCGTGCACGTGGCCGGCTGGGCCGCGCTCGTGCGCGAGTTCGTCCGGTTCGCGCCGCCTGCAGAGCCCGGCGTGCCGGATGCGCGTGCGACCGCGTTCGGCGGCGTGGTCGACGGTGCGTGCTCGGCGCTCGACGGTTGGCTCGGGGGCCTGGTGCGCACGGCAGGCGCGGGCGCGGCGGTCGTCATGACGGGCGAGCGCGGCCTCGACCTCGAGCGCTGGCGCGCGCCCGCATCGACCGCGGGCCCCGGGGCCGTGCACGTCGCCGCACCCGCACCCGCGGCGTTCGTCGCGGTGGGGCCCGGCATGCGGCCGGACTCGCTGCGCCACGGCATGGTCGCGGTCGACGTGGCGCGGATCACGCTTGCGTTCCGGGGGATCGATGGCTTCACGCCTCCGGCGAACCGAGGAGACGTTCCGTTGCCTGCGGTCCCCGAAGGCGAGCTGCCCGCGGACGTGCGCGCGCTGCTCCGGGAGCGCGACGCGGCATTCGCGCACGCGGCGGCGGTCGCGGGAGCGATCGATGCGGCGATCGCGGCGCGTTCCCGGATGGCGGCGCGGGTTCCCGTCGACGCGGCCAACGCAGCCGCGTTCGCGGACCTCCTGGTCGCGCGCGGCGAGGCGGCCGCGGCGCTTGCCGCGGTGGAATCGTGCCGGGCGGCGTTGCACGCCTCGTGCGGCGGGCAATCCGGCGACGCCCGCGCGATGCCGTGGCCGCTCGCGCTGGCCGAGGCTCGCGCGCTGCTCGCGTCGGACCGGAGCCGCGACGCCGCGGCCGCGATCGACCGTGCCGCGTCCGACGGTGCGCCCGAGGTCGAGGTGCTGCTCGCACGCGCGTCGGCGGCTTCGTCCGACGAGGACCACGCGGCATCCGAGCGACATGCCCGTGCGGCGATCGCTGCCGCGCCTTCCTCGCGCGAGGCGCGGATGGCGCTCGCGCGGGCGCTGTTCGCGCAGGAGCGGTTCGCCGACGCCGCGGACGCGGCCCGTGACGCGATCGGCATGGCATGGGCCGACCCGCTCGCGCACCTGCTGCTCGGGACGGCGCTGGCCGCCGACGGACGTGCGCGCGAGGCGATCGCCGCGCTCGAGGATTGCCTGCGCGTGCGGCCGGAGTTCCCTCCCGCGCTGCGCCGGCTCGCGGCGGTGCACATGAACCAGCTCGGCGACGTCGTGTCCGCGCGCGCCCTCATGGCGCGCGCGGTCGCGGCGGGGTGATCGGGACCGAGCCCCCGCCGCCCGCTACCCTGACGCCATGCTCAAGGCTTGGCTCGACGGCCGCTTCCTCCCGATGCCCGAGGCGCAGGTGTCGGCCTTCGACGCGGGCTTCCAGCACGGCGTGGGCCTCTTCGAGACCGCGCTCGCGAGGCACGGACGCGTGTTCCGCGGGCTCGAGCACATGGAGCGCATGCGCACCAGCGCGAAGGAGCTCGGCCTGGCCGACACGCTTCGGCCCGAGGCGCTTGTCGACGTGATGGAGGCGACGCTCGCGGAGAACGCGCTGCCGCACGCGCGCGTGCGGGTGACGCTGACCGCGGGCAACATGAACATGCTCGCGCGCGGGCAGCAGGAGGCACGCCACGACCCGACCATCCTCGTGCAGGTGCAGCTGCCGACCCAGTACCCGGCCGAGCTCTTCGAGAAGGGCGTGGCGGTCCGGATCGCCGACGACCAGCTCAACGTGGCCGATCGGTTCGCGTCGCACAAGTCGCTCTGGTACTGGCCGCGGCTCCACGCGCTGCAGCGCGCTGCGGCGGCAGGATTGCAGGAGGCGCTCTGGTTCGACGTCACCCGCGCGCTCGCGTGCGGATGCGTGTCGAACGCGTTCATCGTGCGCCACGGCGCGCTGGTGACGCCGCCGGCACGCGGGGACGAGGCCAAGGGGTCGCCCGTCCGCAGCCCCGTGCTGCCGGGGATCACCCGGGCGGCGGTCATCTCGCTTGCGGAGGAGTCCGGCATCGAGGTCCGGCGCGAGCGGATCGAGGTGGGCGCGATCCTCGACTCGGACGAGTTGTTCCTGACCAACTCCAGCTGGCACGTGCTCCCCGTGACCGCGGTCGAGCAGCGCACGATCGGTGCGGGCGAGCCCGGCGAGGTGACGCGCACGCTGCGCGCGGCGCTCCTGGAGCGCATCGACCGAGAGACGCAGCGCAGCCGCTAAATCCGTTCCTGGTTCGCTTGAACGAACCGGGAGCGGATTTCTCACTTCCCCGCGATGCGCCTGATCGCCACGCGCAGGATGGCGAAGACGATGAGCGCCACGATGCACGCCCCGCCGAGGACGACCGCCGGCACGAGGAGCGCCACGGTGAGGACCACGAGCAGCATCCGCACCATCGCGCGGCCGAGCGGGGAGCGCGGGCCGGCGCCGGTGGCACCGCCCGGTGCGGGCTGCGGCCCGGAGCCGATCTCGATGCGCTTGACGACGATTTCCCGGCTTTCCATGGCGGTTGGATCGTATCCCCGGCTCACCTACGATGCGCCGCGCGACAGGAAGTCCATGGCAAGCAACGGCACCACCACAGGCACGGAGGCCGCGGGAACGGGGGACGCGGGCCCGCGCTTCGTCCACCTGCACCTGCACAGCGAGTACTCGCTCCTTGACGGCGGCAACCGCATCAGGAAGCTGGTGAGCCGGGTCAAGGAGCTGGGCATGGACGCCGTGGCCGTCACCGACCACGGCAACCTGTTCGGCGCGCTCGAGTTCTACATGACCGCGCGGGAGGCGGGCGTGAAGCCGATCCTCGGCATCGAGGCGTACGTCGCGCCCGGCGACCGGCGCGACCGCACGCACACGGGCATCATGGACGGCGGCTTCCACCTGGTGCTCCTGGCGCAGGACATGCAGGGCTGGCGCAACCTCCTCAAGCTCTCGAGCGACTCGTTCCTCAACGGCTTCTACTACAAGCCGCGCATGGACAAGTCCACGCTCCGAGAGCTGAACGCGGGGCTGATCGCGATCAACGGGCACCTGGGGTCGTCGATCGCGCACCACCTCGACCAGTTCGTCCGCACCAACCAGCAGCGGCACTGGGAGGCCGCGCTCGAGGAGGCTCGGTGGCACGCCGAGACCTTCGGGCCCGACGCCGCGGGCGAGCCGCGCTTCTACATCGAGCTGCAGCGCCACGTGGACGACCAGGAGCGCATCAACCCGCTCCTCAAGAAGATCGCGCGCAAGCTGGGGCTGCCGCTCGTCTGCGACAACGACGCGCACTTCATGCGGCGCGAGGACCACGATGCGCACGACACGCTGTGCTGCATCTCCATGGGGAAGACCAAGGACGCCCCCGACCGCCTGAAGTACTCCGAGGAGCTCTACGTGAAGAGCCCGCAGGAGATGCACGCGCTCTTCTCGCAGGACGAGCAGGAGCGCGAGGCGCTCGAGAACACGGTGCGCATCGCCGCCCGCTGCGACGTGACGCTCCCGAAGGACCAGCGGCACGCGCCCGTGGTGCGCATCCGGCACGGCGGCCGCACGCCGAGGTACGATCCCGCCAGGGACGGCGACCTCACCGAGTGGTTCAAGGCCTACTGCCGCACCATCGAGCTGCTTCCCTTCGATGCCACGAAGGACGCCGACGTCTCCGAGGCCGAGCTCCGCGCCGACTGCGACCGCGCGCTCCGCGACCTCGCCGAGGCGGGCCTGGTGTGGCGCTACGGGCATGACGGCATCACGCCGGAGGTGCGCGCGCGCGCCGAGCGCGAGCTCAAGGTCCTGAGCGACAAGGCGATCAGCGCGTACTTCCTGATCGTCTGGGACTTCGTCAACTGGGCGCGCCAGCACGGCATCCCCGCCACGGCCCGCGGCTCGGGCGTCGGCACCATGGTCGGCTACGTGCTCGGCCTCTCCAACGCCTGTCCGGTGCGGTACGGCCTGCTCTTCGAGCGATTCACGGATCCCGACCGCAGCGAGTACCCCGACATCGACATCGACCTCTGCCAGGACGGCCGCGGTGCGGTCATCCAGCACGTGCGCCAGAAGTACGGCCACGTGGCGCAGATCGCCACGTTCGGGCGCCTGAAGGCGAAGAACGCCATCAAGGACGTGGCGCGCGTGATGGGCCTGCCGCCCGCCGACGCGCAGCGCATCTCGAACCTGGTGCCCGAGGCGCCGGACATGACCTTCGAGAAGGCATTCGCCGGCGGCCCGCAGCTGGCCGAGGCCTACGCCGCCGACGACACGGTGCGTCGCGTGGTCGATGCCGCCAGGGCTCTCGAGAACCACGCGCGCACGCAGGGCATCCACGCCGCGGGCGTGGTGATCGCCACGCAGCCGCTCGACAACATCGTGCCGCTCTGCCGGCCCACCGGCGGCGGCGACGAGGTGGTGACGCAGTGGGAAGGCCCGCTCTGCGAGAAGGCCGGCCTCCTGAAGATGGACTTCCTCGGGCTGCGCACGCTCTCGACCATCGAGCTCGCGAAGAGGCTCGTGCGCGAGTCGATGTCCGAGGAGGCGATCGTGCGCGCGGTGGGCCGCGAGCCCGGCGACGGCGGCCCGAACCCGCTCGACCTCGACCGCATCCGGCTCGACGACCAGAAGGTGCTCGCGCTGTTCCGGCGCGCGGACACGGGCGGCGTGTTCCAGTTCGAGTCGGGCGGCATGCGCCGCCTGCTCGCGGACATGCAGCCCGACCGGCTCGAGGACCTGATCGCCGCGAACGCGCTCTTCCGGCCGGGGCCGATGAGCCTGATCCCCGACTACAACGCGCGCAAGCATGGCCGGCATTCCGTGCCGAGGGTGCACGAGGCGGTGGACCCGCTGCTCGCCGAGACCTACGGCATCATGGTCTACCAGGAGCAGGTGATGCAGGTGCTCCACCTCCTCGGCGGCATCCCGCTTCGGGAGGCGTACTCGGTCATCAAGGCCATCAGCAAGAAGAGCGAGAAGGTCATCAACGGCGCGCGCGAGGAGTTCGTGAAGGGCGCCGCCGGACGCGGCGTCGACGCCGCGCGCGCCAACGAGCTCTTCGACCTCATCGTGAAGTTCGCGGGGTACGGCTTCAACAAGAGCCACTCCACGGGGTACGCCATCGTCGCCTACCAGACCGCGTACCTGAAGACCTGGTTCCCGAACCACTTCATGGCCGCGGTGCTCACCTACGAGAGCCAGGCGCAGAAGGTCGAGGACTGGGCCGTCTACCTCGAGGAGTGCCGCCGAACGGCGTTCCCCGACTCGAGCGAGCGCCGGCCGCACGTCGGGGTTGAGGTCCGCCCGCCGGAGGTCAACCTCTCCGACTCGGACTTCGCGGTGGTGTACGGCGACGGCGAGCCGCACGACGCGGTGCACGGCCACGTCCGCTTCGGCCTCAAGGCGATCAAGGGCGCAGGCGAGAACGCGATCGCCGCCATCGTCGCGGAGCGCAGGGCGCACGGCCGCTTCCGCGACTTCTTCGACTTCTGCGACCGCGTCGACCTGCGCTCCGTGAACCGCGCCACCATCGAGGCGCTGGTGAAGGGCGGGGCATTCGACGCGCTGCACGGGGTGGACGCGCGCGCGGCGCTCGTGGCCACGGTTGAGGACGCGATCCGCAGCGGCCAGGCCAAGAACGAGGACCGCCGCGTCGGGCAGATGACCTTCTTCGGGGACTTCGAGACCGGCGCTCCCGCGGGCGGATCGGGTTCCGCGCCGGCGGTGCTGCGGAAGGTGCCCGCGTGGGAGCGCATGCAGGCGCTCGCACACGAGAAGGAGGCGCTCGGCTTCCACGTGAGCGGGCACCCGCTCGACGGCTACCGCGACGAGCTCGGGACCTTCTGCGTGGGAAGCGTCGAGCAGGTGGCGCAGATGCCGCAGGACGCATCCGTCGTGGTCGGCGGCATCCTCACGCGGGTGCGGGCCGTGGTGGCCAAGACCGGCCGCAGCGCGGGCCAGCGCATGGCCATGTTCACGCTGGCGGACCAGTCGACGGCGATCGAGGGCGTGCTGTTCGCGAGCACCTTCGCAGCCTGCGCCGAGCTGATGCAGCAGGACCGCGTGGTGCTGATGGTGGCGCGTCTCGACCACTCGCGCGGCTCGCCGCAGCTCGTGGTGGACCGCGTGATCCCGGTCGAGGACGCCGCGCAGCACCTGGCCACGCGGCTCGAGATCGAGGTGGACGGCGACGGCCGCGAGGAGCGCCTGCGCACCGCGGCGCTGCAGATGGCCGCCGGCATCCTGCGCCAGGCGTCGGGAAGCGTGGCCGCGCTCCACGGTCGCCCCGTCGACGTGAACGTCCGCGTCCGCATCGACGGCCGCAGCGTGCTCATGCACTCGAGCTCGCTGCGCGTGGTGCCCGAGCGCGCGCTCCTCGCGAAGCTCGCCTCGGCGCTCGAGGGGTCGGGTCGCGTGCGCGTGCTCGGCGGTTTCGTGCCGCAGCGCGAGAAGCCGCGGTGGCAGTCGCGGCGCCCGGCCGCCGCCGAGGCCAACTGAACGCGCGGCCTGTTCCGCCTGCGCAGCCAGGGGTGCGGTTTTCTCGGACGCCGCCATTGCGCTTCATGTGGCATTCCGCCCGAGCCGATGTCACGTTTGCATGGTGGCAGGTTTCACCCGACTCGAACGCGTGCTGTGGGCGTCGGCGCTGCTCCTTGCGGGTTCCGCGGCCGTCGTCCTCGCATGGCGCGTCCGGCAGGGCGACGGTGCGTGGCTGGTGTCGTGCGCGATCCCGGGCGATCCGCCCGAGTCGGGACCGGTGCCGCTGCCGGCCTGCCGTTCCTCGACGCGCGAGCGCGATCCGTGGCTTGCGCCCGGTGCGCATGGGACGGGCCTCGAGGCGCTCGCCGGGCTCAGCCCCGACCGCGAGCAGCATCGCTGGTCGTGGACCGACGTCAACACCGTGCCCATCGTCCGGTGGGACGGCGACGTCCGCGTCGTGCAGCCGGGTGCCCAGCCCCGCGCCCTGACCGTCGCCGCGGGCATCGACCTCGCCCGCGCCACCGCCATGGAGCGTGCCTTCGGCTACCGAATCGATCGCGCGGTGATCCGGTACCGGGACGACGCCGAGCTCGTCGCCAAGCGGTCATCGCTCGACCGCGTGCTCGCCGACCATGGCGTCCTGCGGCGCAGGACCGGCGACGGCGACGTGCTCTCGCCCGACTACCAGTGGATGATCTCCGCAAGCATCGAAGACGTGCGGCCGCTCGCGAAGGCGATCCTCGCCGAGGCGCGCGCGCGCGGCGCACGCGGGCTTCGCGACGAGTTCGGCGCGTTCACCAGCTTCGTGCAGGGGCTCCGCTACGGCGAGTCCCCCGAGGTGGGCGACGGCAAGCACCGGTTCGGCCTGTCCATGCCCCTCTGGGCGCTCGCCACCGGCACCGGCGACTGCGACACGCGCGCGGTGCTGCTTGCGGCCCTGACCCGCAGCATCCGGCTGTGCGAGGTGCACCTCGTCCGCGATGCGGACCACCAGCACATGCTCGCGGCCGCCGAGATACCCGTGCTCGCGGGCGATCGCTTCGTCCGCAGCCAGGGCCGCACCCTCGTCCTGGTGGAGACCACCGACGAGTGGCCGATCGGCTGCGTCGCCTCGCGCACGCGCGGCGAGCGGCTGCAGACGCTCTTCCTCGCCGACGCCGGCGCGCGCCCGGCGCTCAGCGCAGGAGCAGCATCGACAGGACGGCAATCGCCGCAGCCCATTGCCAGGAACGCGCCGCGGCCGGCACCCGCACCACGAACGTCGGCACGATCCATGCCAGGGCGATGACCCCGGTGGCCGCCATGCGCAGGTGGTCCCAGTGCGGGGCCGGGTCCTTCCAGATGAGCCACATCAGCACCCCGGACACGGCCATGAGCCAGCCGAGCGGGCGCCCGCCGGTCTCCAGCCCCTCGCGGAAGGTGACGGTCCGTCCCTGTTCCATGGAGTGCTCCTCGGGAAGGCGCGTCACGGGCACAGCCTGACGCACTCGTAGGTGCCGTCGTCCCTGCGGAGGTAGGCCATCCGGTCGTGCAGCCGATGCTTGTGACCCTGCCAGAGCTCGACCCGCTCGGGCGCGATGCGGAAGCCGCCCCAATGCGGCGGGCGCGGGATGTCCTTGCCGGCGTACCGCTCCTCGACCTCGCGCACCGCGGCCTCGAGCGCCTCGCGCGAGCCGATCGGGCGGCTCTGCTGGCTTGCGCATGCATTCACGCGGTTCTCGCGCGGCCGGCTGTTCCAGTACGCGTCGCTCTCGGCCTCGCTCGTGTGCGTCACCGAGCCCTCGATCCGCACCTGCCGGTCGAGCGGATCCCAGTGGAAGTTGGCGCAGGCGCGCGGGTGCGCGCGCAGGGCCTCGCCCTTGCGGCTCTGGCGGTTCGTGTAGAAGACGATGCCGCGCTCGTCGAATCCGCGGCAGAGCACCACGCGCACGCTCGGGCGCCCGTCGGGGTCGATGGTGGCAACGCTCATCGCGTTCGGGTTCGGGAGCGCGGTCACCTCGTGCGCGGCGTCGAACCAGCGCCGGAACGCCTCCATCGGCGACGCAGGCGGATGGCTGAAGTCGAGTGCGCTGGCGGCGTGCTCCATCGGCGGGTGCTTCATCATGGCGTGTGCTCCGTGGGTTCGATCCCGAAGTATCGCAGCCATGCGTCCACCTGGCGCGCGGAAAGTGGCCCGGGGTCGCGGCGCGGTGCGGCGCGGCGCCCGCGCGGCGCCCGCGCCGCATCGGTCGCCAGCTGGCGCAGGAAGTCGTCGGACCGCAGGACCTTCGCGCCTCGCCGCCGGGCCGCGCGCTGCACCTGTCGATCGTTGGAGACGACCGTGATGCGCCGCGGATGGCTGCACTCCTCGAGCAGGCGCTCGATCTCCGCGTCGGCACTGGCTCCGCCGCCGGCGTAGGTGACGCGCACGCCGCCGCGCGGCACGGGGCGGGCGTCCTTCGGGCGCGTGCCGTCGCACACCAGCTGCACCTGGTGGCGGCCCCAGCGGCTGGCCGACACGAGTTCCGCGAGGTCGGCAGCCTCAAGACCAGCCAGTTCCGGCGGGAGCACGCCGGTGACATGCAGCACGTTGTAGGCGTCGACAAGGAGCATCGGGTCCCGGGCGCTTGCCCTTATCGGACATGCTAGGCTTCCGGGTCCGAAGCCGTTTGAGTTTCCCGCCGGGTTTGGGTCTAATGCGATGCTCCCCCGTGCGGCCTCGTGCCGCCGGCGGGCACAGACGAACGATCCGAGTCGAACGAAAGGCACTCTCGAAATGGCGATCAAGGTCAAGGCGCGTGGAGGCGAAACCGTCGAGCAGATGGTCCGCCGCTTCAAGAAGCTCTGCGAGAAGGACGGGCTGACGAAGGAAGTGAAGCGCCGCCAGTACTACGACAAGCCCTCCGAGATCAAGCGCCGTGCCGCCATCCGCCGCGCAGGTCCGCGCCCGATGCTCGGCCGCCCCGGCGCCCGTCCCGGCTCTGCTGCCGCCCGCCCCGCTCCCCGCTCGGGCGGCCGCCCCAGCCGCGGCTGACCCGCGCGGCACGCACACGGATGATCCGAACCCGTTCCAAGGGCGATCCCGCGGCCTCGAAGGCCTTTGCGGTCGATCTTGCCCGTGAGTGCGTCCTGGACAAGTGCCAGGACGTGACCGTCACCGACGTCCGCGGCCTGAGCCAGGTCTGCGACTACATCGTCATCGCGAGCGGCACGTCCGACCGGCAGATGAAGAGCGTGGCGCAGTCGCTCGAGGACCTCGGCAAGGCCCGGGGGCAGCCCCCGTTCCGGTCCGACCGCGACACGGGCACCACCTGGATCGTCGTGGACTTCGTGGACGTCGTCGTGCACCTCTTCGAGCCCGACCAGCGCGCGTACTACGACCTTGAGTCGCTCTGGGCCGATGGCACGCCCGTCGAGGTGCCGGCGCCCGCGGCTCGGACCTGAGGCCGGCCGCTCCGGCCATGCGAGGAGAGACCATGTGCCGACCGAGACACCCCGCCTTCACGCTGCTCCTGCGCGCGATGCTCCTCGTCGCAGCCACGCTCCCGCTGATGGCGTGCGGCGATGCCTCCGCGGGCGCAGAGGGCTGGTGGATTGGCCCCGCCAAGGGGCAGCGCACGTTCGACGTGGTGCTCGTGCTCGAGCGCACCGACGGCGTGCTGAAGGGCCAGGCGGCGATCCCCGCGCTCGGCTCTCTCGGCAACGACATCGTCGACCTCCGTGCCGAGGGCGATCGCGTCACCGGCACGCTCTCGGTGATGGCCGGCACGGTCTCGATCGACGTGAGCCTCGCAGGCGATGTGCTCGAGGGTCGCCTGCTTGCCACGCCGCCGGGTGCGGCCGCACCCGTGGAGATGCCGGTCCGGCTCGAGCGCACGGCAGATGCGCGCAAGGTCGCGGGCGCACGCAGGTACTCCGGGCAGATCGACGCCGGGGTCCGGCAGATCATGGTCGGGCTCTGGCTTGCGAAGGATGAGGCCGGTCGCCGGTGCGCCGCGCTCGACATCCCCGAGCAGGGTCTCGAGGGGTTGCCGTCGTACGTGTCGTGGGCGGAGGACGGCACCATCACCGTTCGAATGCCGGTGCCCGGCGACGCGACGTTCGTGCTCACGGAAGCCGGCGACGACCTGCGCGGCACGTTCTCGCAGGGTGCGCTGAAGTGCGACATCGCCTTCGCGCCGCTCGACCCTGCCGCGCCGCTCCCCGCCGCCAGGGCGAAGGCCCGCCCGCAGGACCCGAAGGAGCCCTTTCCCTACACGAGCCGCACCTTCCAGATCATGATGCCCGCCGGGCACGTCATCGAGGGGACGTTCATCGCGCCCGAGGGTGCATCGAAGGACCGGCCCGTGCCTGCGGTGCTCCTCGTCACGGGCAGCGGCCCGCAGGACCGCGACGAGTCGATCGCGGGTCACCGGCCGTTCGCCGTGCTCGCCGATTCGCTCGCGCGGCGCGGCATCGCGGTGCTGCGCTGCGACGACCGCGGCGTCGGCAAGTCCACCGGCGACCATGCCTCGGCGGTCACCGACGACTTCGCCTCTGACGCGAAGTTCGCGCTCATGACGCTCGCGGGCGCGGAGGAGGTGGATCGCGCGCGCGTGGGGTTCGTCGGCCACAGCGAGGGCGCGCTCGCCGCGGCGCTCGCCATCGGGATGCTTGACGAGGACCCGAAGGCCGATGCCAAGGCCGCCTTCTGCGTCATGCTTGCGGGCCCGGGCGTGCCCGGCGATGCCGTGCTCCGCGAGCAGAACGCCGCCCTCATGCGCGCGGCAGGCAAGTCCGATGCCGAGACCGCCGCGGAGCGGGCAGCGCACGCGGCGCTCCTCGATGCCGTGGCGCAGGGTGCTCCGGCGGAAGTGACGAAGGCGCGGGCACGGGAACTGGTGCTCGAGCAGCTGAAGCTCGGGGGGATGGAGCCGGACCGGTTGCCGCCGGGCGCCGTCGACGAGCAGGCCGACGCCGCGGTGGCGCAGCTCTCCGCGCCGTGGATGAAGCGGTTCCTCGCGCTCGATCCCGCGGTTGCGCTGCGAAAGGTGACCTGCCCGGTGCTGGCGCTCAACGGTTCGCTCGATGCGCAGGTGACGCCGCAGCAGAACCTGCCTGCCATCGAGAAGGCGCTCGCCGAGGCCAAGGTGCCGGTGACCGTGCGCGTGATGCCTGGTCTCAACCACCTCTTCCAGCCCGCGAAGACGGGCGGCCTCGATGAGTACGCGTCGATCGACACCACCATCGACCCGGCCGTCCTGCAGGCGGTCGCCGACTGGGTGCTTGCTCAGCCGCCCCGGCCGCCGGCCTCCAGGTAGGCCAGCAGGTCGAGCACCTCGTCGCGGGTGCGCGAGTCGAGGAGCCCGCCCGGCATGCTGGAGGTCGGCACGCCGTCGATCCGCTCGATGTCCGCGCGCTGCACGGTCTCGCGCTCGGGGCCGAGCGGGTTGATCGAGACGGTCAGCGTCGAGGCGTCCTGGCCGACGATGCGTCCGACGACGAGCGAACCGTCCTTGAGCACGATGGCGCTGTCGCGGTACTGGTCGCTGACGTCGGCGCTCGGCACGAGGATGGCCTTCAGCAGGTCGCGGCGCGCAAACCGGCCGCCGACGCCCGTCAGGTCGGGGCCATTGCCGCCGCCCGTCCCGCCCACGCGGTGGCACTGGATGCACAGGGACTCGGCAAAGACGCGCGCGCCGCGCGCGAGGTCACGCGCCGATCCGTCGCCTGGCCGGGAATCGGCGAGTTCCTCGACCGTCCAGGCATGCAGCGCGGCTCCCGTGGAACGCGCTGCCGCGGCGGGTGACGCCTTCGCGGCGGCGACGGCCGCGCCGGCAGGGCGATGCACGTGGGTGCCTGCATCCTCGCGGATGCGGTCGAGGAACCCGCGCAGGCTGAAGCCGCCGGCCGAGTCGTCGGCGGAATCGAGCCACGCGAAGAACTCGGCGCGCAGCTCGTCGGTCCAGCCGACCTTCACGTTGCGCAGCATGGTGGCCCAGCGCATCGCATCGGCGCGGTCGGTGGCGCCCCGAAGCCGCTGCATGGCCGGCGCCACCGCCTCGGGCCGCTGCATGGAGCAGGCCAGCGCGAGCGACGCCTCCGCCGCCCGGGCGTCCGGGGAACCGAAGCCGCGCGCAAGCCACGAGCCGATGCGCGTGCCGTCGTCACCCTGCGCAAGCGCCGGATGGCGCGCCACCGCCACCTGCAGCCCGCGGATGGCGACCAGCCGGGTCCACGGATCGAGCGAGTCCGGCATGGCAAGGAGCGCTCCGACCGCCGCCCGGGCATCGGCCTCGGTGCCGATGCGGACGAGGGCGAGCGCTGCCATCGCCCGTGCGCGCGGCGTTGCCGCGCCCAGTTGCGCCCGAACCGCCGCGACGCCGCCGCGCTCGAGTGCGCGCCCCGCCGCGAATGCGAGGAAGCGATCGTCGTCTGCGAGTGCGGACTCCCTGGCCGGCGGGAGCGCATCCGACTCCTCGAGCGCCTTGCGGGCGCTGCGGGCGGCGGCGCCCGCGGTCGGCGCCCGGTGGTCCGTCGTGACCGCTGCCGCGGCGATCGGGGCGATGCGGTAGAGGCCGCTCTGCGTCCCGCGGCCGCCGGTCACCACGTACATCGCGCCGTCCGGCCCCCATGCCATGTCGGCGACCGGCATCGGGCGCCCGGTGGCGAAGGGCTGCCACGACCCCTCGTAGCTTGCGGCGCGCTCCGCGAGTCGCACCGCAAGGATCCGTCCGTAGGTCCAGTCGGCGGCGAAGAGCATGTCGTTCCAGGGCGGCGGGAAACCGCCGCCTGCCCCGTGCAGCATTCCCGTTGGGCTCGAGGCGTCCGTGTCGCAGGCCGGGGGCAGCGTGTCGGGCGACCACGCCGGCAGCTTGCCGCTGCCTGACCGCCACCCGTAGTCGCCGCCGTGCACCACGTGCACGATGCGCGGCGCCCGGTACCACGGGGCGCCGATGTCCCACTCCATGTCGCTGTCGTAGGTGAAGAGCTCGCCGTCGCGATTGAAGGCGAGGTCGTAGTGGTTGCGGAAGCCGTACGCGAACATCTCCGCCGCCCCGGACGCCGGGTGCACGCGCAGCACCGTTCCGCCGGGTGCGAGGATGCCGACGGCGTGGCCGCGGGGATCCCACATGCGGTCGCCGACGAGGTCCTCGGCCCACGGGCCGCAGCTCCCGCGCGTGACCGACGGCGGCACCGCGGTGTGGTTGCCGACCGCCACGTAGATCATGCCGTCGGGCCCGGCCACCACGCCGTGCGGTCCATGCTCGCCGCCGTCTCCGGTCCACTCGAGGATGCGCGCCTGCTTCTCGTAGGTCCCGTCGCCATCGGCATCGCGCAGGCGCCACAGGCCGTTCTGCGGGCCCGGTGCGGAGGAGTCGACCCAGAAGTCCTCGCCGACGAAGCAGAGCCCCTGCGCGCCGCCGGGAACCTCGGGAAGCGGCGCGACCCTCGGCTCGTCGCCCGCGGCCCCCGGCGTGACGCCCGGCAGCTCGATGCGCAGCGCGCGGCCGGCCTGCGGGCTGACGATGGCACGCCCCTTCGGGTCGAATGCGAGCGCGACCCAGCTTCCCTGGCCAGGCTGCGCGCTTGCGAGGAGCCGCACCTCGAAGCCCTCCGGCACCGCGATCGACGATGCGGGCGGTGCCTCGACGATCGGGGTCACCGTGAGGTCGCGGAACCGCACCTCCATCGGCGGCCCCGCGTGCAGCTGGAACGCGAGCTGGCCGTCGCGACGGAAGCGGCTGGCGTCGCCGTCGTTCACGTCCGTCATGAGCGTGCCATTGATCCAGTGGCGCACCCGGGTGCCGCGGGCCTCGATGCGGTAGTCGTTCCACCCGCCGGTGCGCATCACGCCCTTCAGGCGCTCGTCGGGCGCGAACCGGGCGACCACGCGCTTGCCCGCGGGCGACCATTCCACCTGCTCGCCCCGGCCGCTCATGACCTCGCGGCCGAGCCCCTCGTAGAGGATGCCGGTGTACGAGTTTGCGGCGTCGAGGTCGGCCTGGAAGCCTGCCATGTCGGCCTTGCCGTCGACGCGATGGCTGCGGTACTGGATGCCGCTGTTGCCCGCGGTGATCAGCACCTTGCAGCGCAGGTCGAAGTCCTGCGGCATGTCGCCGCCCCATGCGAGGTAGGTGCTCGCGGGCAGCGGGTGCGACTCGGTCGATCGGCCGACGATGGTGCCGCCCTCGACGGCCCAGTACGAGCGGTCGCCGTCCCATCCGTCGAGGGTCCGCCCGTCGAAGGGGCGGATCGAACCCTCGTCGGCGATTGCGGCGCGCGCGAGGACGAGGGATGCGAGGGCCACGAGGGATGCGAGGGCCACGAGGGAGCGCGCGCGCAGCGCAGCGGGCATCGGGCGGAGGCGGTTCGGCGTCATGTTCCACTTCTACCCGTGGCGCTGCGATCCGCTGCGCTGCGGCTATCCTCGGGCGATGTCGTTCGGACTTGGTCATGGCCGCGAGCTGGTGGTCGCCGGCATCGGGCGCTCGCAGCGGGAGCTGCCGCCCGCGGAGTCGGGGCGGCTCGGGCCGTCCTACTTCTTCCCGGGGCGCCCGGATTCGCCGTTCGAGCTCGAGATCGGGTCGGGGAAGGGCACGTTCCTCCTGCAGGAGGCGCCGAAGCACCCCGACGTCAACTTCCTCGGCATCGAGTACGCGGGCGAGTTCTACCGCTACGCGGCCGACCGCCTGCGGCGTGCCGCCATGCCGAACGTGCAGATGCTCTACGCGGATGCGGTGGAGTTCGTCACGCACTGGCTGCAGGACGGCTGCTGCTCGGTGGTTCACCTCTACTTCAGCGATCCCTGGCCCAAGGCGCGCCACCACAAGCGACGGGTGGTCCAGGACGCCACGCTCGCCCAGTTCCACCGCGTGCTGCGCCCGGGCGGCGAGCTGCGGCTCGTGACCGACCACGATGCGCTGTGGGCCTGGTACGAGGATCACATCTCGCGGAACGCGCACCTCTTCGACCGCGTCGAGTTCGAGCGCCCGGCCAGCGCATCCGAGGGCGAGGTGGTGGGCACCAACTTCGAGCGCAAGTACCGCCGCGAGGGACGGCCGTTCCACGCCGCCACGCTGCGCCGCCGAGGCATGTGATCGCCGGGGCATGTGATCGCCGAGGCATGTGATCGCCGAGGCATGTGATCGCCGAGGCATGTGATCGCCGAGGCATGTGATTTCAGTGCGCGGCCCGGGCGCGTCACCCGGCCCGGAACGACAGCCGCGCCTGCGCCACGTCGGGGTAGAGCTCGAACATCTTGTCGAGCCGCGCCAGGCGCAGGACCTGCACGGACATCCCCTGCAGGCCCGCGATCTTCACCGTGCCGCCGTGCTGGTCCATGCGCTTGTGCAGCATCAGGAGCTTGGCAAGCCCTGCGCTCGACAGGATGTCGAGCTTGGCGCAGTCCACGATGATCCCCTTCATCCCGCAGTCGATGGCGTGCTGCACGACGTCCGTGATCTGCTCGGCGGTGCCCTTGTTCAGGCCGCCGTCGGCGACGATCACGATGACCTTGTCGTCGGCCTCTGCGAGGTAGGTCTCCATGGACGGGTCAGGGTACCGCAGGTCGGATGTCGCCGGAATCAGGCTTGCGCCACCCGAAATCCGGGTCCTTGGCGAGCACCGCTGCTGACTGCCGCACGCATCGACGGCATGCGCAGGCATGGCCCGCGGCCGCGTGCCACATCGGATCGTCACGGTTCTCGAGGCAGAGCGTGCAGCGCACGCCGGCCTGGGCGGGCTCCTGCGGCGCGGACAGCACGACCGTGCGGTACGCGGCCGAGAGGCACTCGCCGCAGATGCAGCTTCCCTGGTGCCCCTCCACCATCGGGAGCGAATCGCTCCACTCGCGCCCGCAGAAGTCGCACAGCACGTCGGACATCCGCACGTTCATCGGGTCGCAGCCTTCGCGTCGCATGGCGGTGCCGAGCCTATCATCCGCGCCATGCCCCGCCCGAAAGGCCCGCTCGCCGTGCACGCGCTCGTCGTGACGGCCTCGGCGGCCGCCGCGGGTGCCGGCGCGGGAGCGGCGCTTGCCTGGTGGTCGCTCGCCGCGCCCGAGGAGCGCGGCCCCGTGCTGCCGTGGGCGCTGGCCGGTGCCGTGGCGGCCGCGGCCGCGGCTGCGGGGCTTGCCGCCTGGGGCTGGCTCCGGCGCGGCGTCCTGAAGCCGCTTCGCCAGCTGCAGGACGTGACCGAGCGCGTCGGGCGCGGGGATGCGGCGGCACGCGCCTCCGTCCGAGCGGGTACCGAGGTCGCGGCGTTCGCGGACAGCCTCAACAGGATGCTCGACTCCAGCGATCGCGTGCAGCGCCAGCTTGCGGCGGTCAACGAGGCCCTCGACCTGAAGGTGGGCGAGCTGTCCGAGGCGAACGTCGGCCTCGGCGAGTCCAACCGCCTGAAGAGCGAGTTCCTGGCCAACGTGAGCCATGAGCTGCGCACGCCGCTGAACTCGATCATCGGGTTCGCCGACCTGCTCGAGGAGATCGCCCGGGGCGAGGCCAATGCCGACCCGAAGCGCCTCCGCTACATCGGCAACATCCAGCGGAGCGGCCGGGCGCTCCTGGACATGATCAACGAGCTGCTCGACATGGCCAAGATCGAGGCCGGGCGCATGGAGGTCACCGTGGCTCCCTCGTCGGTCAAGGACCTGCTCGAGGGGCTGCAGGCGATCATGCGTCCCGTGGCGCAGCAGAAGCGGATCGAGCTTGAGGTGCGGGTGCCCGACGGCCTCCCGAGGGTCGAGACCGATGCGGGGAAGCTCCAGCAGATCCTCTACAACTTCCTCTCCAATGCCATCAAGTTCTCCCCCGAGGACGGCGTGGTCATCGTCACCGCCGAGGCGGTTGCCCGCGACGGCGGTGCCGTCCGCATCAGCGTCACCGACCACGGACCCGGCATTCCCGCCGACATGCAGGACACCATCTTCGAGAAGTTCCGCCAGGTGGACGCATCGCACACGCGCCGCGCGGGCGGCACCGGCCTGGGGCTTGCCATCTGCCGCGAACTCGCCGACCTGCTCGGCGCCTCGGTCGGCGTGGTGAGCGCATCGGGCCGCGGCAGCACGTTCAGCGTGGAACTGCCGTTCGTGCATCGCCCCAAGCAGCTGCGGCCGCTGATGGCGTGACGGCCGCGGCCGTGCCCGTGCGCGGGCCGTGGCGCGAACTCAGAGGGCGCGCATGTCGACGCGCTCGCAGATGCGGCGGTCGGCGCCGGGATCGCGCTTGCGCGGGAAGCTTGCGTCGAAGCGCGGGGGGACGCCCTCGGGCCAGAGGCCCGCCGCCACGTCCATCACCGCTCGGGCCACGCCCTCGGGCGGCACCGCGCCGTCGGGGCAGAAGAGGTCGTAGTCGGCCCACGACAGCGTCAGCCGGATGCCGGCGAGCGAGCCGTCCCCGCGGATCTCCTGGATGTCGAAGCTCCAGCCCGTGGGCTCCTCGCGCTCGTTGATGATCTCGAAGGGACCTGCCACGATCGCGATGCTATCGGCGCCGTAGCACGAGGACCGCGCCGTCGCCGTGGTCGATCCAGCCGCCGTACGACCGCTCGACGGCGAATCCCGCGCCCTCGAGCTGCGCGCGACGCTCGGCGAGCGCACGGGGGTAGAGGAGGACGCACCAGTGCATCGACGGGTCGGACATCGCCGCGGCGACGTCTCGGCCGTACGGTCCGCTTCCCGGCATGTCGACGCCCTTGAGCGCGGCGTACCACCGGTGCACGTCGTCCGGCAGGCCCACCGCGAACGCACGCTCGCCGGCCACGGCATGCTCTGCGACGAAGGCCACCGCCTCGCGCAGCTGCTGCCGGGGCCCGAGCGCCGCGAGCGCTGCGCACCATGCGATGCCGGCAACCGCCGCCGCGGCGATGCCGGCCGTGCGACTCCTCTGCCACCACCAGCAGGCTCCCGCCCCCAGGAGGAGCGCAACGCCGGGCACCGTGAACGCCAGGAACCTCGCATAGAGCCAGCTCCCGAGGACGAGCGGGAACAGCATCGCCACGAGCGCGCCGCCGAGCGAGAGCGCCAGCGCGCGCCGGAGGCCCGGATCGCGTGCCGCAGCGGCCGCGCCGCCGGCCGCAAGGGGCAGGGCGGCCAGCGATGCCCACCACGTCCACGAGCCGCCGGCCGAGAGCAGCATCCACAGTCCCTCGGGCCCGACCAGCGTCGGCTCGTTGCCGTCGAGCGCGCGGAACTCGTTGCGCAGCGCAAGGATCTGCCCGAGGATCGGCGCGTAGAGCACCCCGGCCGCGCCCGCCGCCGCGGCCACCGCCGCCAGCGCCCGGATGCACCGCGCACGGTCCTCGCCGGGGGCGCTGCGCATCGTGCGCCACGCAAGCCATGCCGCGTGCCAGGCGGGTACGCACGCGAACACCAGGTGCGCCCAGGTGCCCAGCGCGCAGGCAGCCACGTAGGCCCACCACGCAGCGCGCGCGCCGCGACGCAGCCACGCGAGCATCGCGGCCGACGCGAGCGCCGCAAAGAGCACCACCATCGCGTAGCCGCGCGCTTCCGTCGACGGCAGCACCGCCGTCGGCATCAGTGCCGCGCATGCCGCCGACGCGATGCCCACCGAGCGTCCGGCGGCTTCCCGCCCGAGCCACGCAACGGCCGGAACGGCCGCGACTCCGGCAAGCAGGCTCGGCAGCCGCACGGAGACCTCGTCCACGCCGAACGCCTCTGCGGACATCCATGCCAGGAGCGACGCGAGCGCGTGGTTGGCCTGCGAGAAGTACCTGCCGACGGCTCCCCACGGGCCATCCATCGAATAGCCGACGAAGGCGGCGATCTCGTCGTACCAGAGGCTGTCGCCGAGGAACGGCGCACGCACGAGGAGCGCGGCGATCGTGGCCAGCGCCACCGCCGCGGCCTGGGTCCTGCGCGCGCTCAACGGTGGCCTCCGATG
Organism: Planctomycetota bacterium; assembly: GCA_016873255.1. Lineage (GTDB taxonomy): Bacteria > Planctomycetota > Phycisphaerae > Phycisphaerales > SM1A02 > UBA966. The sequence goes on from VGXR01000010.1 coordinate 61,631, forward strand.
GCCTCGCGCTCCTCGATCGACGCCGGCTCCGGCAGGTCGATGCTGCCGGCCGACGGCCGCAGGGCCATCGGTTGCGTGGCCAGCGGCACGGCGTGCGCCACCTCCTCGCGCACGCTGGCGCACACCGTGAATGCCACCAGCCGCGCGCCGGCGCTGGCGGCGAAGATCGCCATGTACGCACCCATGCCGGCACCCATGCCGCCGAGGGCCATCGACCCGATCATGCTCCCGGCGGCGGCCGCGAAGCTGTTGAACAGCATGAAGAGCGCCATCATGCTGGTGCGCTCCTCCTCGCGGATCGCCTCGAGCGCCAGCAGGAAGAACCCGAGCTCGTACGCGCCGAACGCCGCGCCCGTCAGGGCCTGCAGGGCGAGGAGGTAGCCGTACGACGGGCTTGCCATCCACAGCGCGCTCAGCGGCACCACCGCGAGCGAGCCCCACACGAAGAGCCTCCGTGCGCCGTGCCGCTGGGCCAATCGCCCCCAGAACGGGGCGGCGAGGCTCTTGGCCGCGAAGCTCGCCGCGATCGTGCCGAGCACCTCTGCATCGCCGAAGCCGAGCTGGCGGCTCATGTAGGGCGTGAAGTAGGGCTGCGCCACCTGTACCGCGACGTTCATCGTGACCACCGCCCCGAGCAGCCTGCCGTCGTGGCGGGCGCGCACGCGGCGCGAGAACTCGAGGAGCCCCATGCGCCGGTGGCTGTTCACGTCGAGTCCCGGGGCCTCGCCCTGGTGCTTCAGGAACCACACGCTCCAGAGCCGGCTCAGGCCCGCGAGCGCGAACACCGCCGCGAACGCGGACATCAGCCCGAGGTCGACGCCGAGGTCCGCACCGAACATGCGCTGCGCGCGGCCCGGGTCACCGAGCATCAGCACCGCCCCGCCGAGGAGGAGCGAGCCCATGATGGACACCTGGTAGATCCGGGAGCGCCAGCCGAAGTAGCGGACCCGGATGCGCCGCGGGAAGAGCGCGCCGACCCACGTGTTCCAGGCCGGCGCGGCACCGAGGTTGACCGCCCAGTACAGGCTTGCCACCGCGAAGAGCGTCCACGTGGGCATCCGCCCCGCGACGGCCGCCGCGACCATGGGCACGAACCCAAGGCACTGGATGGTGGCGCACAGCATGATCCACCTTCGCGGCGAGCCGACCCTCGCGATGCCCCATGGCGCGCACAGCTGCAGCACGGCACCGACCAGCTGTGGCACCGTCGCCACCAGCCCGGCCACCGCATCGCCCTTGCCGAGCGCCAGCGCAAAGAGCGGGAAGTTGGTCTCTCCCAGCCCCACCATGAACGCATGGGTGACGCCATCGCCCGTGCAGTTGCGCAGGTCCGAGCGAAGCGTTCGATGGTCGTGGACGCGTGCCGCGGACGTCACGGGGTGGGCGCGGCACTCGAGCCGCCGGAGCCGGAGCCGCCCTTGGTGCCGGAGCCGCTTGCGCCGCCGGCACCGCTGCTGCCCGACGAGCCCGTGCTGCCCGACGAGCCCGTGCTGCCCGAGCCCGTGCTGCCCGAGCCCTTTCGGCCCGAGCCGGACGAACCGCCCTTCGGCGCTGCTCCCGAACCGGTTCCGACGGTCGTGGTGCTGGGCAGGCCGACGGTGCCCGATGGGCTGTTGCCGCCGCCACCGCCGCCGAAACCGCCTCCGCCGCCGGCCGCGCCCGTCACGGTCGAGGTGCCGAAGCCGGTCACCTTGCTGAAGCCGAGCGAGCCGTTGATGTCCACGTAGCGGCCGCCGGTGCGCGCGGGAGGCGGCGCCAGCATCGTGCCGTATCCGGCGATCTGGCGCTGCACGTAGTCGGGGGCGCGCACGATGATGTTGCCGTCGTAGTAGCGGATCGATGCCACGGTGTCATCGAGCCAGATGTCGGGCTCGACGAGTGACTTGATGAGGTCGATGAGCTCCTCGGCCTTCTCGGCCGCGGGTCGTCGGTCGGGTGCCTCGCCGGGCTGGCCGAACGGGGCGCCGCCGCCACCACCACCACCACCACCGCCACCGCCGCCACCGCCGCCACCGAAT
>VGXR01000011.1 GCA_016873255.1 Planctomycetota bacterium
GTGGGCCACGGCGGACGGATGGGACGTGGCCGCGATCGGCGCGCTCGGGTTCTGGACGATCCCGTACGCGCTGAAGTTCCTGTGGGCACCGGCGGTCGATGCGCTGCACGTGCCGGTTCTCGGGCGGCTGGGGCTGCGGCGCGGATGGCTGCTCATCACGCAGATGGCGGTGCTTGGGGGGTTGGTGGCGATGTGCTTCGTGGGGCCGGAGCGCCCGGTGGCGTTCACCGCGCTGCTTGCCGTCGTGGCGTTCGTCTCGGCCACGCAGGACACGGTGGCCGATGCCTTCCGCACGGAGTCGCTGCGCGAGGAGGAGCTCGGCGCGGGCGCGAGCTCGTTCGTCACGGGGTACCGCATCGCGTTCGTCGTCCTCGGGGCGGGGGTGCTGGCCACCGCCGACACCGTCGGCTGGCGCGTGGCCGCGATCGCAGGTTCCGCGGCGATGGTGCTCGGCATCGCGGCCACGCTTGCCTCGCCGGAACCGGCCGTGGCGCGCGTGCGGCCGGGGCTGCGCGAGTCGGTGGTTGCGCCGGTGGCGGAGTTCGTGCGTGGGTGGGGCTGGGCCTTCCCGGCGCTGCTTGCGTTCGTGCTGGTGTTCAAGCTGCCGGACCAGCTGGCCAACGCCATCACCACGCCGCTCCTCATGAAGGGGCTCGGCTACTCGCCGGCATCGATCGGCTGGATCCGGCAGGCCTTCGGCATCGGGATGACGATCGCCGGGGCCGGCGTCGGCGGCTGGATGGTGGCGCGCCTGGGGGTGGTGCGCTGCCTCTGGGTGTTCGGCGTGGCGCACTGCGTGAGCATCGGCGGGTTCCTGGCGCTGGCGCTTGCCTACGGCGCCACCGTCAAGGGCACGCCCGCGGTGCCGCCGCCGGTGTGGGCGCTGGTGCCGGCCATCGGCCTGGAGAACTTCGTCATCGGTCTGGTGACGAGCGGCTTCGTCGCATTCCTCATGGGGGTATGCGACCGCCGCTTCACAGCAACGCAGTACGCGCTGCTGACGGCGCTGATGGCGCTCGGCAACGCGATCGCGCGCGGGGCGGGCGGGGCGCTTGCGGCGGCGCTCGATTATCCGCTCTTCCTGGTAGCGGCGATGGCGGCCGGCATCCCCGGAATCCTCCTGATTCCATGGGTGACACGCCCGGTACGATCTTCCGTCCCATGGGTGAAGCAACCATGACCGAGCCGAAGTCGCGCCGTCCGCTCACCTACAAGGACTCCGGGGTCGACATCGACGCCGGCGACGAGGTGGTCGACCGCATCAAGGGCCTCCTGAAGCGCACGCACGGCCCACGCGTGATGGGCCAGCACGGCGCCTTCGCCGGCATGTTCCGGCTCGACTACAACCAGAAGCTCTTCAAGCGCAACTACAAGGACCCGGTGCTGGTCGGCTGCACCGACGGCGTGGGCACCAAGGTCATGATCGCCGCCGAGCGCAAGGTGTACGACACGGTCGGCATCGACTGCGTGGCGATGAACGTCAACGACCTCATCGTGCAGGGCGCCGAGCCGCTCTTCTTCCTGGACTACCTGGGGCTGTCGAAGCTCGACCCGGACGCCACCGGCAAGATGATCGAGGGCGTGGCCAAGGGCTGCGAGATCGCCGGCTGCGCGCTCATCGGCGGCGAATGTGCCGAGATGCCCGACATCTACAAGCCCGGCGACTTCGACATCGCCGGCTTCTGCGTGGGCGTTGTGGAGCTTGAGCGCGTCGTGGACGCCGCCCGCGTCAAGAAGGGCGACGTGATCATCGGCCTGCGCGCCTCGGGCGTGCATTCCAACGGCTACTCCCTGGTGCGGCGCATCGTGCAGGACGCCGGGCTGGACATGGACCGCATCTACCCGGAACTGGGCCACGAGCCGCTCTGGAAGGTGCTGCTCGAGCCCACGCGCATCTATGCCAAGTCCATCGTGAAGATGCTGTCGGCCTACAAGAAGAAGAAGGTGGTGTCCGGCATGGCGCACATCACCGGCGGCGGCCTGCCCGGCAACGTCTGCCGGGCGCTCGGCCCCAAGGTCGATGCGGTGATCGACACCACGCGCTGGACGCCGAACCCGGTCTTCCCGTTCCTGCAGAAGCACGGCAACGTGGAGCGGGAGGAGATGTTCAAGGTGTTCAACATGGGCATCGGCTACACGGTCATCGTGCGGCCGACCTTCGCCGATGCCGTGTGCGCCCGCCTGGCCAAGCTCGGCGAGAGCCCGGCGGTGATCGGCGAGATCGTGAAGGGGTCGGGCGAGGTGCGGCTCTCGGACGGGGGCTGAACGCGCGGCACGGCGCGGGCCGTCAGGGTCCAAATTCAGCAGGGTCCGACTCAGCAGGGTCCAAGAACCGAAGGAACGCGAGGTCTCGCGGAGATTGCGTGCAAGCGCCCCCGGCAGGGCGCGTCACGCCGAGCCGTCATTCGAGGACGCGAGCCGCGAGGCGGACAACCAAGCGTTCGCGGATGCGGTGGGGCAGATGACCCGCGAGGACTGGGACGCAGACAACGACTGGCTAGCGAGCGCGGGGTGGGGCGAGATGTAAGCCCCCCGCCTACCCCCCAGCCCACCGGCCCCCGCTAGGGGGCCGGTGTATTTCTGCGTCAATTACTGACGGCGAGCGCTCGGCGGCGCGGATCTTCAACTGCATCGGCCCGGGCATGAGCGTGCGCGACACGGTCGACCCGATGATCGGCTCGATGCTGCGCTCGGGCGCCGCGGTCGCGGACCCGGTGGGCCTCGGCCTTCGCACGGACGAGGCGGGTCGCCTCGTGCGGTCCGCGGGCGACGTCGACGAGCGCATGCACCTCGTCGGCGCCCTCCGCCGCGGCGACCTGTGGGAGAGCACGGCCGTCCCGGAGCTGCGCGTGCAGGCGGAGGCGGTCGCCCGCGCGCTGTCCGGCCTCGCCCGCACGCCGGCGAGGCCCGCCGAGGCCCCGCACTCCGAGGGTGTCCCGGAGGGCTGCGGCTGATGCTCGTCGGCAGCCACCTCAGCATCGCGGGGGGCATGCACCTGGCCATCGAGGCCGCGGTGCGGCTGGGGCTCGACTGCGTGCAGGTCTTCACCAAGAACCAGCGCCAGTGGAAGGTGAAGCCCCTGCGGCAGGACGAGGTCGACGCCTTCCGCGCGGCCGTCCGGGCGGCCGGTTGGGACCGCCATCCCGAACGCCGGCTCGTGAGCCACAACAGCTACCTCGTGAACCTCGCGTCGCCCCTCCGCGCGATGCGCGCGCGCAGCCGTGCGCTGCAGGTCGAGGAGATCGAGCGCTGCGAGGCGCTCGGCATCCCGTCGTGCGTCATGCACCCGGGCGCGCACCTGGGCACCGCGGGCGACCCGCGCGACGAGGCCGCGGGCATCAAGCGACTCGCCGCGGAGCTCGACGCGATCCACCGCTCGACGCGCGGCTGTCGCACCGTCACGTGCATCGAGAACACCGTCGGGAGCGGCACGAACCTCGGCGGCCCGCTCGAGCACCTCGGGCGTATCCGGGCGTCGGTCGCGGACCCCGATCGCGTCGCGTTCTGCATCGACACGTGCCACGCGACCGCCTTCGGCCACGATGCGTCGACCCCCGCGAAGGCGCGTGCGTTCTGGTCGCATGCGCGCAAGGCGCTCGGCGCGGGCACGGTGCGCGTGATCCACGCCAACGACTCGAAGGGCGCGCTCGGATCGCACCTCGACCGGCACGAGCACCTGGGGCGGGGCGCCTGTGGGCGCGCGTTCTTCGCGTCGATTGCGAACGCCGCCGCCTTGCGCCACGTGCCGATGGTCATGGAGACCCCGAAGGAGGGCCGGTTGCGCGGGCGCGACCCCGATCGGGCGAACGCCGCATGGCTGCGCGCGTTGGCGCTCCTCATGGCCGCGGCGCTTCCCATGCTCGCGATCGGCGGCTGCCGCCCGTGGGCCAAGCCCGAGAGCGAGGTGGCCGCGATGCGCGCGGGAACGGCCGTCGAGCCCACGCCCGAGGAGGCCGACCGCATGCGTCGGGCGCAGGCCGTGGCGCAGCGCGGCGACTACCAGCAGGCGCTGGTCGAGTTCCGGTCGATCCTCGCCGAGAACCCGCGCTTGGTCGACGCGCAGCTCGCGGTGGGCCGCACCACCATGGCCCAGGGCGACCTGCGCGCCGCGCAGCGCTCATACGAGGCCGCCATCCGCGCTGACCCGCGCAATGTGGACGCCCAGGTGGGGCTCGCGGGCGTGCACGCCGCGGCGGGCCGCCCGGACGATGCGATGAAGTGCTACCGGCAGGCGCTGGTGATCGCGCCCGCCGACCTGCGCGCGGTGCGCGGCGTGGCCGACATGCTCGAGGTCACGAACCAGTCGTCCGCGGCGCTTCCCTTCGTTGAGCGGCTGTGCGCCGACCCCGGCGCCGATGCCGACACGTGGACCCGGCTCGGCCAGGCGTACCTGCGCGCGGGCCGCAACGCCGACGCGACCGCGGCATTCGAGGAGGCCGTGGCGCTCGGCGAGGTGGGCCAGCCCACCATGGACGGCCTCGTGGCCGCCTACGCCGCCGAGCTCCGCTACGTCGAGGCCGCGAGCGCCGCGGGCGAGTACGCGCGCCGCTGGCCGACCGCCGCGGCCAGCGAGCGCGCCGCGTGGCTGGCGTTCCGCGCGGGCGACTACGGCCGGGCCATCGCGGCCTACCGCGCCGCCGCGCAGCAGGACCCCCGCAGCATCAAGGCGTGGAACGGCGTGGGCGTGTGCGCGCTGAACGCGTGGATACTTAGTGACCGGCTCGACGGCGCCGCGCGCGAGGAGGCGCGCGGGGCATTCGAGCGCAGCCTCGCGATCGAGCCCGCGCAGCCGCAGGTCACGAAGCTGCTGCAATCGTGGGCACCGTGAGGCCGCGCTCCGCGCGCCGTGCGCCGCGTGCCTATCCTGTCTTGATGCCCGACGCCGCGCTGCTCGAATGCTTCCCGTCCCCGACGGACTCCGCCTTCGTCATCGAGCACGTGAACGAGGAGTTCACGAGCGTGTGCCCCAAGACCGGGCACCCGGACTTCGGCCGCGTGATCGTCAGGTACCGCCCCGCGAAGCGCTGCGTCGAGCTCAAGAGCCTGAAGCTCTACCACCAGAGCTTCCGCAACGAGGGTATCTTCTACGAGGCCGTGACGAACCGCATGCGCGACGACCTCGCCGCAGCGATGGAGCCCGCGTGGATTCAGGTCATCACCGAGTGGAAGGGTCGCGGCGGCATCCACAGCCGCATCACGGCGACGTCGGGGCCGGTGCCGCCGGAGTGGGCGCGGGGATGACCATGGGGGCCGCGCCGGGGAAGCCCGGCGGCAACCCGGCGGGCATGCGCCGCGGTGCGCGCGGCTGAAGCTGCGGGATCTCCTTGGCCTGCTCCGGGGTGAGCACGGCGCGCAGCCGGCGCAGCGTGCGCGCATCGAGCTCGCGCCGTTCGAAGAACGCGTCCGACAGCATCCGCCACTCGCCGGTTATCGAGTCCATGCCCGTGCCCTCCTCCGAGTCCATCGCGGCATCCATGCGCGAGGCCTCCGCGATCATCATCTCGGCGATGGCGTCGCATGACGCGCGATGGAGGGACGCGTGGTCGTTCCGGAGGGCGTCGAGCTGCGCGCGCTGCGCGCCGGACAGGTCGGCGAGCCCCCGCGCTCGGTCGACCGCGGGCAGCGCGTCGCTGCGGTCGCGGTAGGCCGACGGGACCGAGAGCGAGTACCACGCCGATCGGAACGCGCCGCGCATCAGTTCGGGCAGCGCGCCTTCCGCGGCGTCGCGGCCCGCGACCGACTGCTGCGATACGGCCTGACGTGCCTTGCCGAGGCGACCTTCCGTCTCGGCGCGCCGCTCCATGGGCTCCTCGTCGAACAGGAACGCCTTCTGTGCGCCGTCGTCCGACTGCATGGCACGCCGCATGTTGGCCACATCGGCGCGCTCGAACTCGATGAGCGCCACGGACTCCTTGCGCACCGCCGCGCGGTTCGCCTCGATCGCCGCGAGCGCCGCGGGCGACCACGCCTCGAGCGCGCGTCCGGCCGCCTCGATCGCCGCGGCGTCCGCGCCCGATGCCGCCAGCGCGTCCGCCGGCTCGACGAACAGCCGCAGGCCGCTCAGGTTGAAGCCGCCGCCGGTGCCCGGGTAGTGAAGCGCACGGGCGCGCGCTCGCGCGCGTCGCTCTTGCTGGGCCTGCACCGCCTCGGGGCGCGGCGTGCCGAGGGCTGCCACCGCGTCGATGACCGCGTCATCGAGCGTGCCGAGCTGTTCGGTCCACTGGTCGATGAGGCCGACCGCCTCGCGGATGTCCGCGAGCGGCACCTCCGGGCGCTGCGGCGGAAGTCCCGGCGCCTGCGGAAGGTCGGGCATCGGCCACGCCACCGCGGCACCGTCGAGGAGCGACCGGATCCGCGCGCCGAGCTCGTCGTCGCTCGCCTTTGAGCGGTCGCGGTAGTCGCGCGCCACCTGGGCGAGCACGCCCTCGTCCGCAGCGACGCCCAGCGCCGAGGCGATGCGACGCACGTCGTCGTCGGTCATCGGGGGCGGGATGCCCGCACCGGCGAGCGCGTGCCGTTCCCAGAAATCATGCACCGCCTCGGCCTCGGGGAGGGGGGGGAACATTTCGGCGACGTCGCCCATGTCGCCGCCGAAGTCGATCGAGACGTCGTCGGCCGAGCCGGTGGCGCCGACGATCGTCACCTGGTTCGAGACCATGCCCTCGAGCGCATCGCCGGTCGCGATCGCCACCGCACCGCCGGCCTCGCCGGCGTCCGGCGCGTCGTCGGCGACGGCCATCTCCACGTTCGCGCCCCCGGCGTCGCCCGATTCCCCCGACTGGACCGTCACGGTGCTGCTGAATGCGATGCTGACGCCGGTCGCGAGCGACGGGCCGCCCGGGCCCGGTTCGCTGCCGGGAAGGCCCGGTTCGGCATTCGGGCCGAGGTCGAGCATCATCCCGCCGCCCTTGAGGGCCTGCGACGGCTCGGCGTTCGCGAGGTGGAAGTCCTTGTTCGCCGGGTCAAGCGCCGCGAGCGCCTGCCACGCCGTGCGGTCAGCCGCGGTGCGCGCCTCGACGAGCTCGGCCGGTGGGTGACCCATCGCATCAGCCTCATGGAGCACCGCCTCGAATGAATCGATGATCCGGAGCGTCGCTGGCCACCATGCCGCCCACCACGCATCACGCACGCCCTCGAGCGCCGTGCGCCGGTCCGCGTTGGTTTCCCTTCGAAGGAGCTGGCCGATGGCGCGGCGCGGCGACTTCGAATCGGCGCTCATGGGCCAGATCGCCCGTGCCGCCGCCGCCTTCGCGTCCTGGAGCGCCGTGCCCGTGAGCACGCCCTCGAGCGCCGCCAGCGACTCGCGCTGCACCCGCGAGGCCTGCATCAGCGCCTCGCGCTGCACCCGCGCGGCCTGCATCCGCGCCTCGCGTGCCTGCGTGCGGGTCGCGGTCACCCTCGGATCCGAGTCCGGTGCGCCAGCCGCCTCGGCCATCGCGAGCAATCGCTCCGAGCACGCATCCGCCAGCCGCACCAGCGCATCCGCCAGCCGGTCGAGCGATCCCGCGAGCGCCTCATGCGCACGGGCCACGTCCGTGCCGTCGATCGCCGCCGCGTTCACCGCGGCCACGGCGTCGGAGACCACGATGCCCGTGTTGGACCCGAGGAAGCCGGACTCTGGCGCCGTCGTGCGGATCACGCGCAGCCGCGCCACGCGGCGCTCGTGCAGCAGGGCCGGCTGCTGCTCGGGCCGTGCGATGGCGCCGAGCGACGCGAACAGGTCGTCCACCTGGGCAAGCAGCGACGTGCGCAGCGCGCGCATTGCCGCGCCCCGTGCCGCGACCGCCTCGCGCGATGGCTCGAAAAGCCCCACTTTCCGTGCCGCCGCGTCCGCGGTGCGCTTCGCCTCGAACATTCGCGCCTGCGCGTCGTCGAACATCACGTCCGCGGTGGTGCGCTGCGACGGGTCGAACCCGACCGCCTCGGCCACGCCGTCGAACTCGCGCCCGCTCATCACCACGCGGGAGCGGCGATCCTCCCTGCCCGGGAGCGCGATCTCCACCTGCGCGGACGACGGTGCCGCGGGCATGGCCGCGGCCGCGGCGCCGAGCGCGAGGCACATGCGTGTGGCCCCGCCAAGGAGGGATCTTCGTGCGCGCCGTGCGGCGGCGTCGAAGGTGGTCGGGAATCCGTGGTCCATGGTGCGTCTCCTCGTTCGTGCGTCCCGTCAGTCCAGCCCGTGCGCGCGCAGGTGCGCGCGCATCTCGGAATGCCATCGTGCGGCGATCGCCCGGACGCTCGGCAGCAGGCTCCCGGCGGGGAACGCACCCCGGCCGATCGCGGCGCGAAGCCCGTCGGCGATCTGCTGGAAGATCGGGACGGGCGCGGAGGGATTGACGAGGAAGGGGAGCAGCATGGCGTTAGGGTACTTTGGTGTACTAGTGTAATAGTACAGTATTCGTCGGGCATGTCAACCCTGTTTCGCTAGATTTGCCAAAGTGCCGCCGAGAGCCCGAGAACCCGCCGCGAACCTTGAACGCATCGCCGCCCTCCTGCGCGACCGCTGCGGCGCTGTGCGCTTCGGCGCGCCCGTGGCGTTCGAGTACACGCTGGAGTGCCTTGCGATCGAGGCGTACCGATACCTGCAGGGCGAGACCATCATGGCGGTGCTAGACGAGCTGGCGCTGATCTGGAAAGAGCTGATGCACATGCGGGTCGACAACGGGCCGGAAATGCTCTCAAATGCGGTGAAGGCCTAGTGCGTAGCGCGCGGCACCGGCGCCCTCTCCACCGACCCGGGGTCACCGGTGGCAGAACGCCATCGCCGAGACCTTGAAAGGCAGGCTGCGCGACGACATCCTGCCGTTCGAGTTCTTTGACACGCCGGCGGAGGGGCGGTGTCTGATCAACTCGCGGGACCTCTTCTACAAACATCAGCGGATCCAGCGGGCGCTGGGCAAGTGGACTCCGGCGGGATTTGCGGCGGCGTGCCTGGCGCTACCTACGCGCCCGCTCGCTGCGCTCCCCCGCCGCTGCGGCACTGCCGGGCACGTAAGAGGCATTTACCATGCACCAATCCTCACAAGGGGTGTACCGTTGAGAGCCACCCCGTCACCTGCCCCTGGCCCTTGCGTAAGGCCAGAAACAGACCGCTGCGAGCCATGCGGTGTATGCGTTTCACCACAAAGGACGACGTGAAGTCACTAAAACGACCAAGTTTCGATCGCGTGGACTGTCCCGGTAGACAGACTCCCCGAGCCGTGGTTTCGCTCTTTTCCGGCGGTGGCGGGTTGGATCTCGGGCTAGAGGATGCTGGCTTCTGTACGGCTGTTTGCATCGAACACGACGCAGATTGCCGTGCGACGCTTCGGCACAATCGTCCGGGTTGGAATGCGATCGACCATCAGGGCGGAGACATTCGTGCCATTTCCACCGCAGTTATGCTTAAGAAGTCGGGCCTCCAAGCGGAGGAAGCAGCATTGGTCGTCGGTGGTGCCCCCTGCCAGCCCTTCTCGAATATCGGTTCGCGTGCCGGGACGGAGTCGGTTGACGGCACACTCTTCAAGGAGTTCATGCGAGTCGTTCGGGGATTCCGTCCACAAGGCTTCATCTTCGAGAACGTGGCTGCGATCACCCACAGCCGCCACCGGGAGGTTGTGGAATTCCTACAGTCGGAAGGTGCACGCCTCGGATACGGCGTCACGGTCGCCGTGCTGAACGCCGCCGACTTTGGAGTACCGCAGAAGCGGCTACGGATGTTCGCGCTCGGATGCCGCTCCGGTCGCGCGCCCGCGCTTCCGGTCCCGGAGTTCGGTGCTCCGGACGAAGGACGCCAGCTCGGCCTTAAGCCCTGGCGTACAGTCGGTTCTGCGATCATGCGGATCCCGAAGTCGCGGCTTGGCAGGTCTGACAACCTGTGCATGCAAGTGAGCGACCTCATGCTGCGCAGGGCGCCCCCGGCAGGGCGCGTTTTTCCGCTGCGGACAGAGCAAACTGCACCGCAAGTTTCGGGACGTCGGTGACGGAAGCTGCCAATAACTTCCGACCGATATTCGCCTATTTCGCGTTAATCCTTTGTTGAGTTTCTCACGGATGACGCCATAGTTACCGAGGGTATTGCCACTTCCCGCGAGGGATCACGTGTCGATTTCCCGATGTTTGGATTGCAATCGTTTGTCGCGGAGCTCGGCCAGGCACCCGGCCGCGCACCGACCGCTCAGTGAAGGGTGCCAGGAACTCACGAAAGGACGCATCGAAATGACGTCTCGCACAATTCTGACGGTCGGCGCGCTGACCGGAGCCACGCTTGCGTGCTCCGCGATGGCGCAGACCACGATCTACACCTGCGACTTCGACAGCCCGCCGTACAACGTCGGCTCGATCGATGCCCAGCAGAGCTGGGTGACGGCGCAGGCCACCGCGCTCGCTCCCGGCCTCACCTCGATGGCCGTCGTCAGCTCGGGCGGTCCCGGCGCGCAGGCCGGCAATGGCTTCTTCTCGTCGACGAACGGGCCTGACGCGACCACGTCGGGTCGTTTCGCGTTCCAGGCCCGCGGCCTGACCGCTACGACGGTTGCGCCCCTCGTCGAGGCGATCCGTGCCGCCGAGAACGGCGGCGCCACGGCGATCGAGTTCTCTGCCTACATCACCGCGCCGACCCCGGCACTCAGCGGCACGTCGAACGTCGGCGCTCGCCACGGCATGATTCTCTACGTGCAGGACCCCTCCGGCACCGTGACCAACGTCAAGGCTGCCTGCGGCTTCCAGGTCCGCGCCTTCGACCGCCAGGTGTTCGTGGTGCAGTGGCTCGATGTCGGCCAGCTCGGCGTCGGCACTGCCGGCAACTACCTGATCAACTTCACAACTCCGCTCCTGGTCGAGGCGACCGGCTACACCCAGATTGGGTGCCGCTGGAACCGCGAGACCGGCATGCCTGCCGTCAAGGTGGGTGCGGGCCTTTGGACTGACGTGATCGCCACCTCGACCATCAACTACAAGGCCGTCGAGTTCGACATCGTGAACACCCGCGGCTCGACCTCGGGCGGTGCGATCAACACGGTGTCGACCGAGGCGTACATGGACACGCTCGTGGTCGCGGCCGCGGTTCCCGCGTATCCGCAGTGCAACGCGGCGGCAGGTCCCTGCGACCAGCCGCATGCCGGCGGCGGCTGCAACATCGTCTCGTGCTGCGAGCAGGTCTGCGCGATCCAGACGTCGTGCTGCGACACCGGCTGGGACTCCAGCTGCGTGGGCATCGCCATCCCGCAGTGCAACCTGTTCGTCTACAGCTGCACCAACCCCGGCACGCCGTCCAACAACTGCGCGACTTCGCCGACCGTGCTGGCTTTCTTGCCCTCGACGCAGCCGTACGACACGACGCTTGCCACCACCGACGGTCCGCCGGAGGCTGGCTGCAACTCGTCCAACAACGACCTGCCCATCCACAAGGATGTCTGGTACCGCTTCCAGGCGGCGACCGCTGGCACGCTCATCGCGTCGAACTGCAACACGAGCACCTTCGGTGGCTCGGGCAACTTCGACTCGAAGATCGCGCTGTACAACCTCGGCCCCAACCTCGCCACTTTCGACCCGCAGCTCCTCCCGGAGTACTTCGTGGCGTGCAACGAGGACTGCACCGACCCGGTCTTCACGTCCGAGCTGTCCCAGGCGGGCATCGTGGCCGGCAACCACTACCTCGTCCGCCTCGGCGGCTACGAGGGGCAGTCCGGCACGGGCAGCCTCTACATCAGCGTCCTGCCCCCGCCGAACCCGTGCGACCCGGCCAACATCATCAACGGTGTTGCTGGCATCAACACGGTCACGGCTGACTCGCTGTACCCCGGCCTGACCACCACCACGTGCGCCTTCCCGTTCGGAACGCAGGTGATCGCCAAGGCCAAGTACATCAAGTTCACCCCGGCGGCCTCGGGCCTGATCACCTTCCAGACCTGCTCTGACACGAGCAGTGCTGCGACCGACGCGCGCCAGGCGGCGATGACCGTCTGCGGCGACGCCTCCACCATCATCGCGTGCGATGACGATGGCTGCGACACCGGCGGCGGCACCATCTTCACCAGCAAGCTGCAGTTCAACGTCACCGCGGGCACCACGTACTACGTGGCGGTCGGTGGCTTCGACGCGGCCTGGACCGGCTCGAACGTTGAGATCATCCCGCCCACGGCACCCGCGTGCCCGGCCGATCTCAACAACGACGGTCAGGTGAACGGCGCCGACCTGGGCCTCCTCCTGGGCGCCTGGGGCCCCTGCTCGGGCTGCGCTGCGGACCTGAACGCGGACGGCGTGGTCAACGGCGCGGACCTCGGTCTGCTGCTGGGCGCCTGGGGCCCGTGCCCCTAAGGCCTGACGGCTGCCCCGCCTGACGGGGCAGCCAAATTCGTGAGTTCCACGCGGCCCCCGGACTTCGGTCCGGGGGCCGCTGCGTTCTGGGACGGGCGCTTACGGAATTTGATGGCCGGGAACCCGTTCTCGCGTTATGTTTTATCGGGAGGCCGGCCGATGCCGCCTCCCCGACGCGTTTCACCCAACCTCATGAAGAGAGGATTCGAGAACCCCATGCGAACCATGCTCACTGCCAGCGCTGCCGCTGCCGTGCTTGCCACGGCCGCCTCCGCGGACATCACCGTGACCCTCACGAACACTGCGTTCGCGGGCTTCACCTTCAACCAGATCGTCGGCTCGCTGAACGGTCGTTGCACGGGCACGCTGACCGCGGTCCAGGTGGACGTGACGCTCAATGCGTCCACTGCGTTCACCTATGCCGACGACATCTGCGTCTACGTGGATCCCGAGCCGCTGTCGACCGGCGGCCTGGTGCAGGCCGGCGGATTCTCGAACCTCGGCGCCGCGCAGCGCTACTTCTGGCCGAACGGCGCCTCCTCGACGCCGGGCACCCCCTGCATCGGCACCATCACGCTCACCACGCCCGTCACCTTCGGCGCCACCGCGGCTGACCCCGCCATCTGGGTGGGCAACGGCTACGGCGCCGCCGGCACGTCCGGCACCTGGACGGGCACCGTGACGCTCGTGGGAGTAGATCCGGCTGTGGAGCCGCCGTACGACCCGTGCAGCCCCTGCTGCACGCTCGCCTATGGCGCCAACGGCAACCTTCCGTTTAACTACGAGACCGCGGCCAACCGGGACATGGGTGCATGCGGCACTGCCTACAAGGCGAACTTCTATCCGTTCACCGCGCCCTTCACGGGCAACTACACCTTCAGCACCTGCGAGACGCAGACGGCCACCAACCTCACCGGCACCAAGCTCGGCGTGCTGACGGGGTGCACGGCCGGCGCGACCGTGGTTGCCTGCAATGACGACGGCTGCGGGCTCGATGGCCGCGCGTCGACGCTGTCGGTGGCCTTGACGGGCGGCACCACCTACCAGGTGGTGGTGGGCCTTGATTCGGCCGCCGAGGCCGACCCGGGCCTCATCCGGATCGACGTCGATGGCCCGTCGGCGTGCAGCCAGGGCGCGTCGCTCGCCTTCGGTGCCAACGCCTTCGCCAACACGTCGGCGCTGCCGAACTACGTGGTGACGACGGATGCCGCGGCAACCACGACCACCACGGTGGCGTTCGCGCAGTGGTACCGCTTCGTGCCCGCCGTCACCGGCGCGTACAGCTTCGACGTGTGCGGATCGGTGAACGACACCAAGATGGCGATCGGCACGGCCTGCCCGGCCACCGCCGGCTCGCCGTTCGTGTCACTCGCGTACAACGACGACGCGTGCGCCTGCAGCTCGGGCTGCGGCTCGACGGGGCAGTTGGCGTGGTCCAGTCGGCTGGATGCCGCCAACAGCGATCTTCCGCTGACCGGCAACCTGACTGCTGGCGCGACGTACTACATCGTGCTTGGTTCGTTCGGAGCGGGTTCGGGCGCGGCGAGCGGCACGCTCACCATCAATGGACCGACCCCGCCGCCCGCGTGCCCGGCGGACCTCAACAACGACGGTTTGGTGAACGGCGCGGACCTCGGTCTGCTTCTGGGCAACTGGGGCCCGTGCGCAGGCACCCCCTGCCTCGGTGACCTCAACCTGGACGGCGTGGTCAACGGCGCGGACCTTGGTCTGCTGCTGGGCGCCTGGGGCGCGTGCCCCTAAGGCCTGACGGTTGCCCCGCCTGAGGGGCAGCCACTCTCGTGAGTTCCGCATGGCCCCCGGACTTCGGTCCGGGGGCCATGTGCTTTCGGGGGACAACGGCGTTGGGCACGCGCGGGACAATGTGGCCGCGTCAGCGTGGACGCATCAGCGCTCGTCGTCCCAGCGCCGCGACTGCTTGCGCTCGGCCTGCTTCTTCTTGCCCTCGAGCCGCCGCTGCACGCTGCCCCAGGTGGGCTTGGTCTTCTTGCGGACCTTCGGCCGCACGGCGGCCTGCGACACCATCGTGCGGAGGCGGCCTTCGCAGCCCTCGCGGTTCATCAGCTGGCTGCGGTGGAGGTCGCAGCGGTAGAGCAGTTCCCCGTCACCGACAAGGACGGACGACGCGATGGTGCGGAGGCGTTCCTGCGCGGCGTCGTCGAGCCCGCCGATGTCGGCGATGCGCACGCGCAGCACGGCGGCGGTGCTCGCCTTGTTCACGTGCTGCCCGCCGGGGCCGCGTGCGGTGGTGAACGACCACTCCATGTCCTGCGGGCGGATCCACGTGCCGCGGCCGAGGTCCACCGCGCCGGGCGGTCGCTTCGGCTTCGGCGGGGGCGGCGGCGGTGGGTACGCTTCGGGCATGGTGACGCTCATTGTCGCATGCGTGCTCTCGGCGGACCCGGGGGCCTTTGCGGAGACGGGCGCCGCCGCGCGGACGCTGGGGGTGGGCGAGCGGGTGGGGGTCACCGGCGAGGTGGGGGTCTGGGTGCCCAGGCTCACGGGCACCGCGCAGGTGGGCACGGGCGGCACGCAGTTCCAGCTCAACGAGGACCTCGGCGTGGGCGAGGGCAACGCGGGCATCGCCGGGGAGTTCGGGGTGTGGGTGGACCGCTGGCGCTTCGGGGGCATGGGCTTCGCGGTGAATGGCGGCGAGACGCAGTCGGCGGATGTCGCCGGCACGTTCGGCGGGACGGCCATCGCCGTGGGGGACACCATCACCGGGAGCTTCAGCGCATGGATGGCCGGCGCGGAGGTGGGATACGTGCTGTGGCGGCCCATGGCGGACGAGCCGTGGCCGTGGGACGCATCGGGCGGAAACCGCGATGCGGCGACCAAGGCGATGGGCTCCGACGGATACCCGCGGTTCGACGTGCGGGTGCTGCTCCTCGGCGGCGGCCTTGCGTTCCACTACGACCAGCAGCTGACCAACCAGGCGACGGGCTCCTCGTCCACGTTCGACCGCACCGTGGCTTGCATCTACGGCGGCGCCGGCCTCGACGTGCAGATCGGGTTCGAGGGGCGCGTGCCGCTCCTGCGCGGCGTGCGCATCTACGCGAACGCGGGCGCGGGACCGAGCATCCCCGACCTCGAGACGGTGTGGATGGTGCGGGTTGGGTTCGCGTTCCTGATCGATGACAGCATCGGCGCGGAGTTCGGGTACCGGCTGTTCGACTTCGACCTCGTGGACGGTCCATCCGAGGTGGACGGCGGCCTGCGAGGGCTGTTCGGCGGGGTGACCATCCGTTTCTAGGGCTTGCGATGGCCAACGGAAGGCTCGATCTTCGCGCGCGGGTGAGGCATGCGGTGGTGACGCGGGCCGCGGACGCGCTGACGCTCGGGGTGCTCTCGCGCCGGCACCGCGCGCAGCGGATCGAGGTGCGCGAGCTGGAGCTGCGCATTCCGCGGTGGCCGGCCGCCCACGACGGGCTGCGCGTGGCGCACGTGTCGGACTTCCACCTCGGGCACCTGATGCCCGTGGAGCGCGCGGCCGATGCGGTGCGGCGCGTGGGGGCGCTGGGCGTGGACCTCCTGGCCTGCACCGGCGACGTGGTGGACCTGCATGCCGACGGCGCGGAGCCGCTGTTTGCGGAGATGGCCGCGGTGCGGGCGCCGCTCGGGCACTACCTGGTGCTCGGGAACCACGACCACCTGCACGACGCCAAGCTGATCGCCTCCATGGCGCGCCGCAACGGAGTGCGGCTCCTCGATGGCGACGTGGTGGAGGCCGGCACGGGCGCGTCGCGGCTGCTCGTGGGCGGCGTGGACTGGGGGCGGTCGATCCGCGTGCTCGACCGAGCGGTGGTGCGGCTCCCCGAGGTCCCCGACCTCCTGCTTGCGCACAACCCGAAGGCCTTCCACGCGGCGGCGGCGCGCGGCGTGCCGCTGACCCTCAGCGGGCACACCCATGGCGGGCAGGTGGCATGGAAGGGAAGGCCGCGCACCAACCTGAGCTTCGCGCACCGCCTGAGCGCGGGCGCCTACGCGCGCGACGGCTGCGGGCTGTTCGTGAACGTGGGTGCGGGTGCGTGGTTCCCGCTGCGGCTCCACTGTGCGCCCGAGGTGGTGCTGCTCACCGTGCGCCGCGGATGAGGTCCCAGAGCGCATCCACGTGGCGTTCGGCCACGGTGGGCGCGCCCACGGACACCCGGGCGACGAGGCGGCCGTCGACACGCGTGTGGCTCAGGAAGGCGCGGCCCGACTGGTTCACGCGGCAGAGGATTGCGTCGGTGGCATCGTCGCCGGCACGGGCACGGAAGCACACGAGCGACCACGGCGTGGGGCAGGTGAGTTCGAGCGCGGGATCCGCGGCGATGCGGTGGCGCAGGCGCGCCGCGAGCGACACGTGGTGGCGCACGAGCGCACGCAGCCCCTCGGTGCCATGGTGGCGGATGGTGAACCAGAGCTTCAGCGCACGGAAGCGGCGGCCGAGCGGCACCTGCCAGTCTCGGTAGTCGATGACCGCGCCGCTCTCGGTGGCGTGGTTGCGCAGGTATTCGGGCAGGACGCTCAGTGCGCGCACCAGCGTGGCGCGGTCTCGTACCCAGAACGCGTCGCAGTCGAAGTTCACAAGCATCCACTTGTGCGGGTTGGTGCAGTAGCTGTCGGCGCGGTCGATGCCCGCGTGAATGCCGCGGAACTCCGGGCAGAGCGCCGCGATGCCGAGGTGCGCCGCATCCACGTGCAGCCACGCACCGTGCGCCGCGCAGGCATCGGCGATGGCGGGCACCGGATCGACGGCGTGCGTGCCGGTGGTGCCGACGGCGGCGACCACGAAGAACGGCACGCGGCCTGCCGCGGAGTCCTCGTCCATCATGGCCCGGAGCGCGGCCGGGTCCAGCGAGCGATCGGCAAGCACGGGTACCAGTCGCAGGTTGCCCGCGCCCAGGCCCGCGATGCGCACGTCCTTCTCGATGCTGCTGTGCGCCTCGGTGCTGGCGTAGGCCACCAGCGTTGGCCCCGGGCCCTGCAGCCCGGCGGCCGTCCCGGCGAAACCCGTGGCACGCTCGCGCGCGGCGACCAGCGCGCAGAGGGTGGCGCTGCTCGCCGTGTCCTGGATGACCCCTCCGCCCGCGGACGAGGAGAGGAAGGCGTGCGGAAGCCCGAGCATCTCCGCGAGCCAGTCAAGGACGTGCGTCTCGAGTTCCGTGCACGCGGGCGACGTGCTCCACAGCATTCCCTGAACGCCGAGCCCCGCGCTGAGCAGCTCGCCCAGGACGCTGGGTCCGCCCGCGTTGGCGGGGAAGTACGCCAAGAAGCCGGGATGCTGCCAGTGCACGATTCCGGGCACGATGATGCGGTCGACATCCGCCACGATGGCGGCCCAGGGCTCGCCGTGCTCGGGCGGTGAGGGCGGAAGCTGCGCGCGGACCCAGCCGGGGGCAACGTCTGGCTTCACGGGCAAGCGCTCGAGGTTCTCCAGGTAGTCCGCGATCCAGTCGACCATGGCATGGCCGTGCTTCCGGAAATCGAATGGCTGCGACACGGGGAACGCGGTTTCAGGGGACGGGGCCGCGGTCGCGGAATGTTCCTTCATGGGTCGCATTGTCCCCGCGGGCGCGGATGTGGCAAACTGTATGCGGAGAACACCATGGCAGA
This sequence comes from Planctomycetota bacterium, assembly GCA_016873255.1. GTDB lineage: Bacteria > Planctomycetota > Phycisphaerae > Phycisphaerales > SM1A02 > UBA966. The sequence goes on from VGXR01000011.1 coordinate 17,914, forward strand.
CACCAGCACCGCATCGAACCCGTCCGCCCCGTGCTGCAGTGCTTCGTGCTGCCCGTCGCCGTGCGAGTGCCCGTGCGCGCCGCGCCTGGCGAAGCTCGAGAAGACGGTCTGCCGCATCCGGCTGTGGCTCTTCATTGCGCTGGGCTTCCTCATCCTGCTGATCGGCATCGCCATCGGCTCGGGCGGCGTGCGCAAGGACATGGAGGAGCGTGCGAGAGAGATGCGCGGCGGCCGCGGCCCGGCACCGATGGCGGCGCCGATGCCGATGCAGCCGCAGGGTCCGCCAATGGGCGGCCCGCGCATGGATGGCGATCGCGGTCCGGGCCCCGGAATGGGCCAGGGCGGCGGCCCCGGCCCGAACGCCGGCCCGAACGCGGGTCCCGGGCCCGAACGCCGGCCCGGTGGCGAGCGGCGCCAGCGCGGTCGCGACGACTGACGGATTGCACGGTGCGTCCCCGTGACGCGGCCGCAACTTCGGCATGCCGTTCGCGCGTATGTTCCGCGCGTGACCGAGCCTCGTGAGATCGTCGTTCGTGCCCCGGCCAAGCTGAACCTTGCGCTGAGCGTCGGCCCTCCTGGCGCCGACCGCATGCATCCGATCGCAAGCTGGATGGTGACGCTGGATTTCGGCGACGATCTGCACCTGCGAATGCTCGACCCGGGGCGCGACTCGCTGTACGCGGTCCTCTGGGCGAAGGACGCGCCGCGCGCCACCACGGTGGACTGGCCCATCCAGAAGGACCTGGCGGTGCGCGCGCACCTGGCGCTGCAGCAGCACGTCGGGCGCCCGCTTCCCGTGCGCATGAAGCTCGAGAAGCGCGTGCCGGTGGGCGGAGGGCTCGGGGGCGGATCGAGCAATGCCGCCGCGATGCTCCGCGGGCTGCGCGAGCTGTTCGGGCTGGCCGTGAGCGACGACGAGCTGTGCGAGATCGCGCGGGGGCTGGGAAGCGACGTGCCGTTCCTCGTGCGCGGCGGCAGCGCCGTCGTGGAGGGGCTCGGCGAGCGGATCGAGCGCCTCGGCGCGGTGCCCGACGTGCATGCGGTGCTCGCGTTCCCCGCCGCGGCGTGCCCGACCGGGCCCGTGTACGGCAAGTTCGACCTGATGCGGCCCGATGCGTCGCTGCAGCTGGCGCGCGTGCGCTCGATGGCCAGCGGCGCCGCGGTGGCGCATGATGCACCGTTCAACGACCTCGCGGAGCCCGCGATCGCGGTGGTGCCGGTGCTCGCGGACGAGCTCGCGCAGCTCAAGGCCATCACCGGGCGCACGGCCCACGTGAGCGGCAGCGGCAGCACGATCTTCGCGCTCTGCGACGGTCGCCTGGAGGCGGACCTGCTCGCCGAGCAGGTCCGCGCCCGGGCCGGGCTGCCGGCGGTGGCCGCGAGCGCGAGCGGCGGGTGAGCCGGGCCGCCGGTTTCCGGCCACTCGACGGCCCGCGGGCGCGGCGGGGCGCTCGGCCCGGCGGGCTACCATGGGCGATTCCCCCCGGAGCCACCCATGAGCACCCCGACCGCCGCGCCCGCGCATGCGCCCGCATCGACCTTCGTGCCCGCCTCCATCGATGGGTCCAAGTGGTCGGCGCTGGAGCCGTACTACTTGCAGCTGATCGGCCGCACCCTCCATGACGCGGCCGCGCTCGAGCGCCTGCTCCTCGACCGGAGCGAGCTCGATGCCTCCGCGGAGGAGGCCGCCGCCGACCTCTACATCAACATGACCCGGCACACGGACGACGAGCTCGTGCGCAGGCGCTACCTCGACTTCGTGGAGCAGGTGGAGCCCGAGCTGAAGAAGGCCGCGTTCGCGCTCGACCGCAAGGTCGTCGAGTGCCCGTTCGCGCAGCAGCTCGACCAGGCGCGCTACGGGGTGCTGCTGCGCGGGCTGCGGCGGTCGGTGGAGATCTTCCGCGAGCAGAACATCCCGCTCGAGACCGAGATCACCAAGCTCGACCAGAAGTACAGCGAGATCAACGGCGCCATGACCGTCACCTTCGACGGCGAGGAGCGCACGCTCCCGCAGATGGCGAAGTACCTCGAGGAGACCGACCGCGCGCGGCGGCAGGGCAGCTGGGAGGCCGTGGCATCGCGCCGGCTGCAGGACGCCGACCGGATCAACGACCTGTTCGAGGAGATGCTGAGGCTGCGCCACCAGGTGGCGCTGAATGCGGGGTTCCCCAACTACCGCGACTTCCAGCACGCGCGCATGCAGCGCTTCGACTACACGCCCGCCGACTGCGAGCGCTTCCACGAAGGCGCCGAGAAGGTGTGCGTGCCGCTGCTGCGGAAGCTGAACCGCGAGCGCGCGCAGGCCCTCGGCCTTGCGCGGCTGCGCCCGTGGGACCTGAAGGTGGACCTGAGGGGGCGCGGGCCCCTGCAGCCGTTCGAGGGCGGGCAGCAGCTGGTGGACCGCTCGAGCGCCATCTTCCACCGCATGGACGCCGAGCTCGGCGGCATGTTCGACAGCATGCGCACGGGCGACTGCCTCGACCTCGAGAGCCGCAAGGGCAAGGCGCCCGGCGGCTACCAGTACCAGCGGCAGCGCAGCCGCCGGCCGTTCATCTTCATGAATGCCGCCGGCCTGCACCGCGACGTGATCACCATGGTGCACGAGGCCGGCCATGCGTTCCACAGCCTGCTGTGCGCGCACGACCCGCTGGTGGCGTACCGCGGCAGCCCGATGGAGTTCGCGGAGGTGGCGTCCATGAGCATGGAGCTGCTGACGTTCCCGCACCTCGGCGAGTTCTATTCCGCGGAGGACGCCGACCGCGCGCGCCGCGACCACCTGGAGTCGCTCAGCACCATGCTGCCGTGGATCGCCACGATCGACGCGTTCCAGCACTGGATCTACCTGAATCCCACGCACACGCGGAAGGACCGCGAGCAGTACTGGGTGCACCTGAACGACCGCTTCGGCGCCGACGTCGACTGGAGCGGCCACGAGGACGCGCTGCGCTCCATGTGGCACCGCCAGCTGCACGTGTTCGGGCTCCCCTTCTACTACATCGAGTACGGCATCGCGCAGCTCGGTGCGCTGCAGGTGTGGGTGCAGGCAAAGAAGGACCCGGCCGCGGCGCTCGGCAACTACAAGAAGGGCCTCTCGCTCGGCGCCAGCCAGCCGCTGCCGAAGCTCTTCGAGGCGAGCGGGCTGCGGTTCGCGTTCGGTCCCGAGACCATGGGTGAGTTGATGGACGACGTCGGCCGCACGCTCGAGCGGCTGCCGGCGTGAAAATGAGCGATTTCCAGCAGCGGAGCGAATGAACATGAAGAACGTCCTCGTCCTCGGTGCCGGCAAGATCGGCCGAATGGTCGCAAGCCTCCTGCAGGGGTGCGGCGACTACCAGGTGCTGGTGATGGACTCGCACGACGGCTCGCTGCGCGAGACGCTGGCCCTCGCGCCCGGCGCCAAGGGCACCGGCGGCCGCTTCGACGACCAGGCCGCCGTGGACCGCGCGCTCGACGGCCAGTGGGCCGTGGTGAGCTGCGCGCCGTTCTTCTGCAACCCGATGGTCGCGGAGCGCGCCAAGGCGAAGGGCGTGCACTACCTCGACCTCACCGAGGACGTGGCGGTCACCAAGAAGGTCATGGAGCTGGCGAAGGGCGCGAGGACGGCGTTCATCCCGCAGTGCGGGCTGGCGCCCGGGTTCATCACCATCGCTGCAAACCACGTGATCCGAGGCATGGGCGACATGCACGAGGTGAAGATGCGCGTGGGCGCGCTCCCCGAGTTCCCTTCGAACGCGCTGAAGTACAACCTGACGTGGTCGACCGACGGCCTGATCAACGAGTACATCCAGCCCTGCGAGGCGGTGATCGACGGCAAGCTCGTCGTGGTGCCCGCGCTCGAGGGGCTCGAGCACATGATGATCGACGGCATCGAGTTCGAGGCGTTCAACACCTCGGGCGGCCTGGGGACCTTTGCGCTGACGCTCGAGGGCAAGGTGAAGCACCTCTCGTACAAGACGATGCGCTACCCGGGGCACAACGCGATCCTCAAGCTCCTGCTCTGGGACCTCGGCTTCCGCGAGCACCGCGAGGAGCTGAAGGCCGCCTTCGAGCGCGCGCTGCCGACCACGAAGCAGGACATCGTCGCGATCTTCGTGAGCGCCGCGGGGCAGGTGGACGGCCGCTACATGGAGCGCACGTATGCCAAGATCGTGCGCCACAAGGAGATCGGCGGCCATCACTGGACGGCCATTCAGATCACCACGGCCTGCGGCGTGACCGCCGTGCTCGACCTCCTGCGCGAGGGCAAGCTCGCGCAGTCGGGCTTCGTGCGCAACGAGGACGTGGACTTCGGCGCGTTCCTCGCGAACCGCTTCGGCCGCCACTACGCCTGATTCCGCTCGTGGTTCGTTTGGCACCAGTTGTTCCCTCCAGAGAAGTCGCCGTTGGGGGCTTTGAAGTCGGGCGGTTGACCGGTCGCGGTGGTTGCGGCGGTGGCCGCGCCCCCCGGCCGCGCGCTCCTCGCCGCTTGCCCCGCCCGGAGCGTGCAACTTGTCCGAGCGACCGAGGCCACCGCCGGTCGCCGAGGCGTCCAAGCCCGTCAACCCGCGCGACCGACGCGACAACCTGATTTCTCCGGAGAAGACAATTGGTGCCAAACTGACCAGGAACGGATTTGCCTAGGATTGCGAGATGCTCTGGCAACCGGCGCTGCCTGAACGCTACGTGCGGATGACCGACGCGGAACTCGCGGAAGGCATCCGTGCGCGCAAGGCCGAGCTGGGGAAGCGCCTGCTGGTGCTGGGCCATCATTACCAGCAGGACGACGTGGTGCAGCATGCCGACCTCACCGGTGACAGCCTCAAGCTGAGCCAGATGGCCGCCGAGGAGGCCGAGCGGCGCGGCAGCGAGTGGATCGTGTTCTGCGGCGTCCACTTCATGGCCGAGACCGCGGACATCCTCACCTCGGATCGCGTGAAGGTGGTGCTGCCGGATCTCTCCGCGGGCTGCTCGATGGCCGACATGGCGCAGTACGACGAGGCCGTGGAGGCCTGGGACGCGATCGCGCGCGCGACCGCCGGCACGCGCACGCGCGTGGTGCCGATCACCTACGTCAACTCGAGCGCCGCCATCAAGGCGTTCGTGGGCTCGAAGGGCGGCGCCTGCTGCACCAGTTCCAACGCGGCGCAGGTCTTCGACTGGGCGCTCAAGGGCGGCGATGCGCCGCCTGCGTCGGGCGAGGAGGTCAAGATCCTCTTCCTCCCCGACCAGCACCTCGGCCGCAACACCGCCAAGCGCAAGGGGTTCGTGACGGAGTTCGACGCCTCCCCGCGCCGCCCCGCGCAGACGGTGCTCTGGAACCCTCGCCGCGAGCAGGGCGGCCTGGGCGATGCCGAGATCCGCGCCGCGCGCGTCCTGCTGTGGGCCGGCCACTGCAGCGTCCACAAGATGTTCCGGCCCGAGCACATCGACGCCGTGCGCGCGCAGCACGCGGCCGACGGCGGGATCACCGTCATCGTGCACCCGGAGTGCTCGCAGGACGTGGTCGACGCCGCGGACCTGAGCGGCTCCACGGAGCACATCATCCGCACCATCGAGGGCGCCGTGCCGGGCACGCGCTGGGCGATCGGCACGGAGATCCACCTCGTGAACCGCCTCGCGAAGGCGGCTGCCGCACGCGGCGTGTTCGTGCGCATCCTCTCCGACTGCCAGTGCCTGTGCACCACGATGTACCGCATCGATCCGCAGCACCTCCTGTGGGCGCTCGACGGCATCGCCGAGGGCCGCGAGCCGAACGTGGTGCGCGTCCACCCGGATGCCAAGGCGCAGGCGCGCCTTGCGCTCGAACGCATGCTGCGCAACACCGCACCCGCAGGGCAGGGTGCGGTGCCCTCCGCAGCCACCGCGGCGCCTGCAATCGTAGACTGACGGCGTGAACGAGCACGACACGCGACGCGACTCACCCGAACCCGACGCATCGGCTCACCGGCCGCGACGCCTCGGCAGGCGCATCGGCGTGGCGCTCGCGACCGTGCTCGTGCTCACGGCGACCATCGCGGTGCTTGCGCCCATGCTCGTCAGCTGGGGCCTGTTCCGCGGCACGATCATCTCCGCAGTCGGCGATCGCGTGAACGGCACGGTGTCGATTGCATCGCTGCGCGTCGGGTGGAGCGGCCCGCTCGTCGTCGATGGCCTGGTGATCGACGACCAGGCCGGCGGCACGAAGTTGAGCGTCAGCGCGACCCTCGAGCAGGGACTCTGGACGCTGCTCACCTCCGGCATCGAGCGCATCGACGCCCGCGTCTCCGGCTCCGTGCGCACGCGCCGCGAGCCCGATGGCACCCTCACCGTCACCCGACTCGCGAAGCAGGTTCCGTCGCCCGCTCCCACCGCGCCGGCTTCGCCCGCGGCGCCCTCCAACACGGGCCTCCCCGCCGGCATGCGATCGCTGGCGCTTGCGATCGGCCCGTTCGACTTCGAGGCGGTCAATGCGGATGGCAGCACGGAGACCGCGGTGCGCGGCCTCGCAGGATCGGTCGCCGTGGCCGCGGGCGGCGAGACCGCGGTGAAGCTCTCCGGCAAGAGCGAGTACCAGGGAACGGGCGGCTCCTTCGACCTGTCGGCGTCCTTCCCGGGCCTGCTTGCCGCCGATGGTTCCCTTTCGCTTGCCAACTCGGGCGCCGATGTCTCCCTGCGCGCGAAGGACCTTGCCTTCGATGCGCAGGGAATCACGCTGCGCGTCCCTGATGCGACCGTCTCGATGCGCGCCAAGGCGCTGACCGGGCGCGTCGACCTCGCCGCAGACGCCGCCGTCGCGTGTGACGGCGAGGCGCCGGCCTCGGTGAAGGCGAACGTGGCCGTCGACCGCCTGCTTGCCGCCGACGGTGCATTCGTGCTCGACCTCTCCGCGATCCATGGTTCGGTGGCGGTGAAGGACCTGCCGACCCGGCCCTTCGAGCGCTTCGCCGCCGGTGCACTGCGCAATGTCGACGGCTCGCCTGCCCTCGTGCTGGCGCGCGATGTCGGCCGCACGGTGGCGTTCGAGGCCCGTTTCGCCGATGCATCGGGCGGCGACCTCTCGATCGCGCTCCGGTCCGATTCCGTCGCGCTCTCGGCCGCCGGATCGGTCGACCCCGCGACGCGTGCGGCGAGCTTCCGCACGGTCGAGGCAAACGCTTCCATCGCCCCGCAGCTCCTTGCGGCCGTCGGGCTCGAGGTGTCGGCGCCCTCGCGCCTCGAACTTCGCGCGAGCGACGTGTCGATCCCGGCTGCGTCGGCGGACGGGTCATTCCCGGTCGATGCCCTGCGCGCGTCCGCCGAGCTGTCGGTCTCGCTCGCGGGCCTGCGCGTCCCGGGCCCCGAAGGCCCGGTGGCGCTCGACCTGCGCGGCATCCGCGGCGCGCTTCGTGCAGCGCCGGTCGGCGCCGGCATCGAGGGCACGGTCGACGTGACCGGCAGCGACCCCAAGGCCGCGCCGTCGCGGATCGCGCTTCGCGTTCGCCGCGGCGGCCCCTACGGCGCCAACGGCTCGCTCACGGCAACCGCCATCCCCACCTCGCTCATCCGGCCCTTCCTGCCGAGGTCGCTGCCCGTCGACCCGGCGCGCGACATCGGAGCGTCGATCGACCGCTTCGAGGCATCGCTTGGCGATGCATCGCCGGCCGCCTTCACCGTGAAGCTCGAGGCGCCGTTCGCGAAGGCCGACCTCCGCGGCACGGTCTCCGCGGACGGAGCGCTGACGCTCGCCGGGCCAGGCTCCATGCAACTCTCGCCGGTGAACCGCGGGCTGCTTGCGGCCCTCGGCGTGGACGCCGACGCGGGCGTGTCCGCAGGGGTCACCGTTCGCCGGCTGGAACTTCCGCCCGCCGGGGCGTTCGATCCCTCGCGCATCGCCGCGGACGCGGACGTCGCGCTTCGGCCGTTCGCGCAGCCGCCCGTCGGCCTGACATTCGGTGCCGGTGACGGTGCACGCGTGATCCGCCTCCGCGAGGCGCGCGCCACGGTCACGACCGCGGGGCTCGGTTCGCAGCTCGACGCGTCCATCGCCCTTCGCACGGACCTCGCCGACCTCGACGCGACGCTCTCCGCGCAGTCGCTCGGCGACCTGTCGAAGGACGCGATCGACCGCGCGGCGCTCGCGCTCGAGGCGAAGGCCTCGCGCATCGCCGCCGCACGGATCGAAGCCGAGGTCCCTGCACTCAAGGGGCTTGCATCGGAGCTCGGCGGGGATACCTGGGACGCGAGCGTCCAGTACCGCGGATCGCTGCTCGAGGGCGATGCGGCGGTCGCCATCGAGTCGGGCCCGGCGCGCATGCAGGCGAAGGCCGCGCTCTCCAAGGCTGCGCTCGTTGCCGAGGCGACGGTCGCCACGGAACTGAAGGCAGGCAAGCCGCTCGAGGCGATGCTCGGCGATTCGGGGCTGGTGCTCGCAGCGCCCTCGCGCATCGACGTGAGCGTGCCATCGGTGCGCCTCGCACGCACGCTGCCATGGCAATTCGCCGCGCCAGAGTCCGCCAAGCTCTCGATCCGCTCGCCGAAGGTCGCGGTGCGGGAGGTGCCGGGCCTTGCGGGCGGCGTGGTGGCGGAGTCCCTTGCGCTCGATGCAGAGGTCACGCTGCCGCGGGGCGGCGCGCCGTCGGCGCGCGGAACGCTCGGTGCGACCGTCCTTGCCGCACGGACGGGCTCGCCGGCGCAGCCCCTCGGTGCGCTGCGATCGGCCTTCGAGTGGTCGGGTGCGGGCCCGAAGGAGCCCATGTCGTGGAAGGCCGATGCCGCGCTCGACGGGATCATGGCCGCCGGCGTCGCCGCGCTCGTTGACCTCGATGAGGCAGCACGGGCCGAGATCGGCGATGGCGCGCGTCTTTCCGTGCGTGCGTCAAGCCTCTCGCCGGAAGGGGCGTCGTTCGAGCTCGACTCCACGCTCAAGCGCATGGCCGCGCGCCTGAAGGGCGAGTGGTCGGGCGGCGAGCTTCGCCTTGCCGACAGTTCCGTGGACCTGTCCCTGCCCGCGAAGCAGTCGTCGTCCATCCTCAATGCCGTGTTCCCGCAGGTGGATGGCCCTGGCGGCAAGAAGGTGCCGGCGTGGAAGTCCGTCGACCCGGTGGCGGTCCGCGCGACGATCGCATCGCTTCGCCTGAAGCCCGGCTCGGCTCCCGGGGCCGCGGTGCTGCGCGCCGAGGTCCGCCCGTTCGCGATGACGTCGGCGGCCGGCGAGCGAGTGTCCGTCGACGTGATCTCCGCGAACGTCGACGCCCCGTCCGCGCAGCGTCCCGCGGCCGTGTCGGCGCAGCTCGCCTTGTCCGGAGCGGCAAGCGCGAAGGTCTCGGTCTCGCTCGATGCCAAGGTCTCGTCGTGGACTGCCGCCGATGGCACCTTCAGCGCCGACGCCATCCGCGTGGACGGGGGGCTCTCGTGCCAGCAGGCCTCGACGCGCGTGCTTGGCGCGGTGCTCGGCCTCGGCAGCGAGCTCGAGGATGCGCTCGGCCCGGACCTCACGGTCTCGCTGAAGGCGGTGTCGAAGGGCCCCGGGCTCGGCAGCGGATCGCTCTCGGTCGCCAGTCGCTTCGTGAACATGGAGGCTCCGCAGGTGACGCTCCGGCAGGGCATGGTCTCGCTCGGGAAGGACGCTCCGGCCGTCCTCGACTTCGTCCCGTCGCCGCCGCTCCGCGAGCGCTACCTGACCAGGGTGAACCCCATCCTCGGCTCCATCACCCTTGCCCCCGGCAAGAAGCCGTTCCGCCTCACGGTGGACGCGCTCGGCTACCCGCTTGACGGGAACCTCGCGAGGCTGTCGGCCGACTTCCGCCTCGACGTCGGCGAAGTGCTGGTGGAGCGCGGCGGGCAGAACCAGCTGCTCGACCAGCTTGCCGTCTTCGTGGACCAGGCGAAGGTGCCGAAGTCCGTGGAGGCGATGGTCGGGCCGCTGGCGGTGACCGTCCGCAAGGGCCAGCTTCGCTACCAGGACTTCTTCGTGCGCTTCGAGCGCGTCGGCGCCGGCTGGAAGACGTCGCTCAAGTCGACCGGCGACGTCGACCTCGCGCAGAAGCCGCCCTTCGCGCGTGCCATCACCGTGGCCTACCCGATCGGCAGCATCGCACGGGAGGGTGCGGCCGCCATCCCCGTGAAGAAGGTGGGAGGCGCGGTGACGAACGTGCTGTCCATCATGTCGCTTGGCCTGGGCCAGGGAACGCTGCTGCGCCTCACCGTCAGCGGCCCGCTCGGCGACGTCAACGGCAAGCCCACGAAGCTCAAGGAGGAGTGGGACGTGGAGTTCGACGGGAAGGAGTCGGAGAAGGCCTTCGACCGCGCCATGGATGCCGTCGGAAAGGGCATCCAGAAGGGGCTCGAGGACCTCTTCGGCGGGAACAAGGCGCCGAAGAAGTGATGTCCGCGGCCGGCGGTGGTGCGAATGGCGGGTGCTCCGCCGTCAGGGGCGCGGGCCATTGAGCATGCGCCCGATCCACGTGGGCCGCACCGCGAACGCGTAGGCCACGAGCAGCACGCCCGTGGTCGCCGCCACGATGAAGGCGAACTTGGCGAGCGCGCCGACGGGTGATGCGGACACCGCCCATTGCAGGAGGAGCACCAGCGGCAGGTGCGCCACGTACAACCAGTAGGACGAGTCTGCCATCCAGCGCATCCACGGGCGCTCCGCGTGAAGGAACCGCGCCGCGGCCCCGACCAGCCCCAGGCACATGCACCATGCGTAGGTCGCCCCGAGCACGAGACCGGCGATCCGGCGCACGCCCGGATCCGGAAAGAGCTGCTCCGCCTCCGGCGCAAGCCCCGCGACGGCTGCGGCCGGCAGGAAGACGACCACGGCCACCGCGAGCCACGCCCACCATCCGCGGCCGATGCCGCGCATGGCCCCCGGCATCGACGCGACCATCGCGCCGAACACGAAGAACGCGCCGTAGTACGCAAGCACGTGCGGCATCGGCAGCACGCCCGCGGACAGGTCGGCGGCGATGCTCGGCACCGTTCCCCATCGGCCCATCGGCGCCGTGAGGATGGCCGTCAGCGGCACCAGCCACAGCATGCAGAGCGGCGTGCGCACGAGCACTCCGGGAACGCGCAACCAAGGCACTCGCCGCGCCAACCACCACGCAGCGACGAACGCCGGGGCCAGCCAGCACAGGAACCACAGGAACCACAGGTGGCTGAGCACCGGGAACACGAAGAGCCAGGCGATCCACGGCACGGGCGCAAGGGCCTCGCCAAGCTCGCGCGTCGCCCGCCCGTCGGACACGAACCAGATGGCGCCCCACGTGGCCGGCAGCACCGTCAGGCACGCCAGCGCGAGCGGCAGCGCGATGCGTCGCGCACGGTTGGCCATGAAGCCGCTCGCTCCCCGGTGGCGCAGCAGCCCCGCGGAGAAGTAGCCGCTCAGCAGGAAGAAGAGCTGCATCCGGAACCCGTGCGCCGCGGCCACGAGCAGCCCCGGCGCCTTGCTCGCGTGCACGTCCTTCGCCGGCCAGTCCCCGTCGGTGAACGAGAGCGCCGCGTGCAGCGCGACGCCGAGGAGCATCGCGAATGCCCGGAGCGCATCGACATGATGCAGGCGCTCGTGCGGAGCGTGCGTCATGTCGGGCCGGCCCGGCTCACATCGGCTTGTCGGCGATGGTCCTGTCGTACATCTCGAGGAGCTTCACCTTGTCGAAGATCATCTCCTGCCGGCTGAGGCCCGTGACGTCGTAGGTCGTCGTCAGCTCGATGGCGTCGACGGGGCACGCCTCCTCGCACATCCCGCAGTAGATGCAGCGGAGCTCGTCGATGTCGAACTGCTTCGGGTACTTCTCGCGGTCGGGCCACGGGCTCTCGTCGGCGACGATGTGGATGCAGTGCGCGGGGCACGCCGTCTGGCACATGAAGCACGCGACGCAGCGGACGCGGCCGTCCTCGTCCTTGTTCAGGCGGTGCACGCCGCGGAAGTACGGCTTGTACATGCCGCCCTCCTCCACGTCGCGCTGCTCGCGGCGCTGCTCGGGGTACTGGACCACCCAGAGGGTGTCCTTGTTGGACCCGTTGCGGCCGATGTTCTGGAAGCAGTGGCGGAGCGTGGTCCCGAGGCCCTTGAAGGCGTTGACCACGTAGAGGCTCTCGGTGCGGTTGAGCTTCTTCGGGGTGACGTCGAGGACCTCGTTGTCGCGGATCGCCATGAGTCCGCAAGTCTAGCCCGGCCGCGCCACGGGTAGATTGCCGGGGATGCCCGACCCGCTCCGCCGCCTCGACCGCGCCCGCGAGAACCGCGAGCGCAGCATCGGCTGGCGCATGGCCGGGATCGGCATCCAGACCAGCTCCGAGGTGGCCGCGGGCGCGCTGCTGGGCATGGCGGTCGACTGGTGGCGGGGGCAGGGCACGACCGGCCTCCTCGTCGGAGGGATCGTGGGGATCATTGTGGGGATGACTTCGCTGCTGCGCGGGGCAGTCAAGCTGAACCGGGAGTTCGACGCCGCCCGGCGCGGGGGCAAGGATGGCTGACGACGGTCCCGGCGCCCCGGCCCCGGCCGGTCGCCCCAAGGAGCAGGAGATCGCGGTGCCGGCCCGCCCGGCGGCGACGGCCGTGGCCCTCGCGGCGGCGGCGTCCGCAGCGGCCGCGTTCGGGGCGCTCGTCCTCCTGACCGAGAATCCACCCGGCCGGGCGATGGCGACCGCGGTCGGCGTCGCCGGATGTGCCGCAATCACCCTCGGCACGGGGTTCATTTTCTACGGGTCGCGGCCAAGGCCCGCCGGGGACGTCCAGACCCGGTGGATGGGCGCCACGGTGGCCCGGTTCATGGCGGTTCCTGCCTTGGGCCTTTCGATATACTTCTACCTCCCTTCGGGCGGCCAATTCGCCGTTTTGGCCACCGTCGGGACCTATCTGGCATGCCTCGCGGCCGAGACCGCGACCGTGGCCTGGATGGTGAACCGAAGCCTCGAACGACCCCGAACATGACCCTCCTCCTCGCCTCCGGCGCCGACCCCCTCGGGCACGTCCTCGACAAGAGCAGCGCTTTCAGCGGCGTGTTCGGCACGGACATCCCGCTCAGCGTCGTGTCGCTCGTGATCGGCGGCGTGATCGCCCTGGCGGGGCTCTTCTTTGCCGCCGGCCGCATCAGGACCGGCCCCGAGTCGCAGGGCCATCGGCGCTATGTCACCGAGGGGCGCCTCGCGCAGTTGGTCGAGGTGCTGGTGGACGGGCTCTACACGCAGATGCTCGAGCCGGTCATGGGCGCGCGCCTGGCGAAGACCTGGCTGCCCTTTCTGCTGTCGACCTTCTTCTTCGTGCTCACGCTCAACCTGATGGGGATGGTTCCGCTCATGGACATGCAGGAGATCCTGCACGCGTTCGGCGGCCACGCGCCCGAGGGCGAGCAGGCCGGCGCCGACGCCAAGCACGCGCTCATCTGGATCGGCGGCACCGCGACCGCGAGCCTCTCGGTCAACATCGGCCTCGCCGCGTGGGCGTTCCTCGCCATCCAGTGGCAGTCGATCCGCGAGCTCGGGGTCGGCGGCTGGCTCGAGCACCTGGCCGGCGGCAAGGAGCTCGTGCAGAACAAGGGCCTGTGGTTCGTGGTCCCGATCATCTTCCTGGTCGAGGTGCTGGGCCTGGTGATCAAGCCCGCGGCGCTCGCCATCCGTCTCTTCGCCAACATGGTGGGCGGCCACACGCTGATGGCCACGCTCATGCTGTTCGGCGCGATGGCCGCGACCCTGGGCGTCGCGGCGGTCAGCGGCATCTCGCTGGTCGCCGGCGTCGCCGCGGTCGCCATCAGCTTCATGGAACTCTTCGTCGCCTTCCTGCAGGCGTTCGTCTTCATGTTCCTCACGGCGGTGTTCATCTCGCAGATGGCCCACCATGACGAGCACCACGACGAGGAACACGGGCACGGGGAGCACCATGGTTCGGAGAGCGCGGCGGCCCATTCGCCGGGTGCCGTGCACGGACACTGAACCAGGGCCGGAGACCCCACCCTCCCCCGCGCGCGCGTGGATGCGCGGGACATGCATGAACCGGCGCGCCACGGCGCCAGGACACCAACGGAGACACACATGAACAAGATCACGACCCTCGCCGTCATCGCCGCCGCCTCGCTGGCCAGCACCACGCTCGCAGCCGACGGCGCAGTGGGCGACTACAAGGGCATGGGCGTCGGCATCGGCGCCGGCATCGTCGGCGGCCTCGCCGTCCTCGGCGCCGGCCTCGGCATCGGCAAGATCGGCGCCTCGGCCAACGAGAGCACCGCCCGCCAGCCCGAGATGGGCGGCCGCATCTTCACGAACATGATCCTGACCGCGGCGCTCGTCGAGGGCGTCGCGCTGTTCGCGGTCGTCGTGTCGCTGCTCGGCATCAACAAGTGAGTTGATCCCGGGCGGACCGACCGGTCCGATCCACCAGGGTTCCCGTCCCGGAAGGGGCGGGAACCCATTCACGAGCCCGCCGCAGCGGGCAGCAACCAGGAGTCCCGAATGAACCTCCCGATCCTCGCCGCCGACGGCGCCGCCAACCCGGTCTCCTTCCAGGCCCTCCCCGCCATCACGGCCTTCGTGGTGTTCGGCGTGGTCCTCTTCGTGCTGGCCAAGTTCGTGTGGCCCACGATCGCCAAGGGCCTCGACGACCGCAACCACAAGATCGTCTCCGAGATCAAGGCCGCCGAGGACGCCCGCGCCGCCGCGAAGGCCGCGCAGGCGGAGTTCGAGAAGAGCCTGGCGAGCGCCCGCGAGGAGGCCGCCAACATGATCAAGCAGGCCCGCGCCGACGCGCAGCGCGTCGCCGACGAGCTGAAGGCCCGCAACGACCAGGAGCTCGCCGAGAAGGTCGCGCGCGCCAACGCCGACATCGAGGCCGCGCGCAAGTCCGCGGTCGCCGAGCTGCAGGCGCAGTCCGCCGCGCTGGCCACGGAGATCGCCGGGAAGATCCTGCGCCGGCAGGTGAACGACCAGGACAACCAGCGCCTCGTCCAGGAGTCGCTCAAGGAGCTGGCCACGAGCCGGCGCTGAGGACCCGATGCCCACCCAGATCGACCAAGTCGCCTCGGTCTACGCCCGTTCGCTCTTCGAGCTCGCCCGCGAGCTCGGCGGGGACGCCGGCGTGGCGTCCATGGGCGCGGAGCTCCGCGAGGTGTGCGGCATCGTGCGCGCCGACGGGCGCGCGCTCGAGCTCTTCCGCTCGCCGATCGTCGACCCTGGCCAGCGCGCCGCCAGCCTGAAGCGCACCTTCGGCGGCCGCGTGACCGACACGCTGCTCAACTTCATGCTGGTGCTCAACCGCAAGGGCCGGCTCGCGGAGCTCCTCTCCATCGAGGACGCCTACGAGGCCCTCGAGCAGCAGGCCTTCGGCCGCATCGAGGTGGACGTGTTCACCGCGGGCGGCACCGTCGACGAGGCCACCAAGGCCACGCTCGCGGCCGACCTGAAGAAGTCGCTCGGCAAGGAGCCCGTGCTCCACTTCTACACGGACCCGGCCATGATCGGCGGGCTGAAGCTCCGCATCGGCGACCAGCTGATCGACGGCTCCGTGGCTGCGCAGCTGCGCCGCATGCGCTCCGCGCTCCTCGACCGCGGCCTCGGCGGCCGCGACGCGGGCACCTTCCTCTCCTGACACGAACACGCACGAACCATCGCGCCCGCGGGCGCATCCGACCGCCCAACACCCCGAAAGGCACGCCGTGAAGATCAAGACCGACGAGATCACGTCCGTCATCAAGCAGGAAATCCAGAACTTCGCCTCCCAGCTGGAGATCTCCGAGGTGGGCCAGGTGGTCGAGGTGGGCGACGGCATCGCCCGCGTGTACGGCCTGGGCAAGGTGATGGCCGGCGAGCTGCTTGAGTTCCAGACCCAGAGCGGCAAGGCCGTCACCGGCCTGACCATGAACCTCGAGCAGGACACCGTGGGCGCCGCGCTCTTCGGCGACACCGACCTGATCCGCGAAGGCGACACCGTGAAGGCCACGGGCCGCATCCTCGAGGTGCCCGTGGGCATGGAGATGCTCGGCCGCGTCGTCGATCCGCTGGGCAATGCCCTCGACGGCGGCGCCGCCATCCGCACCAGCGCCACCCGCAAGGTGGACATCGTGGCCCCCGGCATCGCCGCGCGCCAGCCCGTGAAGGAGCCCCTGCAGTTCGGCATCAAGGCCGTCGACAGCATGATCCCCGTGGGCCGCGGCCAGCGCGAGCTGGTCATCGGCGACCGCAAGACCGGCAAGACCGCGGTGTGCCTGGACTGCATCATCAACCAGAAGCAGTACTGGGGCACCCCCGATGCCGTGGTGTGCATCTACGTCGCGGTCGGCCAGAAGGACTCGACCGTCGCGGGCGTCGTCGAGACGCTGCGCAAGAACGGCGCGTTGGACTACACGATCGTCGTCAACGCCGGCAGCTCCTCGCCCGCGCCGCTCCAGTACATCGCGCCCTACTCGGGCTGCGCGATGGGCGAGTACTTCATGTGGCAGGGCAAGGAAGGCAAGGCCCCGAAGCACGTCCTGGTGGTCTACGACGACCTTTCCAAGCAGGCCGTGGCCTACCGTGAGCTGTCGCTCCTCCTGCGCCGCCCCCCGGGCCGCGAGGCATACCCCGGCGACGTCTTCTACCTGCACAGCCGCCTCCTCGAGCGCGCCACCAAGCTCTCCAACGAGAACGGCGGCGGCTCGCTCACCGCGCTCCCGATCATCGAGACGCAGGAAGGCGACGTTTCGGCGTACATCCCGACCAACGTGATCTCCATCACCGACGGCCAGATCTACCTGCAGCCCGAGCTTTTCTCGGCCGGTGTGCGCCCCGCCATCAACGTGGGCATCTCCGTGAGCCGCGTGGGCGGCAACGCGCAGATCAAGGCCATGAAGGAAGTGGCCGGTTCGCTGCGCCTCGACCTGGCGGCCTACCGCGAGCTCGAGGCGTTCGCGCAGCTCGGCACCGAGCTCGACGCCGCCAGCCAGCGTCAGCTCGACCGCGGCGCGCGCATGGTGGAGCTGCTGAAGCAGGGCCAGTTCATGCCCTTCACGGTCATCGACCAGTGCATCTCGATCTTCGCGGCCTCGAAGGGCCTCATGGACGATGTCCCGGTGGCCAAGGTGAGCGCCTTCGAGAAGGGCCTGCTCGAGTACTTCCAGGGCCCCGGCAAGGCGGTCCGCGACCAGCTGGTGGAGAAGAAGTCCTTCAAGGGCCTCGAGGACCAGTTCAGCGCCGCGATCAAGGCCTTCAAGGCCACGTTCAAGTGAGCCTGGCCGCCGGCTGACCCGAACCATCCGCGCCCGTCCCGGTCTCCGGGGCGGGCGCGTGCTTTGGGGCAGGGCCGCTCGTTACGCTGAACCCGCCATGCACCCCGCCTTCGAACCCTGCCGAGCCTCCATCGCCGGCCGCACCGTCTGCGTGACGGGCGGCGCGGGCTTCATCGGCAGCCATCTCGCCGACGCGCTCGTCGGCCTGGGTGCCCGTGTCGCGCTGCTCGACGACCTCTCGAACGGCCTGCGCTCCAACCTCTCGGGAGCCGCCTCGCGCGCGGCGTTCGTGCAGGGATCGATCCTCGATGCCGCGGCGCTCGACCGTGCGATCGCGGGCGCGGACACGGTCTTCCACCTCGCGGCCCTCGGCAGCGTCCCGCGCAGCATCGAGGAGCCCGCGCTCTTCCAGCGCGTGAACGTCGAGGGGACGCTTGCCGTGCTCGAGGCGTGCCGCCGGCACGGAGTGCGGCGCGTGGTCTACGCCGCCTCGAGCAGTGCCTACGGCAACACCGCCGCGCTCCCGAAGCACGAGTCCATCCGGCCGGATCCGCGCTCGCCCTACGCCTTCACGAAGCTCGCGGGCGAGCACCTGATGCGGTCGTTCGCGCTGTCCTACGGCCTGGAGACCGTGAGCCTGCGCTACTTCAACATCTTCGGCCCGCGCCAGCGGCACGACTCGCCCTATGCGGCGGTCATCCCGATGTTCGCCGAGGCGCTGCGTGCCGGAGCGCGGCCCGTGGTCTACGGCGACGGCCGGCAGACGCGCGACTTCACGTTCGTGGCCAACGCGGTCCACGCCAACCTCCTGGCGTCTGCGTCTCCTGCGCGCCTCGCGGGCGAGGTGGCGAACGTCGCATGCGGCACGCGCTACAGCCTGCTCGAGCTCCTCGACGCCATGGGGTCCGCCCTCGGCAGGCGCGCGGAGCCGGAGTTCCGCCCCGCCCGCGCGGGCGACGTGCAGGACAGCGAGGCGGACATCCGCCACGCCGAGGAACTCCTCGGCTACCGCGTGATCGTCCCCTTCGTCGAGGGCCTGCGCCTGACGCTTGCGTAGCCTCGGCCGCGGCGCCCCGAGCGTGGCCTTCGCATCCCGTGACCTCAGTGCGCCAGCGCTTCGAGGCCGTCGAGCCCGATGGGCTCGCGCGCGAAGAACGGCTCCGCGGTCTCGGTCCCGATCCGGCTCCCGAAGTAGGTGCCGGAGGCGTCGAGCCACTCCACCACCCGGCGGTTGCGCTCGTTCACCACGAACTGGCTCCGGTACGCGAGCACGGCATCGCGCTTGCGCGACGCGAAGCCGGTGGTGTCCACCAGGAACGACGGCTGCGGCACGATCCGCAGGTGCGTGGCGTAGTAGTGGAACAGCCAGCGCGGGTACCACGGTTCGCCGGGCAGGTCGGTCTTGGTGAGCTTGGCGTCGAACCGGGCGTCCTCCACGATGCGCGTGCCCGCCACGTGGTCGGGGTGCGCGTCCTCGGGGTAGGGCACGAACATCACGTCCGGGCGGAACGCGCGGATCACCGCGGCCACCTTCCGGCGTGCGTCGACGGAGTGCGTGACGGTTCGGTTCGGGAGGTCCAGCGTGCGTCGCTCCGCGCCGAGGATGCGGGCCGCTGCCGCCGCCTCCGCGGCGCGGGTCTGCGGGTCCCCGTGCGGGGTGGGCTCGCCGTCCGTGAGGTCGAGGAGGAGGACACGGTGGCCCGCCGCCGCGAGCTTCGCGATCGTGCCCCCCATGCCGAGTTCCTGGTCGTCCGGGTGCGGTCCTGCCACGAGCACGTTCATGGCGGGGAGGCTAGCGCGGCGTGCGCGTCGCCGCGGCGCGGGCATCGGCCTGACGCTCCGCGTCGCGCAGGTCGCGCACGCGTGCCATGCCGGCTCCCGCCCGCTCGAGCACCCGCCATGCCACCTCCTGCGATGCCCCGCGCAGCTGTGCCTCGAGGCGGGCGTCGCGGCGCGCCGCCGCGCGTCCTTCCTCGATGGCAAGGCGCGAGAGCAGCATCAGGTCGGTGCGCTGCGGGCCGAGCCATGCATCGGCGTCGGGGCCGTCGGCAACCGCCGCGAGGCGCGGCCCGAGACCCGGGCGCGTCGGCAGCCAGTCGGCAAGCGTGCGCGTGAGCTGCCCGGCCAGCATCGCAAGCGGCAGGTCACGGTCGAGGCCCGCAAGGGCCGCATCAAGGCCCGCGTCGTCGCGCGCCCCCAGCGCCTCGGCCGCAAGCGCGGCATGCCCTCGGAGCGCCTTCGGGTGGATGCGCCATCCGTCGGCGGATGCCGCGAAGCCACCCCACGCCGAGAGCGACCGTTCCGCTGCCGCCGATCCCGCGGCCCTGTCGGCGGCGTCGAGCGCCTCGAGCGTCCGCGCCGACCGGATGGCGGCGACCGATGCGGCAGGCTTGCCGCGCCCGTCGCCCCACGCCTGTGCCCATGCGGTGCGCCGGGCATCGACCTCGCGAAGCACCTCGTCGGCTCGCCCTGCGCACGCATCGCGCGCCCGCTGGTCGCCCCGGCGCAGCCGCAGCTCGAGCGATCCCGGTTGGAGCGCACGAAGGTCCGCCTCGAACGCTGCCATCGACGTGCGCGCGGCGGGCGCGCGCGCCGGATCGCGCAGTGCCGCCAGCCACTGGCGCGCCGCGGCAGCGAACGGCGCACGCGACGCCGCACGTGCGGCGCCCACGGCATCGATCCACGCCGGCAGCGACATCATGCGGCGGGCATCCGCGTTCCGGGCTGCAAGCACCTCGGCCGCGCCGGAGGCATCATTCGTTGCGGCCGCTCCGGTAGAGAGCGTCTCCGTCGCCTGCCGTGCTTCCGCAGTCCAGCGGTTGCGCAGGTCCGAGGCAAGCGATCGCATCTCCGCCGGCAGCACCCCCGGGTCGATTGCCTCGATCTCCGCCAGCGCCGCGGCAGGCGCGGGTGAAACGCCGGCCTCGGTGCCTGGCCCGGCGCCTCTCGCTGCGGCCGCACCCGCGGCGCCGAGTTCCGCGATCCCCGGCCACGCGGTCGTCCAGGCCGCCCCGCCCCGGGACGCCGCGTGGCTCGCCGCTTCCGTGAGCGGCGCCATCAGCGGTGAAAGCGCCGCCTCGGGCCGCGTGCAGTCGGGGGCGCGTGCCATGCCGTGTGCCGCGCCCTTCGCGAACCGCACGATCGCCTCGGTGGCGCGCGCATCCTCCGGGCGCCTCCCGGCGGACGAGGCCTCGACCAGCGCGTCCACGTCGCCACGCAGCCCATGGAGCCGCAGCCCCGCCACCGCCGCCGCCTGCGCATCTGCCGGCGCACCTGCGCCGTGGAACAGCAGGTCGAACGCCACGCGACGCACCGACACCTTGGCATCGCGCACCTGGCTCGCCGGCGTCCGGCCCAGCTCGTCCATCTCGGCGCGCAGCGTCCGCATCGCATCCGTCACGGCGCTGCCCTCGGAAAGCGCCGGCGGCAGCGCGGCATCCGTGGGCACCTGCGGTGACTGCGGTGCGTGCGCGCGCGCGGCGTCGCAGGCCACGCCGACCCACAGTGCCAGCGTCGCCACGCCTCGCATGCCGACCCGGCGTGGCCTGCTCACGGCGTTCCCGCCCCGTAGCGCACCCATTCGAGGCGGAGTCCGTGCGGCGGCAGCGTCGGCCCGGTGACGGTCCGGTCTCCCTCAAGCAGCGCGCGGCGGACGTCCGCGGCCGTCACCTTGCCGCGCCCCGCCTCTGCGAGCGTGCCCGCGATGATCCGCACCATGTTGTAGAGAAAGCCGCTGCCGCACACCTCCACGCAGAGGCGCCCGTCCGCCGGCTCCGTGATCGTGCATCCGAACACCGTGCGGACGGTGCTCTCGCGGCCATGGTTCACCTGCGCGAACGCCGCGAAGTCGTGCGTGCCGACGAGCGCGGCGGCAGCCTCGCGCATCTTCACCGCGTCCAGCGCATGCCAGGTGGTCCACGTGGTCCGGCGGTCGAAGAGGACCCTTCCGTCCGTCCCGCGGTCGCCGTGCGCCATCGAATAGCGATAGCACTTGCTCATGCAGTCGGAGATGGGGTCGAACCCATCGTGCGCAGGGTGGGCTTCCCGCACGCGAACGTCGTCCGGGAGCCGCGCATTGATCGCAAGCGCCAGCCGCTCAACGGGCACTCGGGTCTCCGCGGCGAACGACGCCACCTGCCCGAACGCGTGGACCCCGGCATCGGTCCTGCTGGCGCCCGTCACTGGCACCCGGGCGCCGACGGCTTCTGCCACGGCGTCCTCGAGCACCCCTTGGACCGTCCGCAGCGGCGCCTTCCCGGGCGGGTCCTGGCGCTGCCACCCGTGGAACTCGGTGCCGTCGTAGGCGATCACCAGGCGAAAGCGGGGCACGGCGCGAGTGTAGGGGGGCTCCCCCATTGCGACAGGTTATTAGACGCAGTTGCCTTTCCCCGGAGCAAACCGCGGTGATTGCGCCGGGTTCTGGCAACAGAACGCAAACCAATGGTGGACAGCCGCCGTCTTGGCCCTATGGTTGGGCCGGATGGTCCGAACCTGTCCGGCGGCGGTCGGTCCGCCGTGGCCTGCATCCAGCACCAGGAACACCTGCAATCGACCTTCTAGGAGCACTCCAGACATGAAGCACTGCGTCATCGCCTCCACGGCCCTCCTCACCGTCTCGCCCGCCCTCGCGCAGCAAGTCGTCGTCGATGGCACCGCCGAGGCCGCCTACGGCAATGCGATCTTCGAGCAGGCCATCGGCACGGGCTTCGGCAACGCGACCGACGGCTTCCGCGGCGGCCCGTGCAACGGCAGCGAGCTCGACGGTGCCTTCGGCATCATCGACACCGCCGGCGGCTACCTCTACGTCGTGCTCGCGGGCAACCTCGAGACCAACTTCAACAAGCTCGACGTGTTCGTTGACTGCGCCCCGGGCGGCCAGAACGCGGTCCGCTCGGACAACCCCGATGTCGACTTCAACGGCCTGAACCGCATGGGCGCCGACACGGTGAACAACTTGCCCGGCCTGAAGTTCGATGCCGGGTTCGAGGCCGACGGCTACCTGACTTGCACCATCGGCGGCACGCCCAGCACGCTGTACGCGAGCGTCGCGCAGATGCTGTCGGCGGGCGGCGGCACCGGTGGATACCTCGGGAGCAGCGTGGCCGACCCCACGACGGGCGCCACGCTCATCGATAACCCGGCCCTCGGCGTGCAGGTGTCCATGGACAACTCGAACGTCGGCGGCGTGGACGGCTCAAACGGCGGCGCCTCGTCCGGTGCCGGCGTCCGCACCGGCATCGAGATGCGCATTCCGCTGGCTCTCCTGGGCTACACCGGCGGCCCGATCAAGGTCTGCGCCTTCATCAACGGCAACGGACACGACTACGCGTCCAACCAGTTCCTGGGCGGCCTGCCCCTGGGTTCGCAGAACCTCGGCGGCGACGGTGCCGGCGGCTATTTCGGCGGCTTCCCCGCGGCACTGCGCTTCGACCTCGGGCAGATCCCCGGAGACCAGTTCTTCACGATCGGCGGCCAGGCCCCGAATCCGTGCCCGACCGACCTCGATGGCGACCAGCAGACGGGCGGCGCCGACCTCGGCATCCTGCTCGGCGCTTGGGGCGCGTGCGGCGCGACCTGCGCCACCGACCTTGATGGCGACGGTTTCACGGGCGGCTCGGACCTGGGCACCCTGCTCGGCGCCTGGGGCCTGTGCCCCTGACCATCAGGGCCTGATTGGATGAAACACCGCGGGCCCGGCCCTCGTGCCGGGCCCGTTTCGTTTTCGGCATGTACGCAGTCGCCGCGGCGCGCGCCGCATGCGCGCAGGGTCAGTCGTCGCGGTCCGCGATGCGGCGGCATGCGTCGCCGTCGCCGCCTGCCTCGAAGAGGTGCGCGTCGGCCAGATCGATGCCCGCCCACGCCCGTTCGCCCTCGCGCAGGCGTGCATCGTTCTCCACGCGCGCCACCATCCGCGCGCTTCCCACCGAGAGCACCACGTCCATGCGGTCGCCGAGGGCCTCGATGGCACGCACCTCCGCCTGCAGCGCACCGGGCGCCGGCTGCGCGGAGACGCGCACGCGGTCGGGGCGCACGCCGAGCGTCGCGGGGCCGGCAGGGATCGTCGGCCAGCGCCCGGGCGGCAGGGCCAGCACCGTTCCGGTCCCGAGGGAAGGCGCCACGAGCCCGCCGGCCGCGGCCGTTGCGTCCACGAAGTTCATCACCGGCATGCCCACGAACCCGGCCACGAACCGGTTGGCCGGCCTCCCGTAGCACTCCGCCGGCGTGCCGGCCTGCTGCACCACGCCGTCGCGCATCACCACCATGCGGTCGGCGAGTGTCATCGCCTCCTCTTGGTCGTGCGTCACGTAGACCATCGTGGCCTTGGTGCGCCGGTGCATCTCGCGTATCTCCGCGCGCATCTCGATGCGCAGGCGCGCGTCGAGGTTCGAGAGCGGCTCGTCGAAGAGGAACACGGCGGGGTCTCGCACCAGCGCACGCCCGAGCGCCACGCGCTGCCGCTGCCCGCCCGAGAGCGCGCGCGGGAGGCGGTCGAGCAGGGCGGTGATGCCGAGCGTCGCGGCGGTCTCCTCGACGGTGCGGTCGATCTGCGCCAGTTCCTCGCGCCGGGCCTGCGACCGCGCGAGCCACGCCACGGGCCCGCCGTGCCTGCGGCGGCGCAGCAGCCCGAACGACATGTTCCGCCGCACCGTCATGTGCGGGTAGAGCGCGTAGTTCTGGAACACCATCGCCACGTCCCGGTCCTTGGGCGGCAGGTCGTTCACCACGCGCCCGCCGATCGACACGGTTCCGCCGGAGATCCCCTCGAGCCCCGCGATCATCCGCAGGAGCGTGCTCTTGCCGCAGCCCGACGGGCCCACCAGCACGATGAACTCGC
The DNA here is from genome assembly GCA_016873255.1 of Planctomycetota bacterium. Lineage (GTDB taxonomy): Bacteria > Planctomycetota > Phycisphaerae > Phycisphaerales > SM1A02 > UBA966. The sequence continues at coordinate 41,884 of VGXR01000011.1, forward strand.
CGTCGCGGAAGGCAAGCGTGGCCTCCTTCACGGCGCGCACGCCGCCGGGATAGGTCTTGGAGACTCGGTTCAGCTCGATCGATGCCATCGTGGTTCCTTGCCGGCGCGGCCGGCCGCGCGTCAGCCCTTCACCGCCCCCTTGCCGAGCCCCTCGATGAACTGCTTCTGGGCCGCCAGGAAGAGGAGTATGCAGGGCACCATCGTGACGATGCTGGCGGCCATGAGTAGGTGCACCTTGGTGACCCCGCCGTACTGGTTGCGGAAGCTGTTGAGCGCCACGGCCAGCGTCGCCTGCTCGTCGCTCTGCAGGTAGATGAGCGGCGCGAGGAAGTCATTCCAGCAGCCGATGAAGGTGAACACCGCGGTGATCGCCGTCACCGGGCGCGTGAGCGGCAGGATGATCCGCCACCAGATGCCGAGCCACCCGAGGCCGTCGAGCCTCGCCGCCTCGAGCAGCGCCTCCGGCACCTGCGCGATGAACTGCCGGTACATGAACACGAAGTACGCGTTGCCGAAGAAGGCCGGCACCACGAGCGGCAGGATCGTGTCCACCCATCCGAGGTTTCGGAACAGGATGAAGAGCGGGATCATCGTGACCTGCCCGGGCAGCATCATCGTGCCGAGCATCACCAGGAAGAGCGGCCGGCTTCCCCGGAACCGCATGCGAGCGAAGGCCAGCGCCACCAGGCTGGAGCTCAGCACCGTGCCCAGCGTGACCAGCACCGCAACCACCACGCTGTTGGCCAGCGCGTCCTTGAAGCCGCGCAGCGGCTCGGCCGCGTTGTCGGAGCCGATCTGCGCGAGGGCCTCGCGGAAGTTCCCCAGCTGCGGGTCGGACGGCCACACGAACCCGCCCTCGACCGTCGCCGCCTGCGCGTCGGCCGGCGTGCTCAGGCTCACGCCGAGCATCCAGAGCAGCGGGTAGACGAACACCGCCGTGCCCGCAAGCAGCAGGGTCCACGCACATGCGGTGCCGAGGATGGGGTGCCGCCGGCCGCTCACTTTCGCAGTGCCTCGTAGTAGATGTGCCGGGCACTCGAGCGCAGGATGACGGCCGTCACGGCGAGCACGGCAAGGAGCAGCAGCCACGCCATCGCCGAGGCGTAGCCCATCTCGTAGAACTCGAAGCCCTGGTTGAAGAGGTACAGGACGTAGAAGCGCGTCGAGTCGCCCGGCTCGCCGCCCGTCATCACGAACGCCTGCGTGAACACCTGGAAGCTGCCGATCACCGCCATCAGCACGTTGAAGAGGATCACGGGCCCGAGCATCGGCAGCGTGATCGACGCGAAGCGCCGCACGCGCCCGATGCCGTCAACCTGCGCAGCCTCGTTCAGCTCGTCGGGGATGCCCTGCAGCCCGGCGAGGTAGATCATCATCGATCCGCCCACGAACCACGCGTTCATGATGGCGAAGGCGGGCACGCCCCAGATGCCCGCGTCCTTGCCGAACCAGTGCGGCGGCTCCAGCCCGAAGGGCGCGAGCACGGGGCCGAGCAGCTGGTTCATCAGCCCGGCATCGGAATCGAACACCCAGCGCCACAGGACCGCCACGCCCACGCCCGCCAGCACGCTCGGCAGGTACCACGCCGCGCGGAAGAAGGGAATGCCGAACACCTTCTGGTTCATCAGCACCGCGGCCGCAAGCGCAAGTCCCTGGCCGAGCGGCACGGCCACCAGCACGTAGTACAGCGTTACCCGGACGCTCGTCCAGAAGCGCGCGTCCTCCCCGAGGAGCTGCGCATAGTTGCCCCAGCCCACCCACCTTGCCTCGCCGAGCGGCGAGAGCCCGCGCCAGCCGCTGAAGCTCAGGATGAGGGACAGCACCACCGGGAACGCCATGAACACCGCGAAGCCCACGATCCACGGCGACGCGAACAGGTAGCCCGCCCGCTCCTCGCGCGCATCCTGAAGCGCAAGCGCGGTGCCGCGCCGCGCGCGCACCATCCACGCCGCGCCGATCGCAAGCAGCACCGCGATCCCTGCCGTGATCGCGCCCCACGGAACCGGCGGGAACCCGCCGCGCCCGAGCGGGCTCGCGAGCTCCGCCTTCCAGAGCCGCTCGAAGTCGCCCGCGGCCTCGGCCACGGGCTTGGTGCCGGTCTTCAGCCCTTCGTCGAGGTTCGACCCGAGCAGCTGCTCGAACTTCGGGTTCGCGGGCCAGTCGATCACGCGCGCCACGGCCACCGCATCGAGGTAGCCGCGGTCGTTCGCGGGCCTCGCCGCGTCGATGAACGCGTCGCTCTCTGCGGCGCGGCGGTTCGACGGGATGGCAAGCCCGAGCCTCGCCTGCGCCTGCTGCCCCTCCTCGTTGGTCAGCCAGCGCACAAGCTTCCACGCATCTTCCTTGTGCACGCTCTGCGCGGAGATGCTCCATGACACGGTGAGGATGATGTTGGCGCGCTCGCTCCCGCGCGGGAGCGGCGCGAAGTCCCAGTCGAAGTCCTTGATGCGCCGGTACTCGGGCACCACCCATCGCCCGAACGGCCCGGCCATGCCCACCTTGCCGGTGGCGAACACCGCGCTGCCCGTGGCGATCTTGCTGCGGCCGCTCGTGAGCGTCCCCTCCTCGTCATGCCGCCACGCACGCAGCCGGTCGAGTGCCGCGAGCGACCTCGCGTCGGAAAGCCGCAGCTCGTCCCACGACGCCCCCACCGCATCGCATCCCTCGGTGAACAGGTAGGCGCGCACCATCGCCGGCCAGGTCACGAACTCCGCGCCGATGTACGGCGCGCCGTCGGGGCCCTTCGCCTTGTGGATGGCGCGTGCCGCCGCGACGAAGTCGTCCCACGTCCAGTCGGCGGCGGGGAAGGGCACGCCCGCCTGCCGGAAGATGTCCTTGTTGTAGTAGAAGCCGACGATGGTGAAGTCCTTCGGGATCCCCCACAGCGTGCCTTGGCCCGCGTTCGACCCGTCGTACCGGAACGCATCCACCACCTGCGGGTACAGCTCCTCGAGCCGCAGCGCACCGGGTTCGCCCGACGCGGCGTCCGCCGCCACGAAGCGGTCGAGCGGCTCGAGCAGCCCCAGGCTCGCGAAGCTCGGGATGCGCTCGTTGCCCACGTAGAAGACGTCAGGCGGCTCGCCCGCGGCCATCATCGTCTGCAGCTTGGTGTAGAAGCTGCCGGCATCGCCCGGGTTGATGCGCTTGACGCGCAGCCCCGGGTTGGCGGCCTCGAAGTCGCGGAGCGACCGCTCCACGATCTCGTCCTCCTCGGGGCCGCCCTCGCCGGACCAATGGAGCACCGTGAGCGTGGTGCGCCCGTCCGCGGCCCGCAGGCGGCCCAGCTCGCGCAGTCCCACCCGGGCGAACGCCCAGCAGACGAGCACCGCCGCGGCCACCACGAGCGCCCTGCGCGCGAGCGTCGCGCATATCCTTGCGAATGCCGCGGCAACGCCATCAGACGTCATGGATCGAAGAATATCAGCGTCATTGGCGGCGGTCCTCCTCGGCATCCAGCCGGGCGCGGCCGCGGCATCGGGTGCCGCCTCGCACTCCGACGCCATACCCGGCGCAGGCGTACCGCTGCTCAAGGTGCCCGCCGACGAACGGTCGAGCGCCCCGTGCCCGAGCATCCGAGTGCGCTCGCGGCGCGACGGTGGATGGGACGTTCGCTTCACGCTGCGCGCGGCCGACGCCCCTGGCGCGAAGTCCGCGCAGGTCGCCGGGTCGTTCACGGGCTGGCAGGGACAGGCCATCTCCATGACGCGCGGAGCCGACGGCGGCTACTCGGCGGATGCGGTGGTGCCCGATGGCCGCCACGCGTACAAGTTCATCCTCGATGGCTCGCGGTGGATCGCCGACCCCGCCAATCCCGCGCGCGCCGACGACCAGAACGGCGGGTTCAACAGCGTGCTCTCCCTCGGTGCAGGTGCCGGGCTCGACCCGTCCTCGGCCCGCCTGGGTGACGGCCGCATCGATGGGTCGGCATTCGCGCACCGGCCGGAACGTGCAGCCGACCGCGCCCGGTGCACCGGCGGATGGTCGCTCCGGGCCCGCACGCTTGCCGGGGACGTCCAGTCCGTGGCGCTTGCCCACGGCGGCCCGGCAGGTTCCCCGCGGCCCATGGCCCGCGCCGGGCGCGACGGCCCCTTCGACGTGTGGGAGGTGTTCCTCCCCGTCATGGAAGGCGCCCCTTTCCCGTACACCTTTGTCCTCGAGGATGGCTCCGTGACCGTTCGTGACCCCAAGACCTACTCGCTCGATCCTTCCGCCCAGGGATTCCGCACGCCCGACTGGGCCAAGGACGCGGTCTGGTACGAGGTGATGGTCGACCGCTTCCGCAACGGCGACCCATCCAACGATCCCGCGGGCACCATCCCGTGGAAGCACGACTGGTACAAGCCCTTCGGCAAGGAAGGCCATGACGGCCAGACCTTCTACGAGCACTTCGTCTTCTCCCGCTTCGGCGGCGGCGACCTCCAGGGCCTGCGCCGGAAGCTCCCCTACCTGCGCGAGCTTGGCGTGAACGCGCTGTACCTGATGCCGATGTTCCAGGCGAGCACGCCGCACAAGTACAACACCACCAGCTACATCCACGTCGACGAGCATTTCGGGAGCAAGGGCGACTACGCGAAGGCCGCCCTGAACGAGGACATCCTCGATCCGTCCACGTGGACCTTCACGCCCACGGACCGCCTGTTCCTGGAGTTCATCCGCGAAGCCAAGTCAATGGGCTTCCGCGTGGTGATCGACGGCGTGTTCAACCACGTGGGAACGGGCCACCCGGCCTTCCAGGACTGCAAGCAGCGGGGCCTTTCGAGCCGCTTCGCCGACTGGTTCGACATCACCTCGTGGGAGCCCTTCAAGTACGAGGCCTGGTGGGGCTTCAGCGAGCTGCCGGTGTTCCGCAAGGACCCGGAGAAGGGCCTCTCCAGCGCCTCGGCGCGCAAGCACTTGATGGACATCACGCGTCGCTGGATGGACCCCGACGGCGACGGCGACCCGCGCGACGGCGTGGACGGATGGCGGCTCGACGTGCCGAACGAGGTGCCGCTGCCCTTCTGGCACGAGTGGTGCCGCGAGGTGCGCCGCATCAACCCGGACGCGTACATCGTGGGCGAGATCTGGGAGCGCGCGGACCAGTGGCTCGACGGGCGCGCCTTCGACGCCGTGATGAACTACGAGTTCGCCAAGCCCGCGGTGCAGTGGGTCATCGACCGCAACCTGCGCATCAAGCCGAGCGAGCTCGACCGCCGCCTCGCGGAGCTGCGCGTCGCGTACCCGGCCGAGAGCACCTACGCCATGATGAACCTCGTGGACAGCCACGACACCGACCGCGTGGCCAGCATGGCGCTCAACCCCGACCGCCCCTACAACCAGCAGAACCGCGAGCAGCAGGGCGCCAAGTACGACCCCGCCAAGCCCGGCGAGCCCGAGCGCCGCAAGCAGCGCCTGCTGGCACTGCTGCAGATGACCTATGTCGGCGCACCCATGGTGTATTACGGCGACGAGGTGGGGATGTGGGGGTCCAACGACCCCAACAACCGCCGCCCGATGCTGTGGCCCGACCTCGGCCCGTGGGAAGACCCGCGCGAGTCCATCGACCAGGCGATGCACGCCCATTACCGCGAGGTCATCGCGCTGCGCAACGCGCACCCGGCGCTTCGCACGGGGTCGTTCCGCACCGTGCTTGCCGACGACGCCCAGGACACGTGGGTGTTCCTGCGCGAGAAGGGCAACGAGCAGGTGCTGGTGGCGCTCAATGCCTCCGATGTCCCTGCCGCCGTGGCCATCGACTCGCTCGGCGACGGCTGGCACGACGCCTTCGGCACGCCCGGCTTCGCCGACGACGGATTGCGCAAGGCGACGGTGCCCGCCATCGGCGGACGCGTCTGGGTCCGCCGCAGCAAGTGACCGCACGCCTGCAAGCATCGCACATGCCCCGCCGCACTCCCCCCGTCCCCGCCATCTTCGCCCGTCGACGCGCGGGCGTGCTGCTCCACGTGTCCTCGCTCCCGTCGATGCACGGCATCGGCGACCTGGGCCCTGCCGCGCATGCGTTTGCGGACTGGTGCGCCGCCGCGGGCCAGTCCATCTGGCAGATGCTGCCCGTTGGTCCGGTCGGCCCGGGCGACTCGCCCTACGCGAGCACGTCGAGCTTCGCGGGCGAACCGCTCTTCATCAGCCTCGAGGTGCTGGCGGGCGAGGGCCTGCTGCCGCGCGCGGACCTGCGCGCGGGACGCGGCGAGCCCCGTGTCGGCGCGGACGGTCCTGTCGACTGGGCCGCCGCGCGACGGTTCAAGGAGCCGCGCCTCCTGCGCGCCTACCAGGCCGCCCGCCGCGGCCGGGGCGGGCTGCCGGCCGCGTTCCGTGCCTTCACGCGCCGGCACTCGGCGTGGCTCCCGGGCTGGTGCCGATTCGCGGCGATGCGCCCGGGTGCGTCGCCCGACCCCGACTTCCACGCCTGGCTCCAGTGGCAGTTCGACCGCCAGTGGACCGCGCTGCGCGAGCACTGCGCGCGGCAGGGCGTCCTGCTCCTCGGCGACGTGCCCATCTTCGTGCCGCTCGACTCCGCGGACGTCCAGGACAACCCCCGGCTCTTCCGCCTCGACCGCAACGGCCGTCCCGACGTGGTGACCGGCGTCCCGCCCGACTGCTTCAGCGCCACCGGCCAGCTCTGGGGGCATCCGCACTACCGCTGGAGCGAGCACCGCCGCACGGGCTTCGCGTGGTGGATCGCACGCATCCGCGAGAACCTCGCACGCTTCGATGCCGTCCGCATCGACCACTTCGTCGGCTTCGTGCACGCCTACGAGATCCCGGGCCGTGCCACCACCGCGATGCGCGGCACGTGGCGCCCGACGCCGGGGCGCGAACTCCTCCTGGCGCTCGAGCGCGCGTGCGGGCGGCTGCCGCTCGTTGCCGAGGACCTCGGCGCGGTCACGCCGGAGGTGGTCGCGCTCCGCGAGCGCTTCGGCCTGCCCGGCATGAAGCTGGTGCACAACGCCTTCTACGGCCCGGGCAGCGGCGACCTCCCGTGCCTCCATCCGGTGGACTGCGTTGCCTACCCGGGCACCCACGACAACGACACCACGCTCGGCTGGTGGAAGACCCTGCCGCCCGACGCCCGCGCCCGCTATGCGTCCTACGTGGGCGCCGCGTCGGTCCGCGAGGCCCGGGCCGGGCTCCCGGGGTCGATGGTCACGGCGACGCTCCAGAGCCCGTCACGGACGGCCATCGTCGCCATGCAGGACCTCCTCGGCCTCGACGGATCGGCGCGCATGAACACGCCGGGGCTCGGCAGCCGGCAGTGGCGCTGGCGCATGGCGCCGGATGCGCTTCTCGGACTTGATGCGGCTACCATGCGGAATTCCGCGATCGCCACCGCCCGCGCGTGAACCGGCGGGGCGTTCGCCCGCACCGTGGTGTCACCCATGTCCCCGCGACGCAACAAGCCCCGCATCTCGGATCCGTTCGGCACGCTCGAGTCGCTCCGCGCCATCGCCTACGACTGCTGGTTCAGCTGGAACGAGATCGGCCAGCGCCCGTTCTCCACGCTCAGCCCGGTGCTGTGGGAGGCCACGAAGCACTCGCCCGCCGGGGTGCTCGAGGAGATCGACCCCGCCGTCCTCGAGGCCAAGCTCGCCGACGAGGGGTTCCGCCGCCTGGTGGCCGACGCCGCCGACGCGCGTCGCGCCTACTACGAGACCGCGTCGTGGTTCGAGGAGAAGCACGGTGCCGACTGCGAGGGGCTGAGGATCGCCTACTTCTCGTCGGAGTTCGCCATCCACGAGAGCATGCAGCAGTACGCGGGCGGCCTCGGCGTGCTCGCCGGCGACCACCTGAAGAGCGCGTCGGACCTGGGCATTCCCCTCGTGGGCGTGGGCCTGCTGTACCGCCAGGGCTACTACCTGCAGGAACTCCGTGGCGACGGCTCGACGCGCGTCCTGCACCCCAACTACGACTTCTCCCGCTGGCCGATCATCGACACCCGCGTGTTCATCGACTGCCCGATCGGCGGCAAGTCGGTGCGCGCCAAGGTCTGGAAGCTGCAGGTGGGCCGCGTCCCGCTCTACCTGCTCGACGCCGACCTGCCGGAGAACCGCCGCCGCGACCGCATGCTGACCCAGGCGCTCTACCAGGGCGACCCTGAGCTGCGATTGCGCCAGCAGGTGCTGCTCGGCGTGGGCGGCGTGCTTGCGCTCGCCAAGCTCAAGGAGAAGGCCACGGTCTTCCACCTGAACGAGGGCCATGCTGCATTCGCCGGGCTGAAGCGCCTCTCCATTCTGGTGTCCCGCGGGATGTCCCTCGACGAAGCCGTGCAGCGCGTGCGGCAGTCGACGGTGTTCACCACGCACACCCCCGTGCCCGCCGGCCACGACCGCTACGACACGGAGCTCTGCTGGAAGGCGCTCCGCCGCCCGCTGCGCACCGCCGGCTTCACGCCGGAGTCGTTCTCCGAGTTCGGCCGCGAGCACCCGGGCGACGGCCCCATCTGCATGACCGTGCTGGCGCTGCGCCTCGCCGAGCGCGTGAACGGGGTCTCCAAGCTCCACGGCCGCGTGAGCCGCGAGATGTGGTCCGAGGTGTTCGGGCGTCCCGTGGACGACGTGCCCATCGGCAGCGTCACCAACGGCGTGCACGTCCCCACATGGATCGCGCCCGAGGCGCGGTCCTTCTGGCGCCGTTCGGTCGGCATCGACCTCAGCCGCGCCGATCCCGATTCCAACCCGTGGGCGGCCGCGGCCAACGTCAGCCACCCCGAGTTCTGGGCCATGCGCCGCGCCATGCGCCACCGGCTGGTGGAGTTCGTGCGCGCGCGCCTGCGCCGCCAGGCCATGGCGCGCGGCGAGGGCCCGCTGGAACTGATGTGCGTGGGCGAGGTCTTCTCGAGCGACGCGCTCACCATCGGCTTCGCGCGGCGCTTTGCCACCTACAAGCGCGCGCCGCTCATCTTCCATGACGTGGAGCGCATCCTCCGCATCCTCACCGCCAAGGACCGGCCCGTGCAGGTGGTCTTCGCGGGGAAGGCGCACCCCAAGGACATGGGCGGCCAGGAGTTCGCGCAGATGATCTGGCGGTTCTCGCACGACGCCGGCTTCCAGGGCCGCGTCGCGCTCATCGAGGAGTACGACATGGAGGTGGGCCGCATGCTCACCTCGGGCTGCGACGTGTGGCTCAACAACCCGCTGCGCCCGTACGAGGCCAGCGGCACCAGCGGCATGAAGCCGCCGCTGCATGGCGGCATCAACCTCAGCATCCTCGACGGATGGTGGCCCGAGAGCTACGACGGCACCAACGGCTGGGCCATCGGCGACGGCAGCGAGAGCCCGGATGGCGAGGCGCAGAACCGCAAGGACGCCGCCAGCCTTTACCAGTTGCTGGAGCAGGAGGTCGTGCCGGAGTTCTACGACCGGGGCGCCGATGGTCTCCCGGGCCGCTGGATCCGCCGTGCCCTCCGGTCCGTGGTGACCGTTCCCGCCGAGTTCAACACCGACCGCATGGTTGCCGAGTACTTCCTCAAGGGCTATCAGCCGGCCGGGGTGCCGGCACTGGCATGACCGCCTTGGGTCGCGACCCCGCCGTCTTCAACGAAGAATCGCGGCCGGCACCTGAGGGTGCCGGCCGCGTTCATTGTCACGGGCAACGCCCGGAGGTGAGGGCTTACTTGCGACGACGGCCGCCGACGAGGCCGGCGACGCCGAGCAAGGCCACCGCACCCGGCGCGGGCGTCACGGTGTAGGCCAGGAACGGCCCGGCCGTGGAGGCCTCGCCCCAGCCGTTCGTGGCGGGGGTGCTGCGGCTCAGGTGGTCGACGCCCGGGTCCTTGCCGCCGCCGGAGGTCGCGATGTCGAAGCAGAAGCCGCTGCCCGCCGAGGGCCCCATGGCCGCCAGCGAGATCTGCCAGGTGACGGTGTTGCCGCTCACCGAGTTGGTGAGGTAGCTCTCCGAGCCCCAGTTCTGCGCCGAGCCCGTCAATGACGGGATGTCGAACTTTGTTATGGAACAACGCCCCAGTTGGCAAGCAGCGAACCGAGGTCCGCGCCGTTCACCTGCCCGTTGCCGTCGAAGTCGGCCGCGCCGGCGGTGCCCCACTGCGACAGCAGCATGCCGAGGTCCGCGCCGTTGACGTTGTAGTCGCCGTTCAGGTCGTACCGGCTCGGCGGGCTCTGGCTGTAGACCACCACCGAGTACGGGCCCACGCGGAAGTTGCAGCTGTGCGACATGCCGTCGTACCCCCACGGGTCCGAGTTCACGTCGAACGCGCCGAAGTTGCCGTAGTCGGCCGAGTAGCCCACCCAGTCGCTGTTGAAGCGCACCTTCCACGTGCCGCTGCGGGGCACGCCGATCCGGTAGTTGGGGAAGCTGGTGTTGCTGAAGTTGGCCAGCACCACCACGTCGTCGCCGGCGCCGCCGTTGGACCAGCGGTGGTAGCCGATCACCTTGGAGCCGTTGTTCACGTGGTGCACGTTGGTGAAGTACCCGCTGAGGCCCTTGGTGACGCCGCCCATGTTGCGGCGCATGCGGATCAGGTCCCGGTACAGCGACTTGATGCCGGCGTACGTGACGTCCTTGCTCCAGTCGAGGCGGTCCTCGGCGGCGAACCACCCGTCCTCCAGGAACTCCTGCCCCTGGAAGAGCATGGGGATGCCCGGCGACGTGAGCACCAGCGCCGCGCCGAGGGTCGAGCGCTTGCGGCTGAACCAGCTGCCCGCGTTCCCGGGCCAGATCGTCTCCGGCACGCGCTGCCGCCCATTGGCCACCTCGTCGTGGTTCTCGGTGTAGATCATCCGCTGCTGCATCGAGGCGTTGAACGACTTCAGGATCGCGTCCCGCACGGAGAACATGTCGCGCGACGAGTCGCTCGAAGCCTCGATGGCCGCGCGCACGGGGTATGCGAACGAGCCATCCCACTGCGTATCGAAGCCGGCCCCCCCGGCGCCCGTCGTCTTCGTGAGCCACGCGTTGTCGCCGAGGTCCTCGGCGATCATCAGCTTGTTCGCTGCGTGCGCGTCGGCGGAGTCGTTGCACCACTGCATCAGGCTCCATCCCTCGGGGATGTCCGGGCCCTGCAGGTCCACCATGCGGATGAACTTCGTGCCGTCGAACCGCATGCCGTCCATGCGGAACTCCTGCAGCCACATCATCGCGTTGTCGTGGATGTAGCTGCGGACCTCGCCGCGGCCGTAGTCGGGGCGGGGCCCCCACCAGGTGTCCGACCGCGAGTCCTGGAAGAAGAAGATGCCGCCCTTGTTGTTCAGGCTCCAGCCGTCGTACTGCCAGAGGTCCATGTCGGTCGGCCCGAAGTGGTTGTAGACCACGTCGCCCATCACCGCGATGCCGCGGGCGTGAGCCGCGTCGACGAAGGCCTTCAGCGCGTCCGGGCCCCCGTAGGCGCTCTCCACCGAGAACGGGTGCGCGGGGTTGTAGCCCCAGCTGATGTCGCCGGCGAACTCGTTGACGGGCATCAGCGCGATGGCGTTCACGCCGAGGTCACGGAGGTGGTCGAGCTTCTGCGTGGCCGTCGCGAAGGTCCCGGGCATGGCCTGCCCGGTGGGCACGTGGAACGTGCCGACGTGCAACTCGTACGCGACGATCTCCGTCCAGAAGGGCATCTGGAACGAGTTGGCCTGCCACTGGTACGCGTTCGGGTTGTAGACCACCGAGTTGCCGACCGAGTTGGTCAGCTGCCGGGCGCGGGCGTCATTCCTGAAGTGCCAGGTCGTGCCGTTGCGGATCGCGAACTTGTACTGCGCGCCCGCAAGCACCAGCGGCACGTCGCGCGACCACCAGCCGTTGCCCTCGCTCGTGAGCGGATGGTTGGCCGTGCTCCAGTTGTTGAACGTGCCGACCACGGACACCGCGTTCGCGTTGGGCGCCCACGTGCGGAAGGTGACGCCGAAGTTGCCAGGCCCGACCGAATACGGCACAGCTCCCACCCCGGACCTTTGCGAAATCTGGCCCTGGGCCATGGGTGCAAGGAGGACGGCAACCACGGCAGGTCCGACAACGGGGAGCGGGCGAGTCATCGAAGTCTGGTCCTTGTCGTTCGGGGGTACGGTTCGTAAGAGTAGCCCACCCCCGGCAATCCGGAAAGGAAATCTGCGATGCGCGTGCCGATCGCCCGGTTTCTGGCGGGCCCGGCCTTTCCCAGGGGGAGACCGCGGGGTTTCGGGACCCGGTTCGGTCAGTGCCCGAACAGGTTGGTCCGCGCGAACATCCCCTTCTCCTCGAAGTACGCCAGCGCCTCGTCCACGGATCGGAATATCCGGGTTGCCGTCTCGGTGATGAAGGGACTCGGGTTCTTCCGGGGCTTCCACACCACGTACACCTCCTTGGTGTGCTCGAAGGCGTGGTGCAGCTCGCGCTCCACTCCGCTCGAGAGCCCGGGGACGCCGCCCGGCAGCTCGGGGACCAGGCTGACGATCATGTCGCTCTGGTCGATGAGCTTGAAGTCGCGCATGTAGATCTGGCCGTCGACGTCGCCCGCGATGTCGAGCACTTCGCGGACGGGCACCTTCATCGGCGGCCCGCCGGCTCGCCCGCCGAAGCTGTGCGCCTCGACCTCGATGAAGTCCTTGCCCTCGCGCGCCGCGGCGATGGCCCGGTCGAGGAGAAGCTTCTCGTCCACGTCCCCCGGGTCAAACGTGATGAAGTGCTTGGCGAGCTCCGCGCGGAAGTGGTCGATCTCCGCCAGCACGTCTGGCATGTCCACCACGTGGCTCATCGGGAAGCTCGGGTAGACCTTGCGCATCTCGGGCCGCGTCACCAGGCGCAGGGCCGTCTCCACCGTGTCCTTCTGGCGGCCGCGGCTCAGGATGAAGAAGTTCTGCCCGCAGCCGAGGGCCTGCGCCATCAGCTCCGTGGCCAGGATCTCCTCCTCGCGCCAGACCATGCAGTCCTTGAGCGTGGCGTCGATCTCGTGCTCCTTGTGGAGCCGGTGGTGCACCACCTCGATGTTGTCCACGAGGCAGATGAACATCTCCGGCTTCAGCATCTGCAGCTGGTCGAAGTCGAAGGCGCTGAAGAGCCCGTGACGCCAGCGGAACGTGGCGTGCGTGTTGACGATGACGTTCGGGTGCTCCGACACGGGGCTGGTCGCGCTGATCACGTCCTTCAGCACCGCCCGGCGCAGGCTGGCCAGGCGCGACCACGGCAGGTCGAGGATGCGGCCCGGGCGCACGTCGGGCGCCTCGCGGTACATCAGGTTGCCGACGTTGAAGAGCTCCACCCGCTCGTGCTGGCGCTCCGCCCCGTCCACCACGGCCTGCAGGTAGGGCTTCTTGTCGACGCCGATCTGTCCTGTGACGATTGCTCGCATGGGACGGCCATCGTATGGCCTGCCGCGCGCCAACGCGCCTCCCGCGGCGGTTCCGCGCCGATCAGCGCCGCACCAGGAGCACCGACACGTGCGCCTCGATCGCGCGTCCCTCGCCCACCGCGTCGACCCGCTCGTGGGTCTTCCCCTTCAGGTTGAGGTCGCGCGCCGGCACCCCCAAGATGTGGGCGAGGTTCTCGACCACCTCGCGCTTGCGCGGCCCCATCTTGGGGCGCTCGCAGACCACGGTCATGTCCATGTTGCCCACGTCCCAGCCCGCGGCCCGCATGCGCCGCGCGGCCTCCTCGAGGAACACGCGGCTGTCGAGGCCGTTGTTCTCCGGCGCGCTGTCCGGGAAGAGCTGCCCGATGTCCGGCTCGCCGATGGCACCGAGGATGGCATCGGTCACCGCGTGCATCAGGACATCGCCGTCGGAATGCGCCACCGGCCCGCGGTCGTGGTCGAAGCGGATGCCTCCGAGCACGAAGGGACGCCCCGCGCCCTGCGGCGCGATCGGCTCAAGCCTGTGGAGGTCGTAGCCGTGCCCGATGCGGACGTCCGCGGGCATGGATCAGGTGTCCGGGTTGTGGCGCTCGCCGCGGGGCGCGCGCGGCTGGGCCACGGGGCCCGGCGCATCGGAGCCCACCTGCAGGCGGTAGCTCTCGTCCGGCTTCGCCTGCTCCGGGGCGGGGCGGTAGCTGACGACGATGTTGCGGCAGCCGCGCCCGGGGCAGCTGAGCACGTTGTCGAGCGAGCCCGTCTGCGTGCCCTTCTTCCAGAGCGAGTACATCATGCGCGCGGGCCGGGCCACCGGGTCGTCGCCGCCGTCCTCGTCGAAGTTGAAGGTCAGCTGCTTGCCCGGCGGGATCTCCATGATGAAGAACGGGGTGCCGTCGGGGTGGGCCGCGGAGCGCTCGCAAACGTTGAGCACCGTCACCGTGGTGGGGAGCATCGACGTGCTCTCGTATGTGAACCCGCCGTCGGTGTGCGGCATGAAGCCGCCCGAGGTGCTGTAGCAGCCGGCCACGGTGGCCGCGGCGGCCAGGGCGAGGGCGGCGGCGATGCGGGAACGGGTCCGGGCGGCGTCAAGGCTCATGGGCATCTGCATCGGCAATCCTACAGGTTCTTCACCAGTGCCGAGAATTCCTCGCCTCGCCGCTCGTAGTTGGCGTACTGGTCCCAGCTTGCGCAGGCCGGCGACAGCAGGAGGACGTCGCCCGGGCGCGCGCGGTCGGCCGCCGCTCGGACCGCGTGCTTGAGCGTGCCGCAGTCGCGGGCGTTGGCGTGCGCCACCAGCTGCCGTGCGGTGGCGCCGATCGCGTAGAGGCCCGCGAGGCGCGGAGCGAGGTCGCGGATGGAGCCGAGCTCCACCTTCTTGTCGTAGCCGCCCGCGATGAGGTGGATCCGGGCCGCATCCGGGAAGGCGCCCACGGCGAGCAGCGCGGCGTCCGGCGTGGTGCTCTTGGAGTCGTTGAAGCAGCGGAGCCCGCCGAACGTGCCCACGTACTCCAGCCGGTGCGGCAGCGAGCGGAAGTCGCCGAGGCGCGCCAGGAGCCGCGTGCGGTCGGGACGCTCGCCCGCGGACCGGATTGCCGCCTCCGCCGCGAGCACCGCAAGCCGCGCGTTGCGCCGCTGGTGCTCGCCCGGCACGTTCGGCATGTCGATGGCCCGGAGCAGCTCGTCGAGCTCGCCGCGAGCGGGCAGCGCCGCACCGCCCCACCACGCGCCGCCGAGCGCATGCGCGGCCTCCGCGGCCGCGGCGGGCTGTTCCTCGCCGAACAGCGTGATGAAGGCATCGCCCGCACGCTGGTGCCTGCGGATCTCCGCCTTGCTGCGCATGTAGTGCGTGAGCGATCCGTGCCAGTCCACGTGGTTGGGCGCGAGGTTGGTGAGCACTGCCACCCGCGCCGACCACGGCTCCAGCCCGGCCCACGCCGCGCCCTCGCCGAGCCACCAGAGCATCGCGCTGGAGAGCTCGAGCACGGTGAATTCGTCCGGCCGCGGTGCCGCGCCGAGGAGCGAGCCGCCGATGTTGCCGCCGAGGCGCGCCGTGCGGGGGGCATCGTCGAGGAGCAGGGCGATCATGCTGGAAGTGCTGCTCTTTCCCGCACTCCCGGTGACGGCCACGGTGCGATCGCGGTCGAGCTCATCCACGGCCAGCCGGATCTCGGTCGTCACCGGAGTGCCGGCCTCGCGCGCCGCGCGCAGGTACGCGTTGTCCCAGGGCACGGGCACAGCGGGGTTGGCCACCACCAGGTCGGCATCGGCGAAGTCGCGCTCGTCGTGGCCGCCGAGCCGCAGCGTGACGGCGCCCGAGTCGCACGCCTCCGCCAGCTCCGCGAGCGGCCTCTCCAGGCGCTCGCTCGGGTCGCGATCCGTGAGCAGCACGCGTGCGCCGCGCGCAAGCAGCCACCGCGTGACGCCCAGCCCGCCGCCGAACTGCCCCAGCCCCATCACCGTGACGCGCGCGTCCTTGAGCTGCATGGGCGTCACCGGGTTGGCGTGATGGACGGCGACGCAGGCAGCGGCGCCAGCAGGCCCATCAGGTCGTCGGCGTAGCTCGTCATGGTGCGCCGGTCGGTGATCGGCCCGGCGGCATCGCCGCGGATGAACTGTCGCACGATCCGGTCGTCCTCCGGGAGCATCGACGCCTGGTCGTTGCCCAGCGAGCGGATGCGCTCGTACTCGGCGCGCGGCGCGATCTTCAGGCATCGCCCCTTGTCGAGCATCACCATGCGGTCGGCGATGGTGAACGCGCTGTCCATCTCGTGGGTCACCACCACGCTGGTCACGCCCAGCTTCTTCGTGAGGGTGAGGATCAGCTGGTCGATCTCGGCGCTCGTCACGGGGTCGAGGCCGGCGCTCGGCTCGTCGTAGAAGATGATCTCCGGGTCGAGCGCGAGCGCGCGCGCAAGGCCCGCGCGCTTCTTCATGCCGCCCGAGATCTGCGCCGGGAACTTGTCCGCGTGCTCGCGCAGGCCCACGGCCTCGAGCTTCATCTTCACCTGCAGGTCGATGAGGTCCGGGGGCAGGTCGGTCAGCTCGCGCATCGGCAGCGCCACGTTGTCGGCGATCGACATCGACTGGTACAGCGCGCCGCTCTGGAACAGGATGCCGAAGCGACGGCGCAGCGCATCGAGGCGCGTCTCGTCGACCTGCGCGATGTCCTCGCCGAACAGGCGGACGCGCCCCTCGGTGGGGGCCTTGCCGCCGATCATCAGCCCCAGCAGCGTGCTCTTGCCGCAGCCCGAGCCGCCCATCACCACCAGCGTCTCGCCCCGGCGCACCTTGAGGTCCAGCCCGGAGAGCACGGTCTGCTTCCCGAACCGCATGACGAGGCGTTCCACCTCGATCACGACGTCCTCATCGGGCGGGTTCTTCGCGGCGCTCTGCGTTGGGTCGTTCTCGGGGGCCATCCTCGGGCCACACGATACGCGTTCCGTCGGGCATCTCGAACTCGTAGCGACGCACCCGCACCGAGGTGGGTGCCTCTCCGGCGAGCGGACGCTCGTACACGACCGTGGCAGGCACCGACGTGGTACCCGCCGCTCCCCTGAAGCGCGCCTTGAAGAGCCCTGACATCTCCCGCTCCGGCACGGGCACGGTGGGCTCGGGCACCGCGCGCCCGAAGTCCGGTTCCAAGGCCTCGAACTCGCCGAGCGACGCCCGCAGCGGGGCCACCCAGGCAGCCACCCTGTCCGAGGTTGCCTCGTGCCCCGGCCCGGCCATGCGCTCGCGGAAGCCCTCGGCGTCCCCGGTCCAGGCGGCGCGGAGCGCCTCTGCGGGCCGTTCAACCGTGGCCCGGCGCACCTCGGCCATCAGCCACCCGAGCCCAGCCTGCGCGGCGGAGGTGGTGAGCCCGATCACGATCGCCGCCCATGCCAGCGCGCGCCCGCGCTCGTGGGGCCGCGACCGAAGCCGCAGAAGCGCCACCAGCCCCAGCACCGGTGCGGCGACGCTCACGACCGGCAGCACCGACACCAGGAGCGCCGCCATGGCGATGGGGTTCCAGCGGCTCGGGCCCACCCGCTCGCTGGTCTGGGTATCCGGCGTCAGCGTCTCCGTGGTCATGGTTGGGTTCCTTCGGCAGCGGGCAGGCGCAGCCTGCGGTCGCCCACCTCGAGTTCGATGCTCCTGAGCACCAGCCTCGGCTGCAGCGATGCCGAATCGGTGGCGAACGTCGCGCTGCCGAAGCCGACGGCCTTTGCGCCCGTGGCGGTGAAGGCCACGGTCACGGTGCGGTCGGCAAGTCCCTGCATGGCGCGGTTGGTGATGGCCACGGCCCGCACCTCTCCGAGCGCGTCCCGGGCTTGCGCGGTGAACGCCGTCGCGGCGTCGGCCGCGGGTTCCAGCGACCGTTCCCAGCGCATCGCCGCCGCGCCCGGCCGCCCGAGGCCGGCATCGATCGCCTCGGTTGCCTGCGCGTCCATGGCGTCCAGTGCGTCGGCGCCGAGCCGCTCGAGAAGCACTCCCCACCCGATCAGGATGGCCGCAGCCAGCGCGATGGCGCCCACCGCAAGGCCCTTGCCGGTGCGCGCACCGCCGCCTTCGCGGATCCGCACCAGGGCCGTGATGCCCAGGGCGATGGCTGCCAGCGCCGTCAGCGGGCACCACCCCAGCACCAACGCCACCAGGAACGCCGCCAGCGCGGTGGGTTCGAGGGTTGATGCGGCGGGTCGTTGCGGGCTTGCCACGGGCGCAGAAGGGTAGCAATGGAAGCAGCGCCGCCGGGCGGCGGGCCGGGCAGCGGCTGGACTGACGACGCCGGACGCGGGGCTCAGCCCCAGCTTAAAAGCAGGAACCCGAGGTCCGCGCCGTTGACCACGCCGTTGGCGTCAAGGTCCGGTGCGCACGGGCTGGAGGCGCAGGGCCCCCACGAGGCGAGGAGGATCGCCAGGTCCGCGCCGTTGACGCTGCCGTTGCAGTCGAGGTCGGCCGCGTTGCATGTGCTTGACGGAACCCGCGTCACCACCGGCAGCGACCCGCCCGTCTTGAAGAGGCCGATGGTGGTGGTGCCCTGCACGGGCCGCGAGTTGGCATCGAACCAGAAGTTGTAGACCGTGGACCAGCGCAGCGCGTTGGCGTTGGGGTTCTGCGCGAAGGTCTGCGTGCACTGCCAGCGCACCTGCCCGCCGGTGGTGGTCACGGTCCAGTCGGTGCCGTCGAACGGCTCGCCCGAGTGGTAGCGAACGTCCTTGAAGCCGACGTTGGTCACCGCCACGCTTGCGGGCACCTGCACCGCGAAGCTCGATGCGGCCGCATCGGAGTTCATGTTGAGCACCGCGTACTCGTAGCGCCACGTGCCCGGAGTGATCTCGTAGGCGTTGCAGCCCAGCACGTAGCGGCCGTCGGTGGCATCCGCGATGGCGATCGTGGCGTTGGGGTTGACCGCCGGCCAGTGGAAGATCGCGGGCCGCGACTGCTGCGTGGGACCGGTCAGCGCGATGTTGTAGGCGCCGCCCGAGAGCGTGCCCACGGTGAACGTGCGGTAGCTCGAGTTGTTGTTGTCGTTGTTGTTGGCCGCGTCCTGCGGGTGGATGTACTGGCACTCGGCCAGGTACACGGCTCCGGCATTGAGCGCGGGGTTGAGGTCGTTGCCGTCGATCTGCACGCGGCGGCCGATGGTGCCCTGGCCCGACGGGATGCCGGGCCACGCGGTGCTGCCCGTTGCCGGGAACGCGCCGGTGGAGGGGTTGACCTCGAAGCGCGGGCCGAGGTCTCCCTGGTTGCCGTTGAGCCCTGCGGTGTACGGGTCGCTGCACCCGACGCCGAGCAGGCTGGGGCAGCCGCTCCCCGCGGGCGTGCAGCTGCCGCACAGCGATTCCTGCAGCGCGCAGAAGCCGTGCTTTATCCAGCTGAGGCCGATCTGCTCGAAGCGCCCGCCCTTGATGCGGTAGGCGTTCTGCGGGATGACCGGGTGGTTGCTGGTGCCCGCGTACCAGTCAAGCTGC
>VGXR01000012.1 GCA_016873255.1 Planctomycetota bacterium
GTTCCTGGTTCGTTTGCCACCAATTGATCTCTCCGGAGAAGTCGCGGGGACATGCCGATCGCGTGGTGCGATGCGGCGCGAACCTGGACGCCTCGGCGACCGGCGGTGGGGGCGGTTGCTCGGCGTAGTGCGTACCTGGACGCCTCGGCGAACGGCGGTGGGGGCGGTTGCTCGGCGTAGTGCGTACCTGGACGCCTCGGCGACCGGTGGTGGCTCGGGGCGTTGAACGTCGGGAGGCGGTCGGATTCGGGCGCCTTCCGTCATTCGGCGAGCGCCCCGCAGTGAGCACGGGATCCGGGCGCAGCGAAGGGGCGCGGCCACCGCAGGAACCCCCTCTCGCCCACCCCCAACGCCCCTCCACCGATTTCACTGGAGAAAACAGCTGGTGGCAAACGAACCAGGAACGGACTTACGCCAGCGGGTCGGGGCGGAAGATCCGCGTGTCGAGGCTCCACACGCGGTCGGTGAACTCCTGGCCGGGCTGGATCGGCTTGTGGCGCTGCGCGGACTGCACGGCCACGGTGGTCTTGGCGTCGAGGTTGTCGAGCATGGCCACGAAGATCGCCTCGGGGGTGGACGGCAGCTTCACGGCGCCGAACTCCAGCGAACCGTGGTGCGACACGACGATGTGCTGCAGCACGAGCAGCGCATCGGGCGGGATGGGCGCGCCTGTCTCGCGCGCGACCTTGGCGGCCATCGCGCTGAGCATGATGACGCCCTTCACGGTGTGGCCGATCAGGTTGCCCTCGGCGGTGTAGCTGAACCCGCGCTCCCAGGTCAGCTCCGACGTCTTGCCGAGGTCATGCAGGAAGAGCCCCATCAGCACGATGTCGCGGTTGAGGTCGGGGTAGCACGGCAGCATCACCTCGGCAAGCCGCAGGAGCTGCAGCGTGTGCTCGAGCAGCCCGCCGATCCACGCGTGGTGGACGCTGACCGCGGCGGGCGCCTGGCGCACGCGCGACATGAAGGCCTCGTTCGAGAGGTACCCGTCCGCGAGCGCGCGCATGGAAGGATGCGCGAGCGAGCCCATGATGCGGCGGAGCTCCTGCTCCATGGCCGCGATGTCGTGGCGCGAGGACGGCAGCAGGCGCGCGAGGTCCTCGACCTCGACCTCGACCGCCGAGATGGACTCGACGATCACCTGCACCTGGCCGTTGTACTCCTGCGCCTGCCCGCCGAGCCACACGAAGCCGGTGCGCGAGAGCTCGCCGATCTGCGCGTCGTCGAAGGTCCACTGGCGGATGGCGATCTCGCCCGTGGCATCGCGGATGAGCCCCTTGAGGAAGTGCTTGCCGTTCTTGGCCGTGCCGACCTGCGGGTTGACGATCGAGTAGATGCCGTCCACGTAGGTGTGCGGGCGGATCTGGTCGACGGGCACGTGCGGCGGTCGCTTGCCGACGGGAGTTGCCGCTTCCTGGTTCATGGGCGCACGAGTGTACGCATCGCGCCGAGCGCGGCAGGGATGCCGGCGGCGATCTCCGCGGCGAGCATGCCCGCGGTGCCGCCCTCGCGCGCCGCCCAGTCGTCGCCGGCCATCGCGTGCGCCTCCACGGCCAGGCGCGCGCAGCCGTAGAGGCCGAGCGCGCGTCCATGCTGCGCGAGGAGCCCCGCGACCACCCCGGCGAGCACGTCGCCGCTGCCTCCGACGGCGAGCGCATCGCTGCCGCGCGCGCACGTCCAGGTCCGCGTCCCGTCGCTCACCACCGTGCCGTGGCCCTTCAGCACCACCACGCATCCGAGCCGCTGCGCAAGCCGCTCCGCCGCATGCGGCCGCGCCACCGGATCGAACGGGTCGGCGTCGATGCGAAGCGCCGCCGCGAGCCGCGCGTACTCGCCGGGGTGCGGCGTCAGCACCATCGGTGCGCGCAGGTCGAGCTGGAAGCCGTCGGTGGCGGCCAGGCAGTTGAGCGCGTCCGCGTCGACCACCACGGGGCGCCCGTCGTCCTGCGCGAGGATGCGGACGACCACCTGCGACTCCGCGTGGCCCGTGCCGAGCCCCGGGCCCACCACCAGGACGCCGGCCTTCCGTGCGTGCGTGTCGAGCGCCTCCGCCACCGCGTGCGGCACCAGCCGCCCCTCGCCGTCCACGGGCAGCGGGAGCCCGGTGGCCGAGGGGTTGGCAGCGAGGATGGCGGGAACGAGCGGCGCGGGCGCCGCCACGATGCACAGGGCGGCCCCCGCGCGGAGCGCGCCAAGCGACGAGAGCACCACGCTCCCGAGCATGGTGACGGGCGGGGCCGCATGGCCTCCGACCACGCACACCGTGCCGAAGGTGCCCTTGTGCCCCGCGGGGTCGCGCGAAGGAAGCGGGGGAAGCGGCTCGCTCACGGCGGCTGCCCCGCGCCGAACCGCACGCCGTCGGCGGACACCGGCTCGATGACGAGGTCGCCCATCAGGTCCACGATGCGCGCAAGGTCGGTGTCGACGGCGGCACCGTCGGCCTTGCTCAGCCCCACGAGGAGCCGCGCGGCATCGAAGCGCGGACCGCCCGGCGCGATGGTCGCGTCGAGGTCGATCCACCTGCCGCCCACGATCGCCTGCGTCCACATGTGCCAGCCGTAGGCGTTGCGGATGCCGCCGCCCTCAGCCACGTACACCAGCCCGCTGGCCACGCGCGCCGGGATGCCCTGCGTGCGAAGCAGCGCACAGAGGAGCGCGGCGTGCTCGGTGCAGTCGCCGGCCCGCGCGCGGACAGTCTCGCTCGCCGTCGCGAAGCCGCTCGCAAGGTCCTTGCGCGCGACGTGCCGGTTGACCGCGGCACGAAGCAGCTCGGCACGCGCGAGCATGTCCCCGGGCGCCCCGCGCAGCGCGCGCTCGGCCAGGGCGCGCACCTCGGCATCGTCCGCGTCGGCGAACACGCTGGCCCGCAGCAGCGCCTGGTCGGCGCGGTCCGCGCCGGACGCCTCGCTGCCGCCGTCGGCGTCGATCCGAAGCGCCGCGGCGCCCTTGCCCGAGCGCTCGAACCGCTGGCTTGCGGCGGAAGGCAGGTCCGGCAGCTCGCCGTCCCTGGCCCGCACCGAGAGCTCCGCGCGCCGCGAGCCCGCGAGCGAGCGGGCGTCGACCGCGAGCGGCACGAAGGTCCGCGCCATGATCTCGACCGGCGCGACCCGTGCCGACGCGGCCTCGCGCGTGGACAGGCGGCTCTCGAGGATGCCGACCCCGAGGTCCGTGGTGCTGCGCACGACCACCGCATCGGCCGACAGGAGCTCGACGGACGGCTTCTCGATGAGCGAGTTCCGCGTGCGCCACTCCGTGAGCGCGACCGAGCGCCCATCGACCGTGCCGGACGACTCGCCCGTCCGCACGCTCTCGATGCGCACCGCGTCCGGGCCGCTGGCGGGGTCGAGCGTGACGTACGCGAACTCGCGCGCACCCGCGGCGAGCCGCGCCTTCACGAACTCGCGCGCCGCGCGCGGCGTCAGCCACCCCGCCGGCGGCAGCGGCCTGCGCTGCGCGGTGACGCGGCCGCCCTGCTCCTCGCGGACCTCGATCCCGTCGGCGCGGAACTCCCATGACGACTCGACCGGCGCGGCGCCCGCCTCGCGGCGGACCCGAGCGCGCAGCGGCACGCCCGCGCCGCTCTCCTCGAAGGTGCCGAGCGTCCGGATGCGCACGCCCTGCCCCATGCGCCCCACGGTCATCTCCGTCTCGGCGGTGGTGCGCACGGCGTCGCCCGAGCGCTCCACCAACTCGTGCACGAACCCGCACCGCGCCCCGCCGAGCCACAGCTCGAACCACCTGTCCTCGACGACCTTCCACGCCTCGGCGGCGGCGGCCTGCGCGCCAAGCATCGCGCACGCGGCGAGGGCGGCGCACGCCAGGAACGCGCGGCGCGCGAGCCGCACGGCGCGCGAGCCGCGCGGCGGCTCACTCCGGTCGCATGAGCGGGAAGAGGATGACATCGCGGATCGACTCCGAGTTGGTCATGAACATCACCAGGCGGTCGATCCCCATGCCCATGCCTCCGGCCGGGGGCATGCCCACGCGCAGGCTCTCCACGAAGTCGTGGTCGAGCGTGCGGAAGGTGCTCTCCTCGTCGTCGGCGCCGGCAAGCTGCTCGGTGAACTTGGAGAGCTGGATGTCGGGGTCGTTGAGCTCGGTGTAGGCCGGGCCGAGCTCCATGCCCGCCACGAAGAGGTCCCAGCGCTCGGCCAGCTCGGGGCGCTCGCGGTTCGGGCGGGTGAGCGGGCTGATGGCGCTCGGGTAGTCGAGGACGAACGTCGGCCGGCTCGGGTCGATGAGCGCCTCGGCCTTCTCCTCGAACAGCTCGTTCACGAGCAGCCAGTGGTCGAGCGTCGCGGCCTTCTCGATGCGGTGCTCCCGGCCGGCCGCGCGCACCCTTGCCTCGTCGCGCATGTCGAAGCCGAAGGCGCGCATGAAGAGCTCCTCGTAGCGCACGCGCTCGAAGGGCTTGCGGTAGTCGATCCGCAGCTCGCCGAACGGGAGCACCGGGCCATCGCCGCCCTCGGGGCAGCCGGCCACCGCGCACGCCACGTGGTGCACCAGGCTCTCCACCATCTCGAGCATGGTCATGTAGTCGCCGAAGGCCTCGTAGGCCTCCATCGCGGTGAACTCGGGGTTGTGGCTGCGGTCCACGCCCTCGTTGCGGAAGTTGCGGTTGATCTCGAAGACCCTGCGCATGCCGCCGACCACCAGGCGCTTGAGGTACAGCTCCGGCGCGATGCGCATGAAGAGCTGCATGTCCAGCGCGTTGTGCCTGGTCACGAACGGCCGGGCCGCGGCGCCGCCCGCGATGGGCTGCAACATCGGCGTCTCCACCTCGAGGTAGCCGCGCGACTCCATGAAGCGCCGCACCAGGCTCACGATGCGCGAGCGCTGCTCGAACACCTTCACCGTCTGCGGGTTGGAGTACATGTCGACGTATCGCCTGCGGTAGCGGGTCTCGGCGTCCTCAAGCCCGTGCCACTTGCCGGGGGGCGGCGCGAGGCTCTTGCACGCGAGCTCGATGCCCGAGGCCCACACGCACGTCTCGCCCTTGTTGGTGCGGCCGATGGGCCCCTCCGCGACAACCACGTCGCCGTAGTCGAGCATCTTGGCCAGCGCGAAGTCGCGCTCCGCGACGTTGGCCTTGCTGACGGTCACCTGCAGGTCGCCCGAGGCGTCGCGCAGCCAGAAGAAGACGAGCTTGCCGAGGTCACGGTGCTGCATCACGCGGCCGGCGAAGCGGACGCGGGCGCGGCGGTCGACCGCCGCGGCGGCGGGATCCGCCTTGCGGGCCTGCTGCGATGCCTCGAACTCCGCGTGCGCGGCCTCGTCGAACCGCGCACGGGCATCCGCGGCCTGCATCAGCTCGTCGGCGCGCCGCCCGTAGGGCTCGATGCCGAGGGTTCCGCGCAGCTCGGCAAGCTTCGCGCGCCGGGCGGCGACGAGGGCGCCCTCGTCCTCGGGTGCGGGCTGGGCGGAGGCGTCGGGGTTCTGCTGCATCGGGGGGGTGGCGTGCGTGCTCACGGGTCTGGGGCCATCGTAGCGGCCGCCGTTGCGGCGATGGACGCATCGCTATCCTTGCCGGACTCCACGGAACACCATGGCAGAACACATCAAGCGCATCGGAGTCCTCACAGGCGGCGGCGACTGCCCCGGCCTCAACGCCGTCATCCGCGCGGTCACCAAGACCGCCATCTGGCAGCACGGGATCGAGGTGGTCGGAATCGAGGACGGGTTCCAGGGCCTCATCGAGGACCGCGTCCGCCCGCTCTCCGCGCGCGACGCGAGCGGCATCCTCACCCGCGGCGGCACGATCCTCGGCTCCAACAACCGCTGCAACCCCAAGCGCTACTGCGTGCGCGTCGACCCGGCCACCGGCCCGGTGTGGGAGAACGTGACCGGCCAGTGTGTGGACACCGCCAGGCGCCACGGGATCGATGCCATCATCGTGATCGGCGGCGACGGCACCATGGCCAGCGCCGCGCCGCTCGTCGAGGCGGGCGTGAACATCATCGGCGTCCCGAAGACGATCGACAACGACATCGTCGGCACCGAGATCACCTTCGGGTTCCTCACGGCGGTGAACACCGCCACCGAGGCGCTCGACAAGCTGCACTCCACCGCCGACAGCCACCACCGCGTCATGGTGTGCGAGGTGATGGGCCGCAACGCGGGCTGGATCGCCCTCACCGCGGGCGTCGCCAGCGGCAGCGACATCATCCTGCTGCCGGAGATCCCCTTCGACCTCGACCATCTCGCGGAGAACATCCGCTTCCGCATGCGCAAGGGCGGCCCGGGATTCGCGATCATCGTGGCAGCGGAAGGCGCCAGACCGAGGGAAGGGCAGCAGATCGTCGACCGCGTCGACCCGACCTCGCCTGACCCGATCCGCCTCGGCGGCATCGGACGCTGGGTCGCCGACGAGATCGCCGCGCGAACCGGCATCGAGACGCGGTCGAGCGCGCTCGGCCACATCCAGCGCGGCGGCGGACCGATCCCGGCAGACCGCATCCTCGCGACGCACTTCGGCTACCACTCCATCAAGATTCTGATGGAGGGCAAGCGGGGCCGAATGGTCGTCCGCCAGGGCAACGTGTTCGGCGACGTCGACCTGCTCTTCGCCGCCGGCAAGCAGCGCCTGGTGCCGCCGCACCACCCGCTCATCGAGGCCGCGCGCGCCATCGGCACCGGCTTCGGGGACGGCAAGACGCGCGAGCCCGCGCTGGATTCCGAGGCGATGGACTCCGTGGTGGTGTGAGCGCGGGGCGGGAAGCACGGCCGCCCAAGGCACCGCGCCCGAGGCGCGTGGCCCCGGGCGCGTGAAGCTTGCGCGATGCAGGGCGGAAAGCCGCCTCATCGCCGCCGGCGGGCGCCGGCGATGCCGGCCACGCCGAGCAGCGCGAGCGCGCCGGGGGCGGGCACGGGCGAGGAACGGAACTCGAAGTCGTCGATCGAGACGGAGCCGGTGCCTCCGGAATACGAGAGCCCGATCCCGCCGATACCCTCGCCACTGGCCATCGAGGAGGAGATGAAGCCCGGCTCGTTCGAGACCACGGCGTCGATCTGGTCGAAGGTGATCCAGACGTATCCGTCGTTGACGTAGCCGTTCAGGGGGACGTTCATCGCGGTGAAGCCGGAAGAGCTGCCGACGATGGAAAGCTCGAGCGTGCCGCTTCCGAGGTCACTGACCTTGAGGGAGATCCCGGAGAACGCCGACGCGTCGTAGCCCGCGGCCGAGAGGTACCCGAACCCGCTGCCGGAGGACAGGCTGCCCGACCCGCCGGAGACCGACGCGTCGCCCGAGGCCTGGCGCGTGAACCCGAGGCCGGGACCGCCCGGACCGAAATCGTCGATCACCGCGTTCGAGAGGAACCCGGCGGACGAGGACCCGCAGACGAGACCGGCGGCGACGATGGCAATCACGCCTTGCATCTTGAACTCCTTGGAGAACGCTGTGGGACCGATCGTCCCACCGAAAGTGAGTGCGGCGCGCCGAGACTCTTCGCCCGCATCTCCGGTTCATCAACCCAAAGGCAAACGGGACACACCGGCCATCATGGTTCCCTCTGATTTCCCGGTCTTTCGCGCCCTCGGGCTAGACTCCGGCCCCCATGCCTCCCCACGCCTGGTCCGCCTGGCTCCTCGCCGCCCTCGCCGCGTTCGCCTGCGGCAGCGTCCCGTTCGGGCCCCTCGTGGCCCGGGCCAAGGGGGTGGACCTGCGGAAGGTGGGCAGCGGCAACATCGGCGCCACCAACGTGAGCCGGGCGCTCGGCTGGAAGTGGGGGGTGCTCGTCTACCTGCTGGACGCGGCGAAGGGCGCGGCCCCGGTCCTGGCGGCGGGTGCCTGGAGCGGCGCGCTCGGGCGCGACCCCGCGGAGGTGCCGCGCGCGGACATGTGGTGGTGGCTCCTCCTCCCCGTCGCGGCCGTGCTCGGGCACATATTCAGCCCGTTCGTCGGCTTCAAGGGCGGCAAGGGGGTGGCGACCGGGAGCGGCGCGATGCTCGCCGTCTACCCCGTCCTCACCGGTCCGCTGCTGGTGGCGATCGGGCTGTGGGCGGTGCTCCTGGCCGCGACGCGCTACATGAGCATCGCGAGCATGGCGGCAGCGATCTCCATCCCGCTCACGGTCGCGGCGGCTGCCATCCTCCGCACCGGCGATGGAACGCCCGACGGCGAGCTTCCGGTGGCGCACGCAATGCCCGCCATCGCGGTCACTGCCGCCGTGGCGTTCCTGGTGGTGCTCAAGCATCGCGGCAACATCGAACGCCTGCTCGCAGGCACCGAGAACCGGCTCGGGCGCAAGGGGAACGCGCCCGCTCCGCGCGGCTGAATTTCCCTACGATCCCCGCGTGGCAACCGACCCGAACGCCGGCTACCGATCGCCGCTGGAGACCCGCAACGCGAGCGCGGCGATGCGCGCCGCATGGAGCGCGCAGCGCAAGTTCGGCACGTGGCGGCGCATCTGGACGGCGCTCGCGGAGTCGCAGCACGCCGTCGGCCTGCCCGTCACCGCCGCGCAGGCGGCCGAGCTGCGCGCGCACCTCGACGACATCGACTTCGCCGCCGCGGCCGCGCACGAGAAGCGCCTGCGCCACGACGTGATGGCCCACGTGCATGCCTACGGCGATGCCGCACCCGGCGCGCGCGCCATCATCCACCTCGGCGCCACCAGCCAGGACGTGGTGTGCAACGCCGACACGCTGATCCTGCGCGATGCGCTCGCGCTCGTCGCCGGCAAGCTCGCGCGCGCCATCGACCGCGCGGCCGCGTTCGCCGCCGCGCACCGCGCGCTGCCGACGCTCGGCTTCACGCACTACCAGCCGGCGCAGCCGACCACGGTGGGCAAGCGCGCCACGCTCTGGGCGCAGGACCTGGCCATCGCGCTCGAGGAGGTGGAGCTGCGGCTTGCCGCGCTGCGCCTGCGCGGGCTGCGCGGCGCCACGGGGACGCAGGCCTCCTACCTGGGCCTCTGCGGCGGCGACCCGCGCAGGGTGGACGAGCTCGAGCGCCGCTTCGCCGCCGCGCTCGGCTGGCCCGCCGACCGCCTCTGGAGCGTGTGCGGCCAGACCTACCCGCGGCTCGTCGATGCGCAGGTGCTCGGCTCGCTCGCCGTGTCCGCCGCCGCCATCCACAAGTGCTGCAACGACCTGCGCCTCCTCGCCAACCTCAAGGAGGTGGAGGAGCCGTTCGAGAAGGACCAGATCGGCTCGAGCGCCATGGCCTACAAGCGCAACCCCATGCGCTGCGAGCGCGCCACGGGCCTCGCGCGCTTCGTGATGAACCTCTCCGGGAACGCACTCGACACCGCCGCCACGCAGTGGTTCGAGCGCACGCTCGACGACAGCGCCAACCGCCGCCTCTCGCTGCCCGAGGCGTTCCTTGCCCTCGACGGCGCGCTCGACATCCTGGCGAACGTGCTCGGCGGGCTCGTGGTGCACCCGGCGATCATCCGCGCGCACCTGGAGGCGGAACTCCCGTTCATGGCGAGCGAGGACATCCTGCTGGCGGCCGCCGCGCGCGGCGCGGACCGGCAGGAGGCGCACGAGGCCATCCGGCGCCACAGCCTGGAGGCCGGCCGCCGCGTGAAGGAGCACGGTGCGGCCAACGACCTGCTCGAACGCCTCAAGGGCGACCCGATGTTCGCGGGCCTCGACTGGGGTGCCGTCAGCGATCCCGCGCGCCACGTCGGGCGCGCGCCGGAGCAGGTGGACAGGTTCATCGCCGAGGTCGTCGCCCCGATCCGCGCCCGGCACGCGGGCGCCCTTGCCGAGGAGCCGGCACTCGAGGTCTGAGCATGGCACTGCCCCGGATGAAGCCAGAGTCCACCGCCCTGCTCGTGGTCGACGTGCAGGAGCGGCTGATGCCGACCATCGCCGATGCCGCACGGATGCAGGCCAATTGCGCGCTGCTGGCGCGCGCGGCGGGGGTGCTGGGGATGCCCGTGATCTGCACCGAGCAGTACGTGAAGGGGCTGGGCCACACGGTGCCGGCCGTGCGCGAGGCGCTGCCGGCGACGGCGCACGTGATCGAGAAGACGCGCTTCAGCGCGTTGGTGGACGGCGTCCGCGCGGCGCTGCGCACCCACCGCACCCCGAACGTCCTGGTGTGCGGCGTCGAGGCCCACGTGTGCGTGCTGCAGACGGTGCTCGACCTCGTGGGCGCGGGCTGGACGGTCTTCCACGCGACGGACGCGATCTCGGCGGGCCAGCCCGACCAGGTGGCGCCGGCCTTCCGCCGGATGGAGCGCGCGGGCGCACTTCCCTCCGGCACGCTCGGGGCCATGTACGAACTCGTCTCCGACGCCGCGGATCCCCGTTTCCGCGACATCCTGGCGCTCGCGAAGCAGGTCGCGAAAGAGAGCTGACGCGCCCGCACGGGGCGCGTCAGCGGTCCATCGATTCGGCGTCGGCGCCCCGCGGCGGGCAGGCGCTCAGGCCTGGCCGCCCTCGGACGCATCGCGCAGGTTGAGCACGGCCTGCCGCACGGACTGCGCGCATTCCTTGATTTCCTGCATGGTCTTGCGGACCCGGGTGCCAGCGGCCTTGTTGCCGCCGATGGCCTTCTTGATGTCCTCGTCGCACTCCACGATCAGCTTCTTCATGCGCTCGTATGCGTCCATGGATGGTCTCCTGTCTGCGAGTTGCCCGGCACGCGGAAGGGCCGCACCGGGGGAAGTGGTCGAACGCGAGGGGGCAGATCCTCCGCCACGCCGATCGGTCGGAGCGTACCCGCGCCGGGCAGGTCTCGGGAGCCCTGATCCAGAAATACCCGCATTGAGCGCCCCCAAACGGGGTTTTATGCCCAATGAGTACCCCGCAGGCAGGGGTATGCTCCCCGCCGGTCTCAACCCCCAAGGAACCCTCGTGGCCACTGAACTGGTTCTTGACCTCGACTCGCTCGACCTCTCGAGGGTCCTGTTTGGGCCCGAGGAACTGAACGACTCGCTCCCGCAGACCGGGCACATGCGCCACTGCGACGAGGTCCTCTGGCACAACCCGGACTTCACGGCAGGCGTCGGCCACAAGCTGGTGCGGCCCGACGAATTCTGGGTGCCAGGCCACATCCCGGGCCGGCCGCTCCTGCCGGGGGTGCTGATGATCGAGGCGGCCGCGCAGATGGCCAGCTTCCTGAACACCAAGAGCGGGCGGGTGAAGGGGTTCCTCGGGTTCACCCGTTGCGACGAGGTCAGCTTCCGCGGGCAGGTGGTTCCCGGTGACCGACTGCTCCTGCTGGCCAACCTGATCGACTACAACCGCCGCCGCTTCGTGTCCCACTGCCAGGGGGTCGTGGACGGCAAGCTGGTGTTCGACGGCAAGATCACGGGCATGACCCTGTGACGCCCGCGAGGCCGGACGCGTAGCGTGACATCCATGCCGCTGCCCCCGCTGAGGTTTGCCCCGATCCTGAAGTCCCGCGCCTGGGGCGGGCGTTCGCTGGCGCAGTTCGGCAAGCCCGTGCCGCCCGCCCCCGCGCCGCCGACCGGCGAGAGCTGGGAGATCGCCGACCTCGCGCCGCCCGTGGCGGACGGCGTCTCGCGCGTGCACGGCGGGCCCTTCGACGGCCGCTCCGTCTCGGAACTCATCGACACGCACCGCGCCGCGATGCTCGGCAGGGCCAGCCGGCCCGGGGAGCGGTTCCCGCTCCTGATCAAGTACCTCGACGCCGCGGAGAACCTGTCCGTGCAGGTGCACCCGACCGCCGCGTACGCAGCACGCCACCCGGGCTCGCACCTCAAGACCGAGGCGTGGTTCGTGCTGCACGCGCAGCCCGGGGCACTGATCTACCGGGGCCTCCGCCCGGACGTCACGCCCGCCGAGTTCCGCCGCGCCATCGAAGCCGGCACCGCGGTCGATTGCCTGGTGCAGGAAGCCGTGCGGCCCGGCGACTGCATCCCGCTCGAGAGCGGGCTGTGCCACGCGCTGGGAGCGGGCGTGCTGGTGGCGGAGGTTCAGACGCCGAGCGACACCACCTTCCGCGTCTACGACTGGAACCGCAACGACCCGGCACGGCCGCTCCACGTGGAGCAGGCCATGGACTGCATCCTCTTCGGCGCCGAGCAGCGGCTCGCGCAGGCGCCGATCACCGGGCTCGAGCGCGCCAACGCCCCGTGGAGCGACGGCCTGCGCACCGCCCTCCTCTGCCGAAACGCGCACTTCGCGATCGAGGCCGTCGAGGCGTCGCCTTCGGGGGACGCGGCACCCATCTCCTGCTCGAGCGACGGCGCCCCGTGCGTGCTGATGCTCGTGCGCGGCGAGGCGGTGATGGAATCCGAGGGCCATCGCCCGGAGCGCCTCGCGGCGGGCGACACGGTGCTGCTTCCCGCGGACCTCGCCGCAACCACCGTCGACCTCAGTCCGGGCGCGGTGATGCTGCAGGCGTCGACCGCGGGCCTCGGGATCGCCCCTGACGCGCCGCGCGCCGGAGAGCGCTCCGCATGATCAACGCCCTGCTCCTTGCCGCGGCCCTGGCGCAGGTCGCCGCGCCCGCCGATGCGCCGAAGGCGCCCCGCGGGCCGACCACGCTGATCCCGCCGCCCTTCGTCCCGGAGGTCGGCGCCGACCCGGCACGCGGCGGGCAGCCGACCGGCGCGCTGCCCCCGCCCTACCTCCCGGGAGCGCGGCAGTTCCTCATCCAGCCGGGGCAGACGTGGAAGCACGTGCTCGAGGACATCCGCCCGGGCGACGAGGTGGTGTTCCCGCCCGGCTTCCACGTGCCGCAGGAGATCGACGGGCTCACGGGCACGCGCGAGCGTCCCATCATCCTCCGGAGCCGCGACCGCGTTCCCGCGGCGGTGGCCTGCGGCGACTTCGGCTGGAAGCTCCGCCGTCCGCAGCACGTCATCGTCGAGAACCTGATGTTCATCAACCCGACCGGCGCGGCCATCGTGATCGAGGGCGCCCCCGGCGACCCCAACCCGTGGATCGCTGAGGTGACGGTGCGCAACTGCACCATCGCCGGCAACCGCCCGTCGGAGGGGCAGGATGCCGTGCGCCTCGACCGCGTGTCGGACGTGAGGCTCGACCAGCTGCGCATCGACGGGTGGGTGGACGCGGCGGTGGAGATTGAGTCCTCGCGGCGGGTGCTCGTGCGTGCCGCCATGCTGGTGCCGCCGGAGCCGGCGCCGCCGGCCTTCGGCATCAAGGTGCTCGGCGCGAGCGGCGAGATCTCCGTGACCGGATGCGCCTTCAACAAGCGGGTGCGCACGGGCGTGGCCGTCGGCACGCCGCGCCCGGCCTCCGGCGACGCCACGCGCGCCGTGGACCGGATGCGCATCGACCGCTGCATCTTCGAGGAAACCGGCACCGCCGTCAGCATCGTCAACGTGCGCGACCTCGTCGTGTCGCGCGCCACGATCGTCAACCCCACCGATGCCGTGTATGCCGTGCCCGAGGGCGCGTCGACGGTCGACAAGGTGCTCATCGAGAAGTGCCTCGGGTTCTGGACGCCGGGCACGCTCGCCCGCTTCTCGCCGCACCCGGACGCCGTGCCCCCCACGGGCATCTCGCTCTCGGACAACCTCTGGTACTCGCGCGAGCTGCCGGAGGCATGGGAAGTGCTCGGTGCCCCGTTCGGGGTGCAGCTTGCCGGGCAGGTCACGAGCATCGACCCGGGGATCGACGCCGGCACGCTCAAGCCGCGCAACGGCGAGGCCGTCCGGTACGGTGCGTTCAGCATGACCGCGTCGGGCGCCCCGCGGAAGGCCGAGAATCCCGGGGAAGCCACGGAACCTCCGCCGCTGCAGCCGGGCTCGGCCCCCGCGCAACCCAGGCGCTAGCGGCCCGGCCGGCCCGGGAACCTCCCGTTTCCGCTATCCTTTTTCCTCCCCCGGCACGCCCGTGCCGGGCTTCCAGACACCCCCAGGACGACTCCAAGCGGAGCCCCCAGACATGCCCACCACCGGCACCATCAAGCAGGTCATCGGCTCGACCTTCGACGCCGAGTTCCCCGAGAACGCGATTCCCGAGATCTTCAACGCGGTCACGGTGGACTTCGAGCTCGGCGGGAAGAAGCAGACGCTCGTGGGCGAGGTCGCCAAGCACCTCGGCGGCGGCCAGGTCCGCTGCGTCGCGCTGGCCTCCACAGACGGCCTCCGCCGAGGAACCCCGTGCATCGACACCGGCGCGCCGGTGAAGGTGCCCGTGGGCGAGGGCGTGCTCGGCCGCGTGTTCAACCTGCTCGGCCAGCCCGTCGACGAGCGCGGCGCGGTCAACACCCAGGACTACGCGCCCATCCACCGCACGGCGCCGACCATCGCGGACCTCAACCCGAAGACCGAGGTGCTGCAGACCGGCATCAAGGTGATCGACCTGCTCTGCCCCTTCGTGCGCGGCGGAAAGATCGGCCTCTTCGGCGGCGCAGGCGTCGGCAAGACCGTGGTCATCCAGGAGATGATCGCGCGCGTCGCCCGCAACTTCGGCGGCTACTCGGTGTTCGCCGGCGTCGGCGAGCGCACCCGCGAGGGCAACGACCTCTGGCTTGAGATGCAGGAGGCCGAGTACACCGACGCGAGCGGCAAGAAGATGCACGTGCTCGACAAGGTGGCCATGGTGTTCGGCCAGATGAACGAGCCGCCGGGCGCCCGCCTGCGCGTCGCGCTGAGCGCGCTGACCATGGCGGAGAACTTCCGCGACAAGAGCGGCAAGGAGACCCTGCTGTTCGTCGACAACGTGTTCCGCTTCACGCAGGCCGGCTCCGAGGTGTCCGCGCTCCTCGGCCGCATGCCGAGCGCCGTGGGCTACCAGCCGACGCTGAGCACCGAGATGGGCGCCCTGCAGGAGCGCATCACCTCGACCAAGGACGGCGCAATCACCAGCGTGCAGGCCATCTACGTGCCCGCCGACGACCTGACCGACCCCGCTCCCGCGACCACCTTCACCCACCTCGACGCGTTCATCGTGCTCGAGCGCAAGATCGCCGAGAAGGGCATCTACCCCGCCGTCGACCCGCTGTCCTCGACCAGCCGAATCCTCGACCCGCAGATCCTCGGCGAGCGCCACTACAAGGTGGCCCGCCGCGTGCAGGGCATCCTGCAGCGGTACAAGGACCTGCAGGACATCATCGCGATCCTCGGCGTCGACGAGCTGAGCGAGGACGACAAGCTCGCCGTGGCCCGCGCCCGCAAGCTCGAGCGCTTCCTCAGCCAGCCGTTCTACGTCGGCGAGGTGTTCACCGGCCTGCCGGGCGTCACCACCACGCTCGACGAGACGATCGACAGCTTCGAGCGCATCTGCAACGGCGAGGGCGATGCCCTGCCGGAGAGCGCGTTCATGTACGTCGGCACGCTCGACGACGCGCGGAAGAAGGCCGAGAAGATGGCCGCGTCCGTCTGACGGCCGGGCGCCCGGCATCCACGAGACCACCCCGCTCGGGGGCGCTCCGGCGCCCCCGAGCGCGATTTTGCGCAGGCACTGGTACAGTGACGGCATGCTCGCACCGGCACTGCTCGCGGCCCTCGCCCTGCAGAACGCGCCCGCCCCTGCACCCGCCCCGCCGGTGCCGCCCGCGCAGCGACCGAAGCTCCTGGAGCGGTCGACGCTGCGGCCGACGCGGTCCGGCGAAGCCCGGCAGAACCATGCGCGGGAAGCCGCGCCGGAAACTGCGGCCGAGGAAGCTCCCCCGGCAGAAGCCCGCGCGGACACCGCGGCACAGGACGCGGCCGCGGTCGAGGCGGCGCAGCAGCCCGCGCCGGAGCCGGCACAGGGCGCGGTGCGCATCGCGCCGTCGGCCGTGGCACCGCAAGCACCCGCGGCCAGCGCCCCGGCCGCAGGTGCCGCCGGAGCGCGCAAGCCGTTCCCGCTGGGGAAGCTGGTCCCCGTGGCGGCGCTTGCCATCCTTGTCGGGCCCGCCATCGGCGCGATCTGGTTCCTCGGCCGCGTCGGCCCGCCGCGTGCGGCGCAGGGCTGAGACGCTCACTCCGCCGGCGTGGCGCGTGCGCGCACTGCGTCACCGAGCGCCTGCGGCTCCATGCTCCGGTGGCCCGTCGCCCACGCCGGCGGACGGAACCCGCTGACGCGGCCGTCGGCGCCGAAGAACACGCACCAGGCGCGCTCGTCGGCCTCGTCGGGGAACATCGCCCGCGTCGCCATGCTCGACAGCGTGTCGCCGAACTGCCAGCGCTCCATGGGCACGGCCGAAGGGCGTTCGCGCTCGGCGGCGTCGGGAGGAGGCGGCGCGTACGTGGACGACGGCCTGCCGAGGAGCGCCTCCACCTCCGCGTGGTCCATGCCCGCGCGCAGCCGGTTCCAGTTGGTCTCGTACGCAGGCGACTGGCACGCAGCCGAAGACAACACGGCCCCCGCCAGCGCCATCCGGGCACCAAGCCGCGCGGGGCGCATCAGCGCGCGTCGCCGCCGGCCGCCGGAGCGGGCGCCTTGGTGGGGTTGCAGCCGTCGCAGCCGGCCGCGTCCGGCGCGCGCACGGTGCCGAAGAGCGTGAGCTGCTGGTCGCGTTCGCGGCCGAAGAGGCGCACGGGCGCGTAGATCATGCCCGTGCGCGGCCCCTTCGGGGTGACGCGCAGGTTGACCGTCCGGATGCCGTCCTTCACGGTCTGCCCGAGGAGCTCGACCTGGATCTCGGGCGAGCCGCACTCCACCGCGAGGATCTCCTCGCCGGGATCGTCCATCTCCGAGGAGAGGTCCGCCGATCCGCCCACGGAGATGCGGCCGGCATTGAGCCGGTAGTCCTTCATGCGGAACACCGAGTGCGGGATGGTGTCCTCGCTGCGCACCCACACGTCGAAGACCGGGCAATCGGGCCGATCGGTCTCGATCACGAGGTACGAGGGATGCTTCGGCTGCCACGCATCGAGGTCGTACTTGAGGAGGTACTGCGCGCGCGGGGCGGCGCCGGCCTCGAAGCCGATGTACTGCGGCTCCTGCCCGCCGACGGCGCACACGCGGAACGGCTTCTTGTCGAGGCTCTCGACGACGATCCGTCCCTGGCGCGGCTTGCCCTCGACCGCGTTGATGATCGACGGCACGCTCCGCACCGGCATTGCCGTCTCGCCGCGCAGCTGCACCTCGAGCACGCGCGCGTACCCGTCGATGGCGACCTTGATCGTGGCGCGGTGGAGCTGCGGCATGGACGCACCCTCCAGCACCGCCTCGAGCGTCTCGCTGCCGCCCGGGGGGATGACCTTGCCCGCGAGCGCGGTGGTGGTGGTGCACTTGCAGCTGGGGGTCACGGCCGCGATGGTGAGGGGCGCGGTCCCGGTGTTGCGGAGGGTGACCGACCCCTTTCCGCCTGCCCGCGGGGCCATGAACCCGAGGTCAAGGACCGCGGGCTCGATGGCGATGGGCGGCAGGTCGGCGGCCGACGCGGTTGCGGGCGCAGCGGGCGCCGGGGCCGGGGGGACAGGAGCCTGCGCTCGGGCCACGGGCAGGCAGGCGGTTGCCATCAGCACCGGGAACAGCAGCGAACGGACGGCCGAGGATGCAGGGTGTCGCATGGGAGATCCCGAGTGTAGACCCCCCGGAAGGCAGCTTCGCCACGGGCTGCACCCCAGAGCCAAGGTTTCCGGACGCTGATTGCAGCGAGGGCAGGCTGATTCGGACCCAAATGAAATCCCGTTCCTTCCCATGATGCATTCGAGGGCTACTTTGCGACTGTACTTGAGGAAGAAGGCCACGGCGCATGGCGTACGGCGCCCGACCGAACTCCAGACAAGACCTCGAGACCTGGCGATGCCTCACGGCATTTCCCGTCTCGGGCGCGCCCGAAAGGGCGTGACCTACCAAGCCCTTTTCCCTCCCTCCGCCCCCAGGTCCTCACGGACTTGGGGGTATTTCCTTACCCGCTATCCTCCCCTCCCCCGAACCAGGAGATCGCTGAGTGAAGTCCACCGACCTGCGCCCCAACATGGGCATCAAGCTCGACAGCCGCCTCTACCTCATCACCAAGGTGGAGCACCGGACGCCGGGCAACCTGCGGGCGTTCGTCCAGGTCACCATCCGCGACCTCAACAGCGGCTCGATCATCGAGAAGCGCCTGCGCTCCGGCGAGGAAGTCGAGCAGGTCGACCTCGACCGCCGCGGCATGGAGTACCTCTACGAGCAGGGCGGCAAGCACGTGTTCATGGACCTCGAGTCCTACGAGCAGGTGGAGCTCTCCAAGGACTTCGTCGCCGACCTGCCGCTCTACGTGCTTCCCAACACGCAGGTGGTGGTCCTCTGGTGCGACGGCAAGCCGATCTCGGTGGAACTGCCGCTCACGGCCATCCTGACCGTGACCGACACCCCGCCCGGCATCAAGGGCGCCACGGCCACCAACCAGCTCAAGGAAGCCACCTGCGAGACCGGCCTCAAGACCCGGGTCCCGCCGTTCATCACGACCGGCGAGAAGATCGTGGTGAGCACCGAGGACGGCTCGTACCGCGAGCGCGCCTGACGGCAAGTCGGTCCCCCGCCCCGGTTTCGGTTGCCGATCTCACGATCGGGAGATGCCGGCCATCGCGGCATCGGCCACCGCGTCGGCGGTGAATCCGAAGTGCGCGATCACCTTCCCGGCGGGGCCGCTCTCGCCGAACGTGCGCATGGCGATGACGGTGCCGTCGATCCCCGCGTAGTCGCCCCAGCCGAGGGGGCTTCCCATCTCGACGGCCACGCGGCGGCGGACCGACGGCGGGAGCACCGAGTCGCGGTACTCCTTCGGCTGCGCGTCGAAGACGTGCGTGCACGGCATGCTCACCACGCGCGCGCGGACGCCCCTTGCCGCGAGCTTCGCATGAGCGTCGACGCAGAGCGACACCTCGCTGCCGGTGGCGATGAGGATCGCCTCGGGTGCCCCGCCCTCCGCGTCGAGCAGCACGTAGCCCCCGCGCGAGGCGCCGGAGGCCGGCGCGCACCTCGAGCGGTCGAGCGTCGGCACGTTCTGGCGCGTCAGCGCGATGGCGCTCGGCGTTCCGCGCGAGGACATCGCCCATCGGTAGGCCTCGAGCACCTCGTTGGCATCGCACGGGCGCCACACCGCGAGGTTCGGCACCGCGCGCAGCCCGGCGAGCTGCTCGATCGGCTGGTGCGTCGGGCCGTCCTCGCCCACGCCGATCGAGTCGTGCGTGAACACCCAGAGCGACGGGATGCGCATCAGCGCGCTCAGCCGGATGGGCGTGCGCATGTAGTCGGCGAAGATCAGGAAGCCCGCGCCGAACGCGCGCAGCCCCGAGAGCACCATGCCGTTGACCACCGCGCCCATGGCGTGCTCGCGGATGCCGAAGTGCATGTTGCGCCCGCCGTAGGTTCCGCCGAACTCGGGCGCGTTGAAGGTGCCCGCGCCCTTGAGGGCGGTCTTGTTGCTCGGGCTCAGGTCGGCGCTGCCGCCCATCATCCAAGGCACGCGCTCCATGATGGAGCTGAGCGCCTTGCCGCCGGAGCCGCGCGTGGCGTCGCCCTTCGGGTCGGCAGGCGCCGGCACGAGCCCCGCGTCCCAGCCTGCGGGCAGCTCGCCGCGCCACAGCGTCTCGAGCTCGGCCGCGAGGTCGGGGTGCGCGGCCGAGTACCGCTTCCACGTCTCCTGCCACGCCGCGTGCGCCGCCGCGCCGCGCGCGCCCATGCGCTCCGCGAACCGCTCGCGCACGCCGGCCGGAACAAGGAAGCGCGGCTCCGCCGGCCACCGGTACGCGGCCTTCGTGCGCGCAAGCTCCGCCTCGCCGAGCGGCTCGCCGTGCGCCTTGGCCTTGTCCTGCACCTCGGGCGAGCCCCAGCCGATGTGGCCGTCCACCACGATGATCGTCGGCCGGCCCGTCGTGGCGCGCGCGTTCGCGTAGGCCGCGGCGAGCGCGTCCACGTCGTTGCAGTCCTTCACGTGCTGCACGTTCCACCCATAGCCGTGGAAGCGCGCCGTCACGTAGTCCGAGCACGAGAGGTCGGTGCTGCCGTCGATCGTGATGCGGTTGCTGTCGAAGATCCAGCAGAGGTTGCCCAGGCGCATGTGGCCGGCCATGCTGGCCGCCTCGTGCGAGATGCCCTCCATCAGGCAGCCGTCGCCGCAGATGGCCCAGGTGTGCCAGCCGAACAGCTCGAGCCCGGGACGGTTGTAGCGCTCCGCGAGGAAACGGGCGGCGATCGCCATGCCCACCGAGTTCGCCAGCCCCTGCCCAAGCGGGCCGGTGGTCGTCTCGACGCCGGGGGTCAGCCCGAACTCCGGATGGCCCGGGCATCGCGAGCCCACCTGCCGGAACGCACGGATGTCGTCGAGCGTCACCGCGGCGCGCCCGGTCGCGCGGCCGGCGGCATCGGTCTCCGCCACGCCCGCGAGGTGCAGGAGCGAGTAGAGCAGCATGCATGCGTGGCCGTTGGAGAGGACGAAGCGATCGCGGTTGGGCCATCTCGGCGCGGCGGGGTCGTAGGTGAGCGCGTCCTGCCACAGCGAGTAGCCGACCGCGGCGAGCCCCATCGGCGCGCCCGGGTGGCCGCTGTTGGCCTGCTGCACCGCGTCCATCGAGAGCGCGCGGATGGTCGTGATGGCGATGCGGTCGACGAGCGGCACCCCCGAGGGCGTGCCGGCATTCGGGTCGAGCGCGACGGGAGCGGCGGGCGCGGCGGTCATGGCCGCAGGGTACTGGCCGAGGGCGCGCGCCCGGCCCCGTGATCCACGGGCAGTGCGCGCGTCAGCCGATGCCGGCGGCACGCAGCGCGCGCTTGCCGATCTGCTGCATCACCGCGAGCGCCGCGACGAGGAGCACCACGCCGATGACGATGGCCATCGGCCCCTGCTTCTTCATGAGTTCCGCGAGGTCCTTGGCGCCGGTGGAGGCGGCCTGCGCACCCACCCAGCACGCCACCGCCGTGCGCGGCAGCATGCCGGCGATGCTGCCGGCGATCATCGGCAGGAACCGCACGCCCGTGGCCGCGAGCACCAGGTTGGTGAACGCGAAGGGCGAGTTCGGGGGGAAGCGCAGGAGCGCCACCAGGAACGCCGTCCTCGGCGCGCTGGCCTCGACGAGCGCCGCGCGCACCACGCCCCATCGCGGCTGCCGGTCGATGAGCGCGCGCACCGAGTCGCCCGCGACGAGCCGCGAGAAGGACCAGCCGATCAGCGCGCCGCCGACGTAGCCGGCCACCGACACGCCCGTCCCGGTGGCGAAGCCGAACACCCAACCCATGAGCACCGCCTGCGCGTACGTGGGGAGCAGTCCGATGCCCGCCGCGACGGCGAACGCGCCCGCGCCGACGAACGCCCCCATGCTGCCGTGGCCGCGGAGCCAGTCGCTCACCTCGCCGAGGTGCGCGAAGAGCAGGATGCTCACCCCGAGCGGCAGCGTGAACCACGCTGCCGCGAGAGCGGCCGTCATCACCACGCGCGGATCGCGCTTCACGGCGCTGCCAGGCCGCCCTCGGGCGGCTTCGCGGGCGCCGCGCCGGGCGCCTCGGGATCGCGAGCACCCGCACCCGCGCCGCCCATCGGGTCGCCGGGGGGCGGCGTCACGGGGCCCATCTCGCCCAGCCGCATGCGCACCTGCGCCATGAAGTGGTCGGCTTCCTCCCAGAAGTGGCCGGGCACGGACCAGTCGGGCGTGGAGAAGCGCACCGCCACCGGCGGGCCGTCCATCACCTCCGCCATGAAGCGCCACTGGCGCTCCTCGCGGCGCGGGCTGAGCCCGGCGTCGACCACGTCGCGGCGGATGTCGCGCAGCACGGTGACGCGGTGCTGGGCGTCGTCCACCTTCACCTTGTTGTCGATGACGATCCAGCCCGGGTACCGCGGGGCGCGCGATGCCTGCACCACGGCCATCCAGACGTCGTCGCGCGGGCGATCGTCGAACTCGCAGGTCTGCTGGTGGCCGCAGCCGGCCAGGCCGGCCAGCGCCAGCGCCCCGGCGGCAAGGAAGCTGCTCCGCTCACGCATCGGGGATCTCCGCGTTCACATGGACCTTCTGCACGTCGTCATGCTCCTCGAGCGCGGCCACCAGGCGGGCGCAGCGCGCCGCCGCGTCAGCATCGACATCGACCATCGACACCGGGATGAATGAGGTTTCCGCCCCCTCGAAGGCGATTCCCGAGGCCTCCAGGGCATCGCGGACCCGGGCAAGGTCGGCCGGGGCGCAGGTCACCTGCCAGCCCTCATCGCCGCCCGCCACGTCGTCGGCGCCCGCGGCGAGCACCACGTCGAAGAGGCGCTCCTCGGTGATGCCGCCGGCCGGCACCAGCACCACGCCCCTGTGGCTGAAGCCGTAGGTGACGCTCCCGGGCACTCCCAGGTTGCCGCCGTTCTTGTCGAAGATCGTCCGGATCTCCGGGGCGGTCTTGTTGACGTTGGCGACCAGGCAGTCGGCGATGATGGCCACGCCGCCCGGGCCGTAGCCCTCGTAGCGCACGGCCTCGAAGGTCTCGCCGTCGCCGTCGCCGGCGCCCTTCTTGACGGCCTTCTCGATGGTGTCGCGCGGCATGTTCGCGGCCTTCGCGGCGTCGATGGCGATGCGCAGCAGGGCGTTGAACTTGGGGTCGCCGCCGCCGGACCTCGCCGCCACGATGATGGCGCGCGAGCACTTCGACCAGATCTTGCCGCGCTTGGCGTCGACTGCGGCCTTGCGGTGCTTGATGTTCTTCCAGGCGCTGTGTCCAGCCATGACGTGCGTTCCTTCCGTTCAGCGTTCCGCCGCCCCGGGCGCGAACGGCGCCACGGGAGGCTCGGCACCGCCGTCGAGCGCGGCCAGCCGGGCCGCGGCCGCGGCGGCGACCGATCCGTCATTCTCGTCGTGATACCGCGCCACGTCCACCGCCGCCAGCCCGACCTGGCGCCGGAACACCTCGCGCAGCACCTCCAGGCTGCGCTCGCGGGTCATGCCGCCCTCGGAGAGCCGGCGTGCGTCGACCCACGCGCGGCGCGCGCCGTCGCGATCGCCGCCGCGCCACCGCGCGTCGCCCAGGTGCAGCTGCTGCACGCCGCTGACGGAGCGCCCTGCGGCGGACACGGCACGTTCCAGGAGCGCCAGCGCCCCGGGCGCGGGATCGGCGCCGGCAACCCTGCCCTGCCGGTAGCGCAGCCAGCCGAGCGAGTCGAGCGCGCTCGGGTCCGAAGGCCGCGCGCGCACGGCCCGCTCGAGGAGCGACTCGGTGCGAGCATCGACCAGCCCGCGCTCGAGGCGCGCGTAGCCCAGGTTGTTGAGGAGCGCGGCATCGGTCGGGTCCACCGACAGGCCCGCCTCCATGATCGCCTCCGCGCCGTCGCGGTCGCCCACGAGCGTGTGGATGCCGGCGATCGCCTCGTACGCGCTCGAGGGCCCCGACTCGGTCCCGAAGGCGGCGTGGCCGAGCGACGCAAGGTGCGATGCGAGCGCAAGCGACTCGGCGGCCCGCCCGCGCGCCGCCGCATCGCAGGCGACGGCGGCGCGCGCGAGGGTGCGCACCGCGTCGGCAGGCAGGCCGTCCGGGTCCGCCAGGCGCGCGCGAAGGAACTCGGCGGCCGCGAGCGGCTGGCCCTGCGAGAGCAGGAAGTCCGCGCAGGCACGCCAGCGCTCGGGATCGCCGCGCAGCTCGGGAACCGCCGCCGCGGCCGCGGCGATGCGCGCGACGGCCGGCATCCCCGCGTCGGGCGTGCCCGGGGCGGCGGTCACGGCGCCGAGCGCATCGAACGCGTGGAACTCGAGTGACGATCGCGGATCGGCGAGGACCGCGTCCCGCGCGATCGAGCGCATCGCCGCGGAGCGCCCCGCGGTGCCCGCGGGGATTCGCCGGGCGATGTCGAGCGCACGCGCGCGCATCGCGGCCGGCGGCAGGAACGCGGACTGCGCGAGCCGCCCCAGCGCGTCCACGGCGCCCGTCGCATCGCCCGCGGCGAGCGCGAGCTCGGCCTCGGCGAGCGGCCGGCGCGCGCCCGGCGGCAAGGCCGCGATCCGCAGCCGGGCCGCGGCCAGCGACTCCTGCGCCCGGCCCGCCGCGCGCAGGAGCTGCTCGCGCACCTCGAGGACGAGCGTGTCGGCGGGGTCGGCCGCAAGCCGGCGCTCGATGCGTGCGAGGAGGTCCGGGGCGGTGCCCGATGCGGCGGCGGATGCGGCGGCCGCCCGCCAGGCCCGCGGGTCGTTGGGTCGACGCTCGAGCTCCGCCGTCACCCACGCCGCCGCGGCACGGGGACCCTCGGAGCGCATGAACGACGCCACGAGCGCCTCGAAAGCCTCGTCGTCGCCCGGATCGAGCGCGTGCGCGAGGAGCAGTTCCCCGGTGGCGCGCACGGGATCGCGCGACGCCGCGGCGGCCTCGGCGCGCGCCCGGGCCGAGCCCGCGATCGCGCTGCCGTCCACCGCGGCACGCGCCTGCGCGATGGACCGCTCGACCGCGGCGCCCGCGCCGCGGCCGTCGTCGCCGGCCCGCAGCATGGCGCGCGCGAGCGACTGCTCCGCCTCGAACGAGGCGCCCGTGTCCGCGAACGCCCGCGCAAGCGATGCATGCCAGCCGCCGTCGGCATCGAACGCCGGCGGCGCCAGCCCGGCGGCACGCGCGACGAGCGCCGGGTCGTCCGCCGACACCGCCGCAAGCAGGAGCGCCTCGAGCGCCATCCGCGACGGCGCTCGCTCGACGGACGCCGCGGCGCGCTCCCAGGCCTCTCCCGGGCTGCCGGCGACGGCAAGCACCCCGGCGGCGAGGCACTCGCGGACCTCGCCGTCCGGCAGCTCGGCGAGCCCCGCCCGCACGGCCGGAAGCTCGCGAGAGGAGAGCACCAGCGCCCTGCACGCCTCGCGCAGGCGCTCGGGCGACGAATCGACGATGTCGGCAGCGGCGGCCGGCGCGGCGCGGTCGCCCGCGGCGCGGAACGACCACTCGAGCGCCCGCGGATCCACCGCGCCGTCGTCGATGGCGGCCTGCACCGCGACCGCGCCCGACGGCGGGTCGCCCGCCGCGGCCGTCAGCATCCCGATGCGGGCGCGGACGTCGGGGGGCTGCGACCCGTCGCGGGAGAGCCGCCCGTCGGCGGCGATCGCCGCCACCGCGAGCTGCTCGCGCGCGGCCGCATCGCCCGCAAGCGCTTCCAGCAGCCACTCGGCAAGGAGCGAGTCGGTCGGGTCAAGCCACGGGTCGGCGGCGATCAGCG
This sequence comes from Planctomycetota bacterium, assembly GCA_016873255.1. GTDB lineage: Bacteria > Planctomycetota > Phycisphaerae > Phycisphaerales > SM1A02 > UBA966. The sequence continues at coordinate 24,968 of VGXR01000012.1, forward strand.
CACCGAGCGACCCACGGGCTCCCTGCGCGTCGCCCGACGCCAGCTGCGCGTAGGCCGCGAGCGCCACCGTTGCGGCATCGGGACGCAGGTCGTGGCTGCGGGCGAACAGGCTGAAGGCAGCATCGGGCCGCAGGCAACGCAGCGCGGCCTCGCCCGTCTCGAGCGCCAGCTGCGCGGCGGCGCGCCGGGCGGGCTCGATCCCGTCGCCGCGCTGCGCCGCGACGGCCTCCGGAGGGACCTCGAGCGCCGGCAGCGCCACCTGGATTCCCGCCTCCAGGAAGCCGAGCCGGTACAGGCTGCGCGAGAGCGCGGACCCGATGGCGAAGCGGCCGGCATCGGTGAAGCCCTCGAAGTCGTCGGCGGCGAGCGCGGGCCATGCACGGCCGAGGAGCGCCGCGCACCGCGCGAACCCGCCCACCTCGAACGAAGCCATCCCGACGGCGACCAGCGAATCGATGTCGTCGGGGTCGCGCGCGAGCACCTCGCCCCACTCCTCGAGCGCGCGCCCGAGGTCACCTCCGAGGCGGGCTGCCTCGGCGCGCGCGGAGTGGAGCGCCGGCGACCCGGGGTCGAGCCGGAGCGCCGCGTCAAAGTCCTCGCCCGCGGCGCGGTACTGGCCGTCGAGCATGCGCGCGCGCCCGCGCGCGTAGCGGCGCAGCGCCTCGGCCTCCGTGTAGCCGCCCGCCTCGGGCGCCTCCTGCCGCGCGGCCACCGCACGCGCCGGCTCCGTCACCGCGCGCAGCGCGGCCTCGAGCCCGATCGGCGGGCGCTCGAGCGCCGTCACCAGGCTCGGAGCCACGCCCGGCGGGGGCGGCGGCGCCGACGAAGCGAAGGCACACAGCCACGCCGCGAGCGCCGCGGCGACGCATGACGCCGTCAGGGGGACGGGCGCACGCGCGCGCATCGCGTCACCTCTTCCTCGCGCCGCCCTTGGCGACCGTCGCGGCGGCCTTGGCGGGCTTGGGCGCGGGCCGCGCCACCTTGGCCTTGGCCTTGGACTTGGCGTCCGCCACCTTCGCGCCGGCCTTCGACGAACCGCCCTTGGCGAGCTTGGCCTCCCTGGCCTTCAGCGCCGCCTTCTCGCGGCGCATCTCCTCGCGGCGCGCGGCGCGCTCGGCCATCAGCGCGGCACGCTCGGCGGCGAGCTGCGCCTCCACCAGCGCCCGCGCGGCGGCGCGCGCCTCCTCGAGCGGCTTGGGCGGAGCCATCTCCGCTGGCTTGGTGGCGCTCTTCGGGAGCTTCGGCGGGCTGGTCTCCCACATGTTGTCCACCGCCGCGGTGAGCGCGCGGTGCGCGTCGCGCGCCTCCTCGGCCTTCACGTGGCGGCTCACCCAGCCCTGCGCCTCGGAGAGGCTCATGCCCTGCGGGATGGCGCCGTGCTGCACCAGCAGCTGCAGGCCGAACTCCTCGAGCGGGACTGAGTGGAAGTCGACGCCCACCAGCAGCACGCGGCTCGAGACGAAGGGCAGCATGCCCGGCAGCGTCTCCATGTAGCTGACGGCATCCTTCTTCATGAGCGTGCGCAGGCGGTCGAGGCACACCTTGTGCTCGCGCCGGTACACGGCGTTCATCGCGTCGCGCAGCTTCGCCACGCGGTCTCCGGCGCGCCAGTAGCGGTGCCCGATGGCATCGATGATGTCGCTCGTCAGGCTGACGCGCATGTCGTTCCAGTCGAAGAACGCCGCCTTCAGCCGCTTGAGCGCCTGGTTGGCGTCCGCCGAGGGCGCCTGCCACAGCAGGTACGCGTGCACGAACAGGTCCACCAGGTCGATGCCCCCGGGCTCGGTGGCGGCGTGCAGCGCGTTGCCGGCGGCATGGTGCTTGCGGATGAGCGAAGCGAGCTTCGCGGGATTGGCCTCTTGCTTGGCGGTCATGTCTTCCTCACGTTGCGGCCCCGGGGCCGGTTCCATCGTCGTCCTGGCCGTGCGCGGCATCCGCGTCCGCGGCCTCGCGCATCGCGGCCTCGAGGGCCGCCGCGCGCTTCAGCGAGTCGTCGAGCACGAACCGCAGGCGCGGCGCGTGCCGCACCCGCGACTCCTTGAGCACCGTCCGCCGCAGGTGCGCCGCGGCGTGCGAGAGCGCCTTCACCGAGAGCGGCCCGAACTCCGCCGGCAGCACCGAGACGCGCACGCACGCGTCCTCCAGGTCCGGCGCCACGTCGACGCCGATGACGGTCACCAGCCCGCGCATGCGCGGGTCCGACAGCCCGCGCTGGATCTCCGTCTGGACGATCCGCTGCACCAGGCTGGCAAGCTGCGCGGGGCGATGGCCGCCGCCGCGCGGGTTCGCGTCTGGGGTGTCGGTCACGTGCGCGGTCACTCCTTGCGGGCGCCCACGGCCGACAGGCCGCGCTGCACCTTGATGGTCTTGTAGCACTCGAGGACGTCGCCCACCTTGATGTCGTCGTAGCCGTCGATCTTCATGCCGCACTCGTTGCCGGCGCGGACCTCCTTGGCGTCGTCCTTGAACCGCTTGAGCTGCTCGAGCCGGCGGTCCTTCTCGACGACGATGCCGTCGCGGGTGACGCGGATCTGCGCGTTGCGCTCCACCGTGCCGTCCGTGACGTAGCAGCCGGCGATGGCGCCGACCTTGGAGATCTTGAACACCTCGCGCACCTCGGCATGGCCGAGCACCTCGAGCTTGAGCTCGGGCTCGAGCAGGCCGGACGCGGCCTTGGCCACGTCGTCGGTCAGGTCGTAGATCACCTCGTAGAGGCGCAGCTCGATGCCCTTGGCCTCGGCCAGCGCACGCGCCTTGGCGTTGCTGGTGACGTTGAAGCCCACGATGATCGCCTTGGTGGCCTCGGCGAGGGCGATGTCGCTCTCGTTGATGCCGCCCACGGCGCAGTGCTTGACGCTGACGGCCACCTCCTCGGTGCGGATCTTGCCGAGCACCACCTTGAGCGTCTCCACCGAGCCCTGCACGTCGCCCTTGACGACGAGCGGCAGCTCCTTGACGCCGGCCTTGCCCATGTGCTCGAAGATGTTGTCGAGCGTGATCTTGGGCGCCGCCAGCTCGCGCTCGCGCTCGATGCGCCGGCGCTCGAGGGCGGCCTCCTCGGCCTCCTTCAGGCTCTTGACGCAGTAGAACTTGTCACCGGCGTCGGGCAGGACGTCCGGGCCGGAGATCGCCACCGGGGTCGACGGGCCCGCGGTCTCGATCCGCTGGCCGCGGTCGTTGACGATGTCGCGGACGCGGCCGAACGCACGGCCCACCACGATGAAGTCGCCCTTCTTGAGCTGGCCTTCCTGCACGATGATGCGGGCCACGGTGCCGCGGCCCTCCTCCATCTGCGCCTCGAGGCAGGTGCCCTGGGCCAGGCCCTTGGCGTCGGCCTTGAGGTCGCGCAGGTCGGCCACGTAGTCGAGCATCTCCAGCAGCTCCTGGACGCCGGTGCCCTTGACGGCGCTGACCTTCATGACCTCGGTCTCGCCGCCCCACTCCACCGGGTTGAGCCCGTGCTCGGCCAGCTGGCCGAAGATGCGCTGGATGTTGCTGGCGGTCGCCTCGGGCTTGTCGATCTTGTTGAGCGCCACCACGATGGGCACGCCCGCCGCGTTGGCGTGGTTGATGCTCTCCACGGTCTGCGGCATGACGCCGTCGTCGGCCGCCACCACCAGGACCGCGATGTCGGTCACGCGGGCGCCGCGGGCGCGCATCTGCGTGAACGCCTCGTGGCCGGGGGTGTCGATGAACGTGATCACGCGCTCCTTCTCGCCGGCCTTCACCGGCACCTGGAACGCGCTGGTGGCCTGCGTGATGCCGCCCGCCTCGCCCGACGCGACGTTGGTGTTGCGGATGCGGTCGAGCAGGCTGGTCTTGCCGTGGTCGACGTGGCCGAGGATGGTGACCACCGGCGGGCGCGCGCGCTCGTCGGTGCGGGTGCGCGCGCTGAAGCGCTCCTCGATGATGTCGGCGACGGACTTCGCCTGCTCCACCACCAGCTCGATGTCGTGCTCCATCATGATCTCGACCGCCATCTCGGTCTCGATCGTGCTGTTGATGGTTGCCACCTTCCCGGCGAGGACCAGCTTCTTGAGGATCTCGCTGGCCTTCACGCCGCTCTTCTCCGAGAGCTCCTTGATGGAGATGGGCTCGGTGACGTGCACCTCGCTGGGCGTGCCGGGCTCGTGGCGCGGCGCGCCGGGTCCGCCCGCGCCCGGCTTGTGGCGGCGCGACTTCATCCAGCCGGCGCTCTGCGCCAGCCGGCGATCGCGCTCGCCCTTGTCGATGCTGCCCGGATCGCCGCTGCGCGTCCCGTAGTCGCGGCCGCGGCCATCGGCCGCACGGCCCGTGCGGCTCGAGGGCGTGTTGGGCCTGTTGCCGCCGCGGACGCCGGCTCCGGCCCCGCCGGAGCGCGGGCCCCCGACGCCGGGACCTCCGAACGTGCGCGGGCGCGGCGTGGGAAGCACCTCGGGCTGCTCGACGCGGATGACCTTCGGGCCCGACAGCGCCGTCTTGGTGGGCGTCAGCGTCTGGCCGATCGCCTTGACCACCTCGGGCCGCTTGGGCACGTTCATGGTCGGCGGCGCGGCAGCCGGCTGGATCGTGTGGCGGACGGACGGCTTGGTGATGAGCGACGATGCGGGCCTTGCGGGCGCGGCGGGGGCGATGGCCTCGACCGGCTTCCTGGAGCGATGCGCCTTGCCCAGCACGGCCGGGCTGACCGGAGCGTCGACCACCGCGTGCGGCGCGACGCTCTCGGGGCCGGTGACCACGGCGATGTCCTCGCCGGGCAGGCGCGGGGCCAGGTCAAGGCCCGCCGCCTCTGCGGACGGTTCGGGCACCGCGGGCGCGGCCACCGGTGCGGGTGCGGCAACCGGTGCCGGAGCCCCGGTCACGGCGGGCGCCGCGACCACCGGCGCGGCCTCGGCCACCACCGCGGCCTCGACCGCAGGCGCAGTCGCCTCGTCATCGGCCGCGGCGGGCTTCTTCGTGCCGCGGCGCACCGGCTTCTTGGCCGGCTCGCCGGACTCGTCGGCTGCCTTCGTGCGCGTCTCGACCTTGGGCGCGGTCTCGACGGCCGTGCCGCCGGCGCCGCTGAACCACTCCCGGATGGTCTCCGCCAGCCCGATGGAGACGGAGCTCGACGCGGACTTCGCCTGGTCGATGCCCTCGCTCTCGCACTTGACCTTGATGTCCTTCCAATCGACGCCAAGGTCCTTCGCAAGCTGTGAGATTCGCACCTTCTGGATCTGCTTCGACACTCGTTGCTCCTCAGTGGTTCGTCAATGCCCCAACGCCGCCACGCACTCCGCCCCGCCCCGTCAGCCGCCGCCCAGGATCGAGTCCGCGGCGCTCTCCGACTGCGCGTCCGTCTCGACCGCCGGCCCGCCGCCGAGCAGGTGGTCGGTGGCCGCGGCCTCCTCGGCCTTGCGCACCGCCTCGGCCTCGGCCGCGATGCGCTGCTCCTCGGCGATGACCTTGCCCTTCTCGCCGCAGGCCACCACCACGCGCTCGGCCAGGTCCTCGGCCATGCCGAGTTCCTGCATGAGCACGGGCATGCCCACCTCCTCGATGTCGAACACGCTGATGAGGCCCAGGGCGCCCATCTTGTCGAGCATCTCGTCGGTGAAGCCCTCGATGGGCGTCAGCGTCTCCTGGATGGCCTGCAGGTTGCGGTCGAACTCCGCGGGCGTCAGGATGTCGATGTCCCAGCCGGTGAGGCGCGCCGCGAGGCGCACGTTCTGGCCGCGACGGCCGATGGCCAGCGACAGCTGGTCCTCGCGCACGATGATGGTGCCGCGGCCGAGCTCGAAGCAGAGGCTGACCTCCTCGACCTCGGCGGGCTTGAGCGCGTTGGCGATGAGCACCTGGCTCGACTCGTTCCAGCGGACGATGTCGATCTTCTCGCCGCCGAGCTCGTCCACGATGTTGCGGATGCGGCTGCCGCGCACGCCGACGCACGCGCCGACGGGGTCGACCTTGCTGTCGACGCTCGACACGGCCAGCTTGGTGCGGAACCCGGGCTCGCGGCTCATCGCCTTGATCTCGATGACGCGCTCGGCGACCTCGGGCACCTCCGCCTCGAAGAGCTTGCGGATGAAGTCGGGGTGCGCGCGGCTGAGCACGATCTTCACCTGGTTGATCGAGTCGCGCACGTCGAGGATCAGGCAGCGCACGCGGTCGCCGGGCTGGAACTGCTCGCCCGGGATCTGCTCGCTGCGGGGCATGAAGCCCTCGATGCGGTCGATCTGCACGATGAGGGCGCCGCCCTCGTAGCGCGCCGCGGTGCCGGTGACCAGCTCGCCCTGGCGCTTGCCGAACTCCTCGAGCAGCGAGTTGCGCTCGTCCTCGCGGAACTTCTGGATCATGACCTGCTTGGCAGTCTGCGCCGGGATGCGGCCGAGCGACTTCAGGTCGATGGGCTCCCTGCTTCCGTCCTCGAGCTCGCGCCACAGCGTGATGCCGCCGGAGAGGCGGTCGATCTCGCACCCGAACTCCTCGGTATCGAGGGAGTTGAAGTGCTTGCGCGCGGCGCTGACCATGGCCTGCTCGAGATCGTGGATGAGGAGCTCGCGATCGATGTTGCGCTCGCGGGCGATGGAGTCGAGGATGGCAAGGGTCTCGCGATTCATGGTGTGCTCCGTGTGAGTGCCTGGTTGGCTGGATGTGCGGTCGGACGGGATGTGCAGGCAGGCCGGGAAACGACGCGGGCCACGCGTCCGGTCGACGCATGGCCCGCCCTGGCGGCCGAGGAACCCTGGCGCGGGGGTCAGCCCATCAGGGCAGCCTCCGAGCGGGCGCTCGACGCGCGCTCCATGCATCCGACGCCGGCGCACGCGGCGCCGACGACCAGCGAACTGACCAGCGAACCGAACATGACGCGGGTGGGCGTCATGGCGTGCGGCTGGAGCCGGGGATCAGGATCGACGGACGGACGATCATGACGGCGGAGGCAAGGAGGCGGACCGGAGGCCACAAAGGGCCCCAGGACCAGGACGGACGGCCCCGGACCATCCGGGGCGGGCTGCGTATTGTAGCGAGAATCCCGCAAAAATCCACCCCCACCCCCACCCGCGTTTGGGCGCTCGGAACCGCGTCCGGACGGTGTTACCCTTGCCGGTGACGATGAACGACGCCAGCGCCCCAGGCCCCCGGTTCCCCGCCCTCCGCCGCACGGCGGTCGCCGTGCTGGCAATGCTGGCCGCGCTCGCCGGGACGCAGCCCGCGCTGGCGCAGGCCTCCTCCGAGCTCAAGGTCGGCATCCGCGCCGCGTCGGCGCTCGTCAAGGCAGCGCCCGGCGACACCTTCCCCCTCGCGGTGGAGTTCGACATCGCGCCCGAGTGGCACGTGTGGACGAGCGAGGCACAGCTGCGCAGCCTGCCCAAGGGCCTGACCGGCTACGCCGACGCGATCTTCACCGCCATCGACGTCTCCGTGGACCCACCCGCGGCGGCCACGGCGGCGGTGGCAAACATCCAGTGGCCCGAGCCGCACGGCGCGAAGATCGACGTCGGCGAGGGGCCGAGGGAGTTTGCCGTCTACGAGGGGAAGGCGACAGCGTTCGTGCCGGTGGTCCTCTCCGCATCGGCATCCGGCACCGTCACGTTCCGCATCACCATGGACTTCCAGGCGTGCAGCACCACCTGCCTCGGGCCCGCGTCCGTGGAGCGGACGGTCACCGTCGAGGTGGCCGCGGGCGCGCGCGAGTCGTCGGGCCCCGCCGAGACGCCGATGTTCGCCGGCTTCGATCCGACCGTGTTCAGCCGCATCGGGGCCAATCCCGGGATGGGCGCGCCGTCGGGCGCCGCCGCCGCCAGGCCGCTGCGCATCCCGCTGTTCGGCTGGGACTTCGAGCTGGACCAGGAGGGCGCGGCGTTCTTCCCGATCATGCTGGTGCTTGCCTTCGTCGGCGGCGCCATCCTGAACTTCACGCCGTGCGTGCTGCCGGTGGTGCCGCTCAAGGTCATGGGGCTTGCGGGTGCGGCCGGCGGGGACCGGCGGCGCACGCTCCTCCTCGGCGCGGCCATGACCGCGGGAGTCGTCGCCTTCTGGCTGGCGCTCGGCGTGCTCCTCAGCAGCGTCAAGGGCTTCGGGCAGTCGAACCAGCTGTTCCAGTACCCGGTCTTCACGATCGCCGTGGGCGTCTTCATCGCCGCGATGGCCATCGGGATGGCGGGGTTCTTCACGGTCGGGCTTCCGCAGTGGGTCTACGCGGTCGAGACCAAGAACGAGACGGTCCTCGGCAGCGTCATCTTCGGCGTGATGACGGCGGTGCTGTCCACGCCCTGCACCGCGCCGCTCATGGGTGCCGCCGCCGGCTGGGCGGTCACCACCAAGAGCGCATTCACCATCCTCGCCGTGTTCCTCGCCATCGGCCTGGGCATGGGCGCGCCGTACCTGGTGCTGAGCGCGTACCCGCAGCTGGCGCGCAGGTTGCCCAAGAGCGGGCCCGCGAGCGACGTGCTGAAGCAGGTGATGGGGCTCCTGCTCCTGGCCGCGGCGATCTACTTCATCGGCGCCGGCGTGAACGGCCTGCTGCCGCACCCGGCGGTGGTGCACTGGTGGCTGATCGGGCTGACGGGCGCGGCGGCCGGCCTGTGGCTCGTGCGGCGCACGCTGCAGATCGCGAAGACCCCCGGCGCCAAGGCGACCTTCGTCGCGGTGGGGCTGCTCATCGCCGGCATCTCCGCGGCCATCCCGCCCGTGCTCGCGGTCGAAAGGCTGCCGTGGCGCCCGTACACGGAGGAGGCGCTCGCGGCGGCATGCCGCGACGGCAAGGTGGTGGTGCTCGACTTCACCGCGGAGTGGTGCATCAACTGCAAGACGTTCGAGAAGACCATCCTCGAGGCCGATTCGGTGGCCACGGTGCTGCGCGAGCCCGGGGTGACGCTGCTCAAGGCCGACATCACCAGCAAGGACGCGCCGGGCAAGGCGAAGCTCGCGGAGCTCGGCCGCGTCACCATCCCGCTGCTCGTGGTGTATGCCCCCAGCGGTGCCGAGGTCCTCAAGAGCGAGGCCTACACGCGCGAGCAGGTCATCGAGGCGGTGCGCTCGGCGCAGGGGAGATGACCTCGCCGCCGGCGATGGCGCGCAGGCGCTCGCGCTCCCCGGCCGGGATGCGGCGCAGCGGGTCGAGTTCGTAGGAATCGTCGGCGGCGAGCGCGCGCGCGGCGGCGGCCTGCGCCGCGGACGCATCGCCAGCGCGCACGCGCCACTCGGCGAGCCGCGCCCACCCGCGAACGCTGCGCGGGTTGCACGCCACCTGGCGCTCGGCGGCCGAGCGCAGGAACCCTTCCACCCAGGCGCGGTCGGCGCACTCGGCAGGCTGCGCGAGCACCGCCTCGGCGACGAGCGCCGCGGCCGACGCGACGCGCTCGGGAGCGTCGGCACGGAACCCCACCACGGCAAGTCCCAGCACCAAGCGGCAGCGCGCCGAGCGCGCCTCGATCGATGCGTCGGCGCCCTGCCCGGACACGGAGGACGCCGCCTGCTCGAGCGCCGCGGCCACGAGCGACGGACGTGCCATCCATCGGTCCTCGCCGCCGCGGAGGAGCCCCGACGCAGCCTGGAAGCGCGCGTGGTCCACCGGCAGCACGCGCGGCACGTCCTCCCCGAGGCGTGCACGCGCATGGAGGGCGAGCGGCAGCGCGGCGTCCATGACCTGCCTCTCGGCGCGGCGCGCGGCCTCGAAGGAGGCGAAGCCCATGGCGGCAACGCCGCCGGCAAGCGCCGCGGCCGTCACGGCGGCGCCCGCGCCACCGCGCGAGGCCTGCGGCCGCACGGTGGGGTCGACCGCCGCGGCGCCGAGCAGCAGAGCCACCCACGCCACGGCACCGGGCCACCAGAGCAGCATCTCCACCTGCGCGTGCATGGCGACGAGCAGCGCCGCCGAGGCGATGCACGCCGACCACAGCCTCCCGCCGACGAGCGCCGCGCGCACCGAGGCGCCCGCGAGGCTTGCGCCGAGGAGCGCCGCGAGCACCCGCACCGCAAGCGACCGCTCGTCGAGCGCGTGGGCCTCGGGCACGATGGCCACCACCGACGCCGCCAGCACCGCGAGCGCCGCCACCAGCGGCCCGCGCGTCCATGCTGTGGCGCCGTCGCGCGGCAGCTCGCCGCGGTGCACCGAGCCGAGCGCGGCGATCGACACCAGCGCCGCGAGCAGCGCGATCCACGCTGCGCCGGCGATGCCGAGCGACGCAAGCCAGTCGGCCCATGCGGCGTGCGCGCTCTGCACCTCCTCGGGGGATCGGTCGGGACGCACGGCGAGGTAGGCATCGGCGAAGCCCGCGGGGCCGACCCCCGTGAGCGGGTGCGCGACGAATGCGCGCGCGGCGCCGTCGGCGTAGTGCGAGCGGAACAGGAGGCTGCGCTCGGCCGCTCCCTCGCCAACCGCGCCCCGCAGCGCCACCGCGGCGACCACTGCGGCGACCATCGCCACCGCCACCCATGCGCGCGTGCGGCCCTGCGGCGAGCGCAGCGCGCACCAGGCGCCGAATGCGCACGCGAGGCCGAGGGCACCGATGGCTCCCTTCGAACCGTTGACCGCCACCAGGGCGGCGCACAGGATCCCGGCGCCGCCGAGCAGCACCGTGCCGAGCGGACGCAGCCGCCGAAGCGCAAGCGCCCCGCCCGCAAGGGCGAGCGCCGCCGCGGCAAGCACGCCGCTCGCCACGTTCGACATGCCGAACCACGCCGTGGCCTCGGGCTGCATGACGCGGCGCTCGTAGGTCAGCGCCTGCGGCGATCCCTCGGACCAGCCGTGGCCCGCCAGCACCTCCGCCTTGTGCAGGCGGAACTGCTCGACCATCGCCGGGTGCTCCTGCCACAGCTGCATGGCACCGCGCACCGCCATCGGCACCGCCGCCCCGGCGAGGATCCCGACGAGCACCGCGCGCAGGACGCGCGCGCGCGAGGCGGGCAGCGCGCGCACGGCCGCGGCGATGGCCGCGGCGCCGAACATCGCCGAGCACCACTGCAGCCCGCGCAACGCGTCGTCCGCGCCGCGCGACGCATGCCAGCCCGCGGCGAGCACACCGACCGCGGCAAGGGCCACGAGCACCGCGCCCACGCGGTCGACGCCCCGGCGGACGCCGATCACGGCCAGCGCCGAGAGCGCGAGCGAGAGGGAATCGAGGAGCAGGCCGGTGGACGGGGCGATGCCCGCGAACGGGTTCGGGTCCGCGGCCGGGTCGACGTCGAACCACAGGTTGGGAGGGTGCGACACCAGTGCCTGGCCGGCCGCGATCGCGGCGATCCCGATGCAGGCGACGGTCGCGACGACGCCTCCGCGGCGGCTCGCACCCGACGGCGCCGCGGCGGGCGCATCCGCGTTCACCGGCGTTCCCCGGCGCGCATGCGTGCGAGCATCGGCTGCTCGAGCGCCGCGAGCGCGCCGAGCACCAGCGCCGTCTGCAGGCCGATGAGCGCCGCCTGCCAGGGCTCCGCGGTCCCGAGCAGCAGCCCGCCGACGCCGCACACCGCGCCCAGCGCGCAGATGAGGAGCACCGCGCCGCGCTGCGAGAGCCCGCGCATCACGAGGCGGTGCGAGAAGTGCTGGTGGTCGCCCACCATGGGGCTCTTGCCCTGCGAGAGCCGCAGGAGCGTCACCACCACCGAGTCGTAGAGCGGCACGGCCAGCACCACGAGCGGCGCCAGCGCGCCGTACCAGCGCGAGCCGAGCGCATAGCCCGGGTCCTCGGGCGCGGTGAAGGTGATCTGCACCGCGAGCGTCGCCAGCAGGAACCCGACCGGCAGCGATCCGCCGTCGCCCATGAAGATGCGGGCGCGCTGCCCCGCCCGCCACGGGAAGTTGAACGCGAGGAACCCGAGCAGCCCGCCGCACAGGAGCGCGAGCACGCCCGCCGTCGCCCACTGCCGCGCGACGCACGCGGCCACGCAGAGCGCCGCGGCGGCGATCGCCGACACGCCGCCCGAGAGGCCGTCCATGTTGTCGAGGAAGTTCACGGCGTTCACCAGCGCCACGATGAAGGCGGCGGTGAGCAGCACGGAGAGCCACGGCCCGCCGACCGACGCATCGAGGAGGGTCAGCGCGCGGATGTCGCCCAGCCACGCCGCGCCCGTGGCCACGCCCACCTGCACCGCGCGCTTGGGGAGCGGCGGGAGCGCGCGCCGGTCATCGAGCACCCCGGTGACGTGCAGCACCAGCGCGCCGAGGAGGATGGCGAGCGCCGGCCGCGCGGTGGCCTCGAGGCGCCGGGCGCTCTCGGCGAGCGGCGGAGCCCACTCCGCGAGCCGGTCGAGGCCGGCGCCCGCGGCCAGCGCCAGCGCCGCGGCCAGCGGCAGCAGCACCGCGGCCGCAATCGCCACGCCGCCGATGTTCGGCACGGGACGCAGCTCCTTCACGTGCCCGGCGGCACCGGCCGAGTCCAGCGCCCCGGCGCGGTGCCCCGCGGCGACCAGCGCGCGCGTCAGGACCGCCGACGCCGCCCACGCGGCCACGAAGGCGGCGATCACGGGGGCCACGGCGCTCGCGGCGGGAGGAGCCACGCCGCAAGCGTATCCGCGGCGCTCGGCGGAATCGGGGATACTCCCCGCAATGCGAACGGTCACCGTCTACTGCTCCTCGAGCGGCGCGCTCGAGCCGCACTTCTCGCAGGGCGCCCGCGACCTCGGGCACGCCATCGCGGAGCGCGGCATCGTGCTCGTCTACGGAGGCGGCTCGATCGGGCTGATGGGCGAATGCGCCCGTGCCGCCAAGGAGCGCGGCGGCACCGTGGTCGGGATCATCACGCGCAAGCTCCTCGACCTCGAGCAGGGGTGGAAGGGCTGCGACGAGCTGATCGTGGTCGACACCATGCAGCAGCGCCGGCGGCTCCTCATGGACCGCGCCGACGGGTTCGTCGTGCTGCCCGGCGGGCTCGGAACCTACGAGGAGTTCTTCGAGGTGCTGGTGGCGCGCCAGCTCGGCGACCACCGGAAGCCGATCGCCATCGTCAACCACGACGGCTACTACGACCCGCTGCTGGCGATGATCGAGCATGGCATCGAGCACCGCTTCGTGCGGCCCGCGGTGCGCAGCGTGATGAGCGTGGTGACGGACGGGGCCGCGGCCATCGACGAGCTCCTCGCGCACGAGCCGAGCCCGCACGACCCGGCCGACTTCCTGCCGATGCACGCCGGGCGCGACCGTGCCGGCAACGGGGGCGCGGGCGCGTGAGCGCGCGGGTCGGCATCATCGCCGGCCAGGGGCTCCTCCCCTTCCTGGTGGCGCGCGGCATGCGCGCGCAGGGACGCGCCACGCTGTGCCTGGGCCTGCGCGGCCAGTGGGCCGAGGGGCTTCCGGGCGAGTGCGACGAGTTCCGCGAGGCAGGCGTGCTGCAGCTCGGCAAGTGGATCCGCACCTTCCGCCGCGCGGGCGTCACGGAGGTGACGATGGTGGGCCGCGTGAGCAAGAAGCGGATGCACGACCCGTGGATGATCCTGAAGGCGCTCCGCGACCTCCCCGACTGGCGCACCGCGGACCTCTGGTTCCGCAAGCTCCGGCACGACCGCCGCAGCGCTACCCTCTTGCGCACCGTGGCCGACGACCTGGCCGCGCACGGAGTGGTGCTCATCGATTCCACGCGCTACATCCCCGAGCACATGGCCTCCGAGGGCACCATGGGCCAAGTGCACCCCGACGCGCGCGCGCAGGGCGACATCGCCTTCGGCTGGCCCCTCCTGCAGAAGGTGGGCGGCCTCGACATCGGCCAGGCCATCAGCGTGCACGACCGCGACGTGATCGCGGTCGAGGCCGTCGAGGGCACCGACGCCATGATCCGCCGCAGCGGCGAGCTCTGCCGCGCGAGCGGCTGGACGCTCCTCAAGACGGCGCGCCCCGGGCACGACATGCGCGCGGACGTCCCCACCATCGGCGTGCAGACCATCGAGGGCCTTGCGGCCGCGGGCGCGCGCTGCGTGGCCGTGGGCGTCGGGCGCGTGATCCTGGTCGACCGCCCGGCGGTGATCGCCGCGGCCGACCGCGCCGGCATCGCCGTGGTGGGCGTGAAGGACTGACGGTGGCCGAGGCGCCCTGCCCCTTCGTGTCTCGCGCGGGGCTCAAGCTCGCGCACGCGCTCGAGGCCTTCGGCATCGACCCGGCCGGGCTGCGCTGCGCGGACTTCGGCTGCAACGTCGGCGGGTTCACCGACTGCCTGCTGCAGCGCGGCGCGGCACGCGTGACGGCCATCGACACGGGCTACGGCGCGCTCGCCTGGAAGCTGCGGCAGGACCCGCGCGTCGAGACCCGCGAACGCACGAACGCGCTGCACGCGGAGCCGCCCGCGGAAGGCGTGGACCTCGTCGTGGTCGACCTGGCGTGGACGCCGCAGCGGCTCGCGGTGCCGGCCGCGCTGCGCTGGCTTGCGGCGGGCGGGCGCATCGTCACGCTGGTGAAGCCGCACTACGAGCTGCGCGACGAGGAGAAGGCATGGCTCGACCGCGGCTTCCTGCCGCACGAACGCGTGCCCGGCGTGGTGGCGCGCGCGGAGGCGCAGATGCCCGCGCTGGGGGCGCGCGTCCTGGGCGGGACGCAGAGCCCGCTCGTCGGCGGCAAGACCAGCCGCAAGGCCGGGGTGCCGGGGAACCTCGAGTGGCTGACGCTGCTTGAGAAGGCCTGAAAATCAGGCCTTCCGCGGGCATGCCGAACCGCGCGGTTTCCGCCGTGGCACCGCGTTCGCGGGTACAATTCGCGCCTCGGAAAACCGCATGGCAGCCACCCCCGAAAGCACCGTCCCGCCGGTCGATCGCCTCGTCGACATCGACATCGAGCGGGAGCTGCACGACAGCTACCTGACCTACGCGATGAGCACCATCATGGACCGGGCGCTGCCCGATGTCCGTGACGGCCTGAAGCCCTCGCAGCGCCGCATCCTGGTGGCGATGCACGACCTGAACCTGACGCCCGGGCGCAAGCAGATCAAGTGCGCCAAGATCTGCGGCGACACCAGCGGCAACTACCACCCGCACGGCGAGAGCGTGATCTACCCGACGCTCGTCAACATGGGCCAGGCGTGGAAGACACGCGCCCTCCTGGTGGACAAGCAGGGCAACTTCGGCTCGATCGAGGGCGACCCGCCGGCGGCGATGCGATACACCGAGGCGCGCATGACGGCGGCCGCGGTCGCGCTGCTCGAGGACCTCGACAAGGACACCGTCGACTTCAAGCCGAACTACGACGACCGCCTGCAGGAGCCGACCGTGCTCCCGGCGAAGTTCCCCAACCTCCTCGTCAACGGATCCAGCGGCATCGCCGTGGGCATGTCGAGCAGCATGCCGCCGCACAACCTCGGCGAGGTGTGCGATGCCATCGTGGCCGTGATCGACGACCCGTCGATCGGCCTCGAGGAGCTGCTGAAGCGCGTCCCCGGGCCGGACTTCCCGACCGGCGGCGTGATCATGGGCCGCCGCGGCATCGTCGAGGCCTACGCCACCGGGCGCGGCCGCCTCGCCGTGCGCGGCAAGGTGCACCTGGAGAAGGACGGCACGCGCGACGCGATCGTCATCGACGAGATCCCGTACCAGGTGGTGCAGTCGAACCTCATCGAGAAGATCGTCGAGGCCAGCCGCAACGACCGCATCCCCGACATCGCGGACGTCAAGAACCACTCCGGCCGCGACGCGCAGACGCGCATCGTGGTGGTGCTCAAGAAGAACGCCGACCCGGCGGTGGTCGAGAAGCAGCTGTACGAGTTCACGCCGCTGCAGGACACCTTCAGCATCATCAACATCGCGCTGGTCAACGGCCAGCCGCGCACGCTGCCGCTGCGCAGCCTGATCGACAGCTACGTCGACCACCGCAAGCAGGTGATCCGCCGGCGCACCGCGTTCCTGCTGCGCCAGGCCAAGCAGCAGGCGCACAAGCTCGAGGCGCTGATCTACGCGGTGTGCGACATCGACGAGGTGATCCGCATCATCCGCGCGGCGCGCACCCGCGAGGAGGCGATCGAGGGGCTGATGGCCCGCGCCTTCCGCATCGCCCGCGACCACCGGCACGCGCCGCTGGTGCCGGAGAGCGTCATCGCCAAGACCGAGCCCTCGGGCGTGCGCCTCACGCGCGTGCAGGCCGAGGCCATCGGCGCGCTCCGCCTGATCCAGCTGACGGGCCTGGAGATCGAGAAGCTCACCTCCGAGCTGACGAAGCTCGTCGAGGAGATCGAGGGCCTCGAGGCGATCCTGGCCGACGAGCAGCTGGTGCTCGACATCATCCGCGAGGACACGCTCGAGCTGAAGGAGCGCTTCGGCGACGCGCGCCGCACGCTGATCGAGGGCGCCGAGGCCGAGGACTTCGAGATGGCCGACCTGATCCCGGAGCACGAGGTCGTGCTGACGGTGAGCAGGCGCGGCTACGTGAAGCGCCTGCCGGCGGACACCTACCGGGTGCAGGGGCGCGGCGGCAAGGGCGTGATCGGGGCCAAGAGCTCCACCGGCGCCGACGAGGAGGACCAGGACTTCGTGGAGCAGCTCCACGCCTGCTCGAGCCACGACGACCTGCTCTGCTTCACCAACACGGGACGCGTCTTCAAGCTCAAGGTCTGGCAGATCCCCGAGGCAGCGCGCACGGCGAAGGGCCGCGCCATCCAGAACCTGCTCGAGCTCCGCAAGGACGAGCGCATCTGCGCCTGGCGCCCGGTGGCCAGGTTCGAGCAGCGCGAGGACTTCCTGTTCTTCCTGACCGCCAACGGGCACGTGAAGCGCACGGCGCTCCAGGAGTACCGCAACGTCAACAAGTCCGGCATCATCGCGCTGGGGCTCAAGGAGGGCGACCGCCTCGTGGACGTGCTGGTCACGAGCGGCACCGAGCACGTGCTCCTCTCCACCGCCACGGGCATGTCGATCCGCTTCGACGAGAACGACGCCCGCGTCATGGGCCGCTCCGCGGCGGGCGTGATCGGCATCGACCTCGCCGAGGGCGACGAGGTGGTCGGCGGCGTGGTCTGCTTCGACACGCTCGACCTCTTCACCGCCTGCGCGTCGGGCTACGGCAAGCGCACGCCGATGCGCGAGTACCTGGTGCAGAGCGAGGACGGCACGACGCGCGCGCAGAGCCGCGGCGGCAAGGGCCGCATCGACATCCGCACCGAGGGCCGCAACGGCCGCGTGATCGCGGTCAACAGCGTCCGCGACACCGACTCCCTGATCTTCTCCACGAAGGGCGGCATGGTGGTGCGCATCCGCGCAGCCGACGTCCGGCAGGTGGGGCGCGCCACGCAGGGCGTGCGCCTGGTCACGCTGGACGCGGGCGATGCGCTCGGGTCGGTGGCCAAGGTCGCGGGCGACGACGCGGACGTTGCTGCGCAGGTCCCGCCGCCGGAAGCCCCCGCTGACGGCGGCTGACGGCGGGTGACGGCGGGTGAGGGTAGGTGACGGCAGGTGAGGGTAGGTGACGGCAGGTGACGGCTGCCGATCCCGTCAGCGGCCGCGCGCCATCTGCATGGCCGCAAGCGCGGTGGTCACGTCCTCGCTGAACTCGAAGATGCGGTCGAGGTCGGTGGCCAGCAGGATGCCCCAGATGCGGTCGCTCACCGAGCAGATCCGAAGCTGCGCGCCGGCGAGGTAGGCCAGCTTGCGCACGCGCAGGAACTGCGCGATGTTCGACGAGTTCAGGAACTGCACGTGCCGGAGGTCGAGGATGGCATCTCGGACGCGCAGGTCGGCCCGGCCGGACTTGCGCTCGTCGGCGGCCCGCTGGTACGAGGCGACGAGCGACGCCATGTCCTCCGCGAACGACGGATCGTTCTGGAGCTCTGCGATCTGGATGGACTCCGACCATTCGGTGATTGGCACGCAGGCAGGATAGCGGACGCGGGACCGAGGCGCCGTGCGTATCCTTGGCCTCCCATGCGCAGGCTCCGTCGCACGCCCATCCATCCGCGGATCGAGCTGATCCCGCTGATCGACGTGATGACCTTCCTGCTCACCTACTTCATCTACGCCACCGCCACCCTGATGCGCGTCGACCTGGTGCCCATGCAGCTGCGGCAGTTCACCAGCGGCACGGCCGCCACCGCCGCCCCCGCCGTGACCATCGCCGTCGACCTCGACGGCAACGTCTACGTCGACCGCGAGCAGGTCGCGCTCCCGCAGATGGTGGAGAAGGTCCGCGAGAAGGTGTCCAAGGACCGCAAGACCGTCGTCTACCTCGCCATCGCCGAGGGACAGGGCAAGGTCGACCGCGCGCCGCTCCTGCAGGAACTCTGGGACCGCCTCCGGCCGCTCAACATGACCGTCAACCTGGTGGGCCGCCCCGGGGCGGCCTCGGCCAACCGCCCGGCAGGTGCGCCGGTCCCCGCCCCTGCCCCGGCCCCGCCGGCACCCTGAACTACGCTGCTCGCATGGGCGCGCCGACCCCGGCACCCGAACGCGTGGGCCAGGCTCTCCTCTGGGGGCTCGGCTTCTCCGTGGCGTTCCACGTCATCCTCTTCTCCCCGCAGCTGGCGGCGCTGCTTGACCCGGAGCAGCGCCACGAGGCGGTCGCCGTGACGCAGTCCGCGGCCGAGCGCAAGGCGGCCGAGGCGCGCAAGGACCCCGCGCGCGACGAGCGCAGGCCCGACGAGCCGAAGCCGCCCGATGCGCCGAAGCCGCCGGACGCGCAGGCGGAGCGTCCTCCCGATGCACCGCCGCCGGAGGAGCGCCCGAAGGGTGAGCAGCCGCCGGCCCCGCCGGCGCTCCCGCCCGAACTGACGCCGCAGCCGGTCCCCGCGTACCCCGATGTCGAGGACGTGGCCATCGGCCAGGACGAGGGCGACCCGATGAGCGTGGTCATCATCGGCCGCGACGACTACGAGGAGCACATGGCGCAGCTGAGCGTCGTGAGCCAGGCCGGGTTCAAGATGAGTGACGCCGGGGGCGACGGCACCGTCGGATACGGGCGCGGCGATCGCGGCGACGACGGCGGCGGCGGCGGCAGCGCACCCAACGCCACGGCCACGACCGTTGCGGCCGCCACGCCGGGCACCCCCACGCTCCCGGACTCCACGCGCACGGAGAGCACCGCACCGGCGCCGCAGCCGGATGGGCCGGCACAGCCGGACATGCCGGCCACCCCGCCCGATGCGCCCGTCACGCCGCTCGCTCGGCCGGAGCCGAAGCCCGAGCCCGCCCCGCCGGCGCTGCCCGCGCCCCCGCAGCCGCCCGCCGAATCTCCGCCGCCGGCCGAGCCCGTCCCCGCGCCCGCGCCGGAACCGCCGACCGCACCCGCCGAGGACGGCAAGCCGCCGATCCCCGTGCCGCCGGTCGAGCAGCCGAAGCCCGCGCCCGTCACGCCCGCGCCGCCCGCGGCGCCGGCGGCCCCGGCCGAGCCGAAGCCGGCACCGCAGGCGCCCGCCAACCAACCGCCCGCGGCACAGCCCGGAGGCGGCATCGCAAGCACCGAACGCCCGAAGGACGGCGCGAAGTCCGATGCGCCGGGCGAGGCCGGCAAGGCAGGCGGCAGCGGCCCGAGTCCGACGCCCGGCACCGGCGGCAAGGGCCAGCTCAGCGACCTCGAGAGCCCCGCCACCAGCGTGACGGCAGTGGATGCGAAGCTCTGGAAGAACGGCCGCCTGGTGGCGGCGCAGGGGGTCCAGCTGAAGCCGCGCCAGCCGCAGTTCACCACGCTGCAGATCGTCAGCCTGCTGCCGGGATGCCGGCCGCCGGTGGTGTCACTCACCTTCGACCGCACCGGCAAGTGCATCGACGTGTTCTTCAACCTGTCGAGCGGCGACTCCGAGATCGACGGCGTCATCCGCAACTCGCTCTTCTTCTGGCGAGCCGCGGGCAAGAAGATCGAGCAGCTCAAGGACGGCGAGAAGGTGCGCGTGACGCTGCAGCTCCTGCTCTGAGCGCGGCAATCCGCGCGCGGCGCGCCGTCAGCGCTCCAGCCGCGTGCGCCAGGAGCCGATCGTGCCGTGCTCGCTCAGGTCATACCAGAGCGGGGTCACGGTCAAGAACCGCTGCGTGAGCGCCTCGACGTCCGTCTCCTCGGCGGTGTGGAGGAACTCCATGCCGTTGCCGTCCGGCCAGTAGTAGGTGCGCCCGTCGGGCGAGACCCTTCGCTCGTAGCCGTCGATCCCCGCGGCGACGTTCATCTTCACCACGCGGATCGGCGGCACGGGCGCGTCGGCGCTCTCGGTGCGCGGCACGTTCACGTTCATCACGCGGTGCGCGTCGAGCGGGTGCTCGAGGATGCGGTCGATGGCCACCCGCGCGATCTCGGCGCCGCGCACGAAGTGCGTGCGCGAGCGGTCCCCGAGGTGCAGGCTGACCGCGATCGACGGGATGCCGAGGAACGCGCCCTCGACCGCCGCGCCCACCGTGCCCGAGTAGATCACGTTGATGCCGACGTTGGCGCCTGCGTTCATGCCGCTCACCACCAGGTCCGGCCGCGAGCCGGGGCCGTACCACTCCTGCCACAGCGAGCGCGCGCCGAGCTTCACGCAGTCGGCGGGCCGTCCCTCCACCGCGATGCCGCGCATGCGTGCGTTCGGCTGCGCCTCGCGCACCATGAGCGGCCGGTGGAACGTGATGCCGTGGCTCGAGGCGCTCTGCATGTCCGCGGGCGCCACCACGCGGATCTCGCCGAGCCCCTGCAGCGCGTCGAAGAGCGCCGCGATGCCGGGTGCGTCGATGCCGTCGTCGTTGGTGAGGAGGATTCGCATGGGTTGGCTCATCGGTCGGTCGGCTCGAGCACGTACTCGCGCCCGCCCCAGCGCACGGGGACCCGGGCGCGGAGGTCGCGGGCGCCCTCGAGCAGGATGCGGACGATCGCCGCGCCCGCCAGCGGGAATGCCAGGGCCGGCGCGGGCCCGAACCCGCTGAGGCGGTAGATCACGGCGACCACCGCGGTCCGCCAGCACCAGGCGAGCGCCGCCGCGCAGGCCGCCGCCACCGCAAGCGCACGCGCGCCCGCATCGATGCCGTCGCCGCCCACGGCCGCCGCCGGCAGCGCAAGGAGCCCGGAGAGGAGGCTGAGGGCCGGCAGGAACAGCGTGATCACCGAGAGCTGCAGGGCCTGCGCGCGCAGCCGGTCCGGGTTGCGCACGCACGACTCGATGTAGATGCGCTTCCAGCCCGTGCGGAACGCGGGCCACGTGTCGTACATCGACACGGTGAGCATGCCGTCGGCGATGGCGGATTCCTGGCGCAGCCCCTTGTCGCGCATGCCGCGCGCGAAGGCGAGGTCCTCGAGGAGGTCGTCCTTCACCGCCGCGTGGCCGCCGAAGGCCTCGTACGCGGAGCGCTCGAACAGCATGAACTGCCCGTTGGCGAACGGCCGCCGCTGCAGCCTGCCGTCCATGCGCCGCATGGGGAAGAGCTTGAGCATCATGATGGCGGCCACCGGCTGCACGATGCGCTCGAACCAGTGCTGCTGCGTCGGCGAGCTCCACAGCGAGAGCATGCCCAGCCCGCGCCGGCGCAGGAACGCGACCGACGCACGCAGGAGCCGCGGGTCGAAGCGCGTGTCTGCGTCGGCGAAGAGCACCAGCGCGCCGGAGGCGCGCGCCGCGCCCACGCGCGCGGCATTGCACTTGCCGGCCCAGTCCGGCGGGCAGCTCCCGTTGTCGACGATCACCAGCCGCGGGTCCGCGGCCGCGATCGGCTCCAGCAGCGCGCGCGTGCGGTCGGTGCAGCGGTCGAGCACGAACACCAGCTCCAGGCGCGGGTAGTCGCTTGCCAGCACGCTGCGCGCGCACTCCGCGGCCACGCGCTCCTCGTTGTGCGCGGGGATGACGACCGAGAGCGCCGGCAGCTCGACGGGCTCGCCCTCGAGCCCCTCGCGCACGAACGGGCTGCGGCGCCATTCCTTCCACGCCCGCACCGCGAAGACCGTCCACGCCGCCAGCTCGCCGACGGACGCGGCGGAGAGGACCAAGGCGACGATGAGCAGCGCGCGCACGGGCGTCCAAGGCTACCTGCGCCCCGCGGGCCCCGCGCGACTACGATCCCGCCGCCTTGGGCGTCTACGTCTCGCTCCTCGTCCGCCGCTACCTCACGACGCGCATCATCCCGCTCATCGCGGTGGGCGCGGTGGCGCTGTGCGTGGCGCTGGTGACCGTGGTGGTGAGCGTGATGAGCGGGTTCCTGGAGAACCTGCGCAACTCCGGGCGCACGCTCATGGGCGACGTGGTGGTGTCGTACCCGGTGCAGGGCATCCCCTGGTACGAGGACCTGATCGCCGACATCGAGCGGCTGCCCGGCGCGGAGGCGGCGACGCCGCTCGTCGACACGTACGGCCTGGTGCGCATGCCCTACCCCGACGGCGGCAACAAGGACGTGGTCACCGCGCAGGTGTGGGCCATCGAGCCGGACAGCTTCGCGCGCGTCACCGAGTTCGACCGCACCATCTGGTGGAAGCCGGCCGACGCCGCGCAGGCACTGGCCATGGCCCCCGACGACCCGCGGCGCACGCTCACCGGCAAGGAGTACGGCAACGCCAAGGCGATGCGCGACGCCGACACGGGTGCGCCCGGCGCGCTCCTGGGCATGCACGTGAGCGTGGTCAACCAGCGCCAGCGCGACGGCAGCTACCGGCCGCGCGTGGACCGGTGGTGGATGCCCAGCCACGAGGTCACCGTGACGCTGGTGCCGATCAGCGAGAAGGGCCAGGTCTCGCAGTCCAACAGCCGCGTGTTCAAGGTGGTCAACGAGGTGATGTCGGGCGTGTTCCAGGTGGACCGCAACCGCATCTTCATCCCGCTGAAGGACGGGCAGGAGCTGCTGCGGCTCGACGAGGCGCCCGTGGTCGACACCGACGCCGAGCCGGACGCGCAGGGCAACCTGCCGGTGATCGGCACCTCGCCCGCGCGCGCGACGCAGGTGCTGGTGCGCGCCAAGCCGGGGGTCACGCCGCGCGAGCTGCGCGACCAGGTCACCGAGGCCTACGCCGCGTTCTGGGGGCGCAAGGCCGCGGACCGCTCCGTGCGCGTGCGGCCGCCCGCCCCCGACTACGTCACCGTGCAGACGTGGGAGGAGCGCCTGCGCGACATCATCGCGCCGGTGGAGCGCGAGCGGCAGATGATGCGCATCCTGTTCTCGCTCACGTACCTCGTGTGCGCCGGGCTGATCCTCGCGATCTTCTGGTCGATCGTCAGCGAGAAGACCCGCGACGTCGGCATCCTGCGCGCCGTGGGCGCAGGGCGTCTCGGGGTGCTCCGCATCTTCCTGGCGTACGGGCTGGTGATCGGTGCCGTCGGCTCGCTCGCGGGCGCAGGCCTCGGATGGCTGATCATCCGCAACATCAACGACATCCACATGGCCCTCGGAGAGGACGCGCCCGCGTGGTCGTGGATCGCGGCCTACCTGCTTGCCGCGCTCGCGGGCACCATGGCGCTGCGCGCCCTCGTCGCCTCGCGCGTCCTGGCCACGCTCCTGCACTCGGTGGCGGCGCTGGTGCTTGCCGGCATCGGCACGGGCCTGTACCTGCACCAGGGGTTCCTCATGTGGGACCCGGCCGTCTACTACTTCGCCACCATCCCCAGCCAGATGGACTGGACGAACGCGGTGGTGACCTGCATCGGCGCCACGGTGTTCAGCGTGCTCGGCGCCGCCGTGCCCGCCGCGCGGGCCGCCGACATCGACCCCGTGCGCGCGCTGCGCTACGAATGAACGCGCGATGACCTCCTCCGGCCACCAGCCCCACGCACCCGCCGCGCCCGTCGCGGGGGGCCCCATCCTCGAGGCGCGCGACGTGCACCGCACCTACCGCCTGGGACGCGTCGAGGTGCCGGTCCTCAAGGGAGCTTCCATCGCGGTGCATCCCGGCGAGTGGGTGTCCATCCTCGGGTCGAGCGGCAGCGGAAAGAGCACCCTGCTCCACATCCTCGGCGGACTCGACCGCGCCGACCGCGGCCACGTCGCGTTCCGCGGCGAGGAGATCGTGGGCTACTCCCCGCGCCGCCTCGACCGCTACCGCAACGACCACGTGGGCTTCGTGTTCCAGTTCTACCACCTGCTTCCCGAGCTCACGGTGCTCGAGAACGCGATGCTGCCGGCGACGGTCGGCGTGGGCATGATCGAGTGGTCGCGGCGCCGGCACGAGGTCCGCGAGCGTGCGCGCGCGCTCCTCGACCGCCTCGGCCTGTCGCACCGCTTCCGCCACCGGCCCGCGGAGCTCTCCGGCGGCGAGCGCCAGCGGGTGGCGATCGCGCGCGCGCTGATGCGAAACCCCGAGGTGCTGCTCGCCGACGAGCCCACCGGCAACCTCGACGCCAGGAGCGGCGAGTCGCTGCTCGAGGTGATCGCCGAGCAGCACCGCGCCGGGCTGGCGGTGGTGATGGTCACGCACGACCAGTGGGTGGCCGCGCGCGCCGACCGCACCGTGCACCTGGCCGACGGCCGCGTGGCCTGACGGCGCGGATCAGGCAGTCCAGGCGCCGAGGAGCAGCCCGAGGTCGGACCCGTTGACCGTGCCGTCGCCGTTGACATCCGCTGCGGGCAGCCCGCCGCTTCCCCACGCGCCGAGCAGCAGGCCCAGGTCCGAGCCGTCGATCCGCCCGTCGCGGTTGATGTCGGCGGGCGCGTGCTGGCAGCCCGTGCGCTCGACGCGCACGTCGTCCACCCCGGCCTCCACCACCGAGCCCGCACCGAGGTCGCGCGCGCGGAACCGGACGCGGAACGCGCCGGGCGCCGGCAGGAACGAAGCCAGCGACCGCCGCACCTCGACCCACGCGCCCGCGTTCGCCGTGACGTCCTCGAGCAAGGACCATGTGCTGCCGTCGGACGACCACTCCACGGGCATCGAGTCCTCGTTGGGCGCCGCGCCCTGGCTGTTGGAGTACCAGCGCCAGTACACGAGCTCCGCCGAGAGGTCGGAGCCATCGAGCGCAGGCGAGACAAGGGTCGTGATGCCGCCGTCGACGTCCGCCGCCCCCACCGCCCCGCCGGCAACGCCCTGACCGGTGACCCAGCAGCGCGTTCCGGGCGCGGGAGTTCGGTCGTCCTCCGGCTGCGCGGCGGTGCCGACCGGGTCCACGAGCACCCAGAGGCCTGCGGTCGCGTTGTCGCCCGCCGCCCCCACGGACCATGCCGGGGTTCCCGCGGCGTCGAACGTGTCCTCGAAGCGCACGATGCGTTCCTGCGCAAGCGCCGCAAGCACGGCCGCCGGCGCCCCGGACGGATAGGCCACGGTGCCCTCCGAGCACGCCACCTCGAACCAGTACTCCACGGTCCGGCCGCACGGCGCGGCCGGGATCGATGCGGTGAACGTGCCCGCGCCGGCCGACATGGGAATCGCGGAGAAGGCGGACTCGCCGGCGTACCGCACGCGCAGCGAAGCACCGATCACCGCGCCGGTGGTCGGCGTGACGGCGATCGACACGGTCGTCGGCTGGCCGGCAGCGAGCACCGACGGCAGGTCGCCGTTCGGCGCCACGATCGCGGGGTCGAGCGTCGCCTCCATCATCGCCAGCGCCGCGTCGAGGTTCTCGCGCGCGTTGGGGAGGATCTCCGCGGGGGGCATCACGAACCCGTACGTGCCGGTGTCGCGCACCTCGATGGTGTAGCTCAGCACGCCCTGGTCGCCGTACGACCAGTCAACCGAGCCGCCCGACGCGGGATAGATGGTGGAGTAGATCGGGCCCGGGGCGTAGGAACGCCCGGAGACCGCGGCGATCGCGTCGCGCATCGCCAGGCCGACCGCGCGGTGGGCGGCATCGTCGGGGCACGGGTCGCCCGTCCAGCCCCACGGCCAGAGCAGGAGCTGGCTGTACGAATGGAAGTCGATCGACGCCAGGATCTGCGGGCGTGCGACATAGAAGTCGCGCATCGCCGCGACTTCGGGCGACGAGAACGGCGCGGTCCCGCGATAGGTGTCGTTGCCCGGCACGGCGCTCGCGCCGACGCCTCCCCATCCGTATCCCCAGTTGCGGTTGGGGTCGGTCCCGACGGACCCGTCCGCGTTGGGCTGCCGGTTCTTGCGCCACAGCCGATTGGCCGTCGATGCCCACGAGTGCACGTATCCGTCGGCGTTCACGACAGGCACCAGGTAGACGGCCGAGCGCTGCAGCAGGTCCGCGAGCCTCGGATCCGAGAACGCGCCCTCCACCAGCCGGTCGGCGATGTACATCACGGTCATGGGAGTGGCCCACTCGCGGGCGTGCTGGCATCCGTTGAACAGGAACGCCGGGGCGCTCGCGGGATCGGCGGCACGCGAGATGCGGATGCCGCGGATCGTGCGGCCCTCGAAGGTGGTGCCCACTGCCACGGGCTGCACGAGCGCCGGGTTCGCGGCCACGTACGCGTCGAGGCGCGCATTGACCGCGGCGAGGTCCTTGAAGTCGAGGAACCATGCGTCGTCCGCCACCCCGCCCTCGGGCGGGCGCGAGAGCCGCGCGTGCTCGGCGTCGATGCGTGCCTCCAGGTCGGGGATCAGCACCTCGTGGCGGATGCCCGCGGCCTCGAGCGCCTTGCGCTGCGCGGGCGCGACGCGCATGTCGAACGTGCCGATGCCGGCACCGTGCGACCACAGGTCGTCGGTCAGCGCAAGCGCCGCCTGCACCTCGCGCACGGAGGCCGCGTGCACCCGGACGACCACGTGGTCGCGGAACGGGCGTCCCGCGTCGGAGGACAGGGCCGAAGCCGCCAGGACGGAGGAGGCCAGAGCGGCGGCAGGGAGCGGCATCCCCGAACGGTAACACCAAAGTCGTGCGGCGCCACCCGCAGCCTGACCGAGACCTACACTCCCGGGCCCGATGCGCCGCCTCCCTCGCGCCATCCTCGCAGCCGCCGCCCTCTGCGCGGCCGCCTCGTGCACGCGCAACCCCTACGACGACCCCTTCTGGTACTGGGCGCCGGAGCCCGGTTCCACGCTGACCCCGCGCGTGCAGAGCGGGCCGCGCAGCCTGGCGATGTTCCGCGGCGACACCGGCACCCCGGTCGACTGGAACTCGCTCGCCGTCGGCATCCGCTGGGCGGACATCGTCATCGTCGGCGAGCAGCACGACGACGCCAACGCGCACCTCGTGCAGCAGGCGGTGGTGGCCGAGATCATCGCCACGTGGCCGGGCAGCGCGGTGTCGCTCGAGATGCTCGAGCGCGACGAGCAGCCCATCGTCGATGCGTACCTGCGCGGCGAGATCACGAAGGACGAGTTCGTCGACCGCACCGAGAGCCGCAACTGGGCCTCGAAGGGTTCGTGGGACGGCTTCTACCAGCCCGTCATCGAGTCGGCGCGCGCCAACCATTGCCCGGTCGTGGCCGCAAACGCCCCGCGCGAGTACGTGCGCATGGCGCGCACCGAGGGCTACGAGGCGCTCGAGGCGCTGCCCGCGGAGCAGCGCGCGCTCTTCTCGCTGCCCGAACGCGACCCGCCCGAGACCTACCGGGCGCGCTTCAAGGACTTCATGACCGGCGACGGCGAGCCGCCCGCCGACGAGCGCGTCGACGAGGTGCTTCGCTCGCAGCGGCTGTGGGACGCCACGATGGCCGATTCGGTGGTGCGCGCCATGCGGGACCTGCCCTCCGGCGCCAAGGTCGTGCACCTCGTGGGCCAGTTCCACTCGGAATACGACGGCGGGCTGGTCAGCGAGATCCAGGCACGCGCCCCGCTCACCCGCATCCTCACCGTCACCGTGCAGAAGGGCGAGGCGCGCGCGCTGCGCCCGGAGGACCGCGGCAAGGCGGACATCGTGGTGTACGGCGTGCGTCTCGCCCCGGAGTGGCGGATGTTCCGCGCCAGCCAGACGTTCGACGCGGCCAAGTCCACCAAGACCCTCCCCGAGGGCGACCTCCCGAGTTGGGGCTTCGCGTACTGAGCGGCGCGGGAAGGCCGGGGCGGGGGCGCGTGCCGCGTCCACCGGCCGGGCATCAGCCGGCGTCGTTCACTTGCCGATGATCTTCGCGAGGTCGGCCTGCGAGTCGACGACCTTGAAGAGCTTGTCCATCTTCATCATGGCCATCAGGCTCTTCAGGTCCTTGTTGAGCCCGTAGAGGACGGGCTGCGCGCCGACGGCCGCGGCGGCGTTGCGCGCGCCGATGAACATGCTCAGGCCCATCGAGCTCATGAAGCTCACGGCGCTCAGGTCGAGCACCAGGAACTTGATGGTCTTGAGCTTGAGGTAGGGCCCGATGTCCTCCTGGATGATCGGCGTCTCGCGCTGGCCGATGTTCGGGCCGGCGAACTTGATCTGGACGACGGGACCGTCCCACGCGACCTCGACGAGCGGGGACTTCTTCCTGTTCGGGGGGAGTTCCATGGACGCGCGGAGTTATACCACGCCCCCGGGGCGCGACGGCTGCCCGCCGCGGCTCAGCGACGCAGCATGCCCGGCACCAGGAGCCCCGCGAGCGCCATGGCCCCGGGCTCGCCGCGAAGCCACGCGACAGCGCCCTTGCGGAACTCGAGCCGAAGCGCACCGCCGCCCCCGCAGAGCGACGCAACCACCTCGCCGAGCATGGGTTCGTGGCCCACGAGCGCGATGCGGGCATCGGCCGGCTGCTCGGAGAGGAACGCGACCGCCGCCGCCGCGGCGCCGGCACCCTCGGCCTCGAGGAGCTTGGTCCGCACGGGCTTCGGCCACCCGGCCTTGGCGCGCACGATGCGCGCGGTGTCCCACGCGCGCACGTGCCCGCTCGAGAGGAGCATGTCGACCGACCCGCGCCAGCGCCCGAGCTGCCGTGCCACGCGCTCGAACTCGCGCGCGCCGTCGCGCGTGAGCGGGCGCTCCGCGTCGTCGGGCCACGCCTCGGGGTCGCGTTCCTCGGCCTTGGCATGGCGGATGACGAAGATCTCCATGCGTTCATGGTAGTGTCGAGGCATGGCCGAGGGCCCGATCGCCATCGAGAACGCGCGCATCGTCACGTGCGAGCCTCCCGCCGACGGCGGCGCGCGCCGCGGCGGCGCGATGCGCGAGCTGCGTACGCTCGCGCGCGGGCACGTGATCGTGGAGGGCGGCCGCATCGCGGCCGTCGGCGACGGCCCCGCCGTGTCGCGCGCCGCGGCCATGCGGCTCGATGCCCGGGGCCGCGTGCTGATGCCTGCCGCGGTCGACTGCCACACGCACGCCTGCTGGGCGGGCGAGCGCTGGGGCGAATGGGAACTGAAGCGCGCGGGCGCCTCGTACCTCGAGATCCTGAAGGCGGGCGGCGGCATCCTGAGCACCGTGGCCGCGGTGCGCGCCGCGCCGCGCGATGCGCTCGCGTCGCGGCTGGCCGAGCGCCTGGCCGAGATGCGCGCCACGGGCACGGGCGCCGTCGAGGTGAAGACCGGCTACGGGCTCGATGCCGCCACCGAGCTCAAGATGCTGGAGGCCATCCTCGCGGTGCGCCGCGTGTGGCCGGCGCCGGTGGTGCCGACGCTCCTCCTCGGGCATGCGCTCGACAAGGACAGTCCCGCGCAGCTCGAGGACATGTGCGCGCTGCTCGAGCGCATCGCCGACCGCGTGCCGGGCATGGCGGTCGACTGCTACTGCGAGGAAGGCGCATGGACCGTCGAGATGTGCAGGACGCTCCTCGCAAAGGGGCGGCGCCTCGGCTTCGACGTGCGGATCCACGCCGACCAGTTCAACGCGCTCGGCGGGCTGGAGCTGGCGCTCGAGCTCGGGGCGCGCAGCGTCGATCACCTGGAGGCGAGCACGCCGCAGGGGATCGCCGCGCTTGCGGCAAGCCGCGCCATCGGCGTGGCGCTCCCGGTGTGCGGGTTCGCGCTCGACGGCCGCTTCGCCGACGGGCGATCGCTCATCGACCAAGGCGGCGCGCTGGCGGTGGCGAGCAACTGGAACCCGGGCAGCGCACCCAGCCCGAGCGCGCAGTTCGCGGCAGCGCTGGCCGGCCGCCACATGCGCCTCACCGCCGCCGAGGCGATCTGCGCCGTCACCTGGAACGCCGCGTGCGTCCTCGGCCTGCAGCACGAGACGGGCGCCATCCTGCCCGGCATGCGCGCGGACCTGCAGCTCCTGCCGCACCGCGACGAGCGCGCCTACGCCCACGAGGTCTCGGGCCCGGGCCCCGACGTCACCGTCCTCGGCGGCGACGTGTCCGTGCGCGTGGCCTGAACCCGTAGCATCCCGCGCCCCGTGATCATCACCGACCCGAAGGACATCGCCCATGCAGAGGCCGCCGCGGAACGCGTGGTGGAGGTGCACCGCCGCCTCGCGGGGTTCCTGCGCACCGGGCTGACGCTCGCGGAGATCGACTCGTTCGTGGGCAGCGCGCTCACGGACCTCGGGTGCGAGAGCTGCTTCCTCGGCTACCAGGTGCGCGGCCACCCGCCCTACCCGAGCCACGCCTGCCTCAGCCCGAACGCGTGCGTCGTCCACGGCACGCACACCATGACGCGCGACCCCGTGCAGGCGGGCGACCTGCTCTCCATCGACATCGGCGTCCGCCACAGGGGCTGGATCGGCGACGCCGCGTGGACCTACTCGTTCGGCGAGCCCGACAAGCTGGTGCGCGCGCTGATGGAGAGCGGCAAGGAGAGCCTCCGCCGCGGCATCGCCGCGATGCAGCCGCGCCGGCCGCTCATCGACTGGGCAAAGGCGGTGCAGCAGCACGTGGAGAAGGAGTGCGGCTTCCACCTGGTGCGCGGGCTCGGCGGGCACGGCATCGGCCGCAGCCTGCACGGCCCGCCGTTCGTCTCCAACGTGGTGCCCACGTATCCCGGCGAATGGGGCGAGGCCTGGAAGCCCTGGCAGCCCGGCATGATCGTGGCGGTGGAGCCCATGATCGCCGTCGGCACCACCGAGACCCGCACCAAGGGCCGCGAGTGGCCCATCTGGACCGCCGACGGATCGCTCGCCGTCCACTACGAGGCCGACGTCCTCGTCACCGAGCGGGGGCCGCGCAACCTGACGGCCGGGCTGTTCGAGATGCCGGACGTGATCGCGGGGTGAGGGGGGCCCCAATCTCGTTGACCGAGGCCCCGCTCGGCCGCTAGCATTCGTGGCCGAAGCAAGGAATTCCGAGATGCCAACCTTCCAATACCGGGCGTACGACTGCACGGGCGTCGAGGTCTGCGATTCCACAGAAGCTGCCTCGATGGCCGAAGTCGAGGAGTGGCTCCAAAGCTACGGACTCGAAGTGCACGAGATCGAAGCGCTCCGTCCGATCCCGAACACGAATCACGCCCCGCCGGACCACCGCGACGCACGGGCCGAGCCGGCTCCATCATTCATGCAGGAGCAGTCGCAGGAGCGACAGTGGGCCCGGTACAGCGACTCGCTCGACAGGTCCATCGACAGGTCCATCGACAAGTCCATCGACCGCGACGTCGACGACCACGATGCGTTCACCGCGGCCTGGTACCTCCGGACTTCCGGTCTGGCCGAGGTCCGCCGCGGGACCCGAAGCGGCGATCGTGCGCTCACCATGCTCGAGACGCTGCTCTCGAGACGGATCAGCTTCCAGGCAGCGGTGAACGACCTCGCGGCCTCGGGTTTCAGGCGATCGGTCGGCCATGCGTTTGCGTGCCTCGCGATCGATGTGAACGGTGGCACCTCGATGCTTGACGCCATACGGCGTCATCGACGGCTGTTTGGCGACATGTCGATCGAGTACATCAGGCTCGGCGAGCCGAATTTCGGCGTCTCGGAGGCGCTGAGGCAGTACCTCCTGATGCGCCAGGCCCAGCAGTCCGTGGCTGGGCTCCGTCCCAGCGCAGCCTTCAGGGGAACCACCCGCAGGTTTGCGCTTGCGTTTGCCGGGGCCCAGGCGCTGAGCGGCGACGTCCTCGGCAGCCTTCGTTGCGCCGCCATCGAGCTCCGCCGCCCGCTTCGCACTCGCGTCGCGAAGTCGCTGCGGGCGCTTCAAGAGGGGCAATTCCTCGCGGACGCGCTTCCGGCCCGATCGCTGTTCCGGGCCGGGTTCGAGCCCGCCTTCATCGGGCTCGTGCGCGCCGGACAGTCGAACTCGGCGCTCACCGAGGTGCTCCGGCTCGCGGCCCGGGCCTGATTGCCTCCCGGACTTGGCGTACCTTGGGCGCATGCTGATCACCGCAACACTCGCCGCAACGTTCGCCATCCCGCCGCAAACCAAGGCCGCGCCCGTCACCGACGACTACGCCGGCACCAAGGTCACCGACGACTACCGCTGGCTGGAGCCGCTCGAGAAGGACTCGCCCGAGGT